>JAEXNA010000212.1 GCA_023447635.1 Vulcanimicrobiota bacterium | reverse complement strand
TTCTGTGGGTGGAAGACGACCGGGTGGTGGGAGAGGTGCTGGGCATCCCCATCGAGGTCGGCACCTGGGAGACCTTGATCCCGCCGGGAGAACCCGTGCTGGTCGATGTCGACATCGACTATTTCCTGACCGAGGACGGCCAGGTCTGGTGGGAGCCGGACGAGGTCGCCGCAGCGGTGCGGACCTGGGATTCGCTGGCCACCACGGTGGCCTATTCGGTCAAGGGCGGCTATACTCCGACGGTGGAGCGGCGTCTGGCCGACCCGTTCCTCGAGGGCCCCGCGCCGCCAGGCTACGCCGCCAACGCTCTGGACCACGCCACCACTCTGTACCGCTGTCACCGCTATGAGGAGGCGATCGCGGCGCTGGAAGCATTAAAAGACGACCATCCGCTGGAAGCGGCCTATTATATGGGAAGCTGCTACCAGAAGTTGGAGCAGCCCCTTCCCGCGCTCGAACTCCTGGAGCCGCTCTGCGACGACCCGTCGATTCCGAGCGACGGACAGTCCTACCTGCGCGGCTTGTGCGGAGAGTTATGCCTGAAGGCGGAGCGATGGGAGGCGGCGATGGCCCACGCTGCGGTGGGCAAGAAACTGCAGCCGTCGGACTATCGCCACTACTGGACCGAAGCTATGGCCAGGGAGAGCACCGGCGATCCCAAGACGGCCATCAAACTGGTCCGGCGCGCCCTGCGCTTGGCCGAGGACAAACTGTTCTCGCTGCGCATTCGCCTGGCGCTGGGCCGCCTCTACCGCCGACAGGGCCAGTGGGAGCTAGCCAAAGTCGAACTGGCCCGCCTGGCCGCCGTGGACCTGACGGGCGAGTACCTGTCGGCCACCGTGTCGGCTTAGCCCGGACTAGTTTGACGGATAGCTGAGTGAGTTGACGTTGGTGGCTTTGGCGTCTCCGGCCTTCCAACCGGCGACGACTTCTCCCGGGATCTGAACCTGGCCGATGCAGATCCAGCCGGCGGGGGGAGAGACCGGGTCGGCGATGGTAAAGCCCAATTGGCTCTTGCCGTCGAAGTAGAGCAGGCCGGGGGCGGCCTTGACCCGATTCTTCTCGCCCGAGGGGCCGGCGGATTCGAGCTTTTTGGGGTCGGCCGCGAGCGTCCAGAAGTTGGGGGCAAGCTCTTTCATCTGGCCGCCCGAATAGGCTTGGGCCTGGATCTGGGTCTCGGCCAGCGCGACGCTTTTCTTGGCGAGGTTCTCGCGAAGCGCCACGGGGAAGGCCGCCGTGTCCGTGTAGGCGACGTATTCGGCAATCTTTTGACCTGGCTCGACCGGAGGGCCGCTGGTGATGGCGATCGGTCCCGCCGGGACTGGTTCGAGAGCGGGCGCCTCGGCGACAGCTTCCGGGGCCGAGGGGGAGGCGCTGGCCTCTTCGGGCACCGTCGAGGAAGCCCCGGGCGAAGCGCTAGCCGAGGGCGGGCCCGGCTGTCCCGAAGCACAGCCCAGGAAACACAAAAGAGCCGCCCCCACAAGGGCGCGAGCAGGCCGCGACGCCTTGGGGAGGGCTCTTGAAGGGAGAGACCCAGCCTTGACCATTAGTAGGCGAAGACCGACTTCTCTTCCCAGGAAACGACCCCGTAGTTTGGCAGAGATGGGAAAAACGGCGGCTGGATCTCTTTGAGCCAGGGGTCCTCCTGAAAGTTGTACTGGTATCCGGAGGTGCCATTACCCGTCGCCTGGTCGAACTGACCCTTGGCCAGGCGGATCCCCTCGGTAAGAGAGCCGTACATTTTCATCTGGCCAGGGCCTAGAGCCGTGCTGGTGTAGCTGTTAACCCCGAAGCCGCCCGCAGTGGTCACGGCATCGCTGGCGTTCTGGCGCGGGTCTTTGTTCCGGCCCGCGAAAATCGAGCAGTAGAGGTACAGAGGGTTGGTTGGGGAGGTTGTGTTGCGCGGAGGCCACATCTTGCCGTCTTGATTGTCGCTGGCACTCGGGGCCGCACTGGCCTGAGCGTCGCCCATCTTGACAGCGTAAGCGATGAGTCCCAGTTGGTCCTTGGAACTGGCGGGCACCTGGCCTCTGGTGGTACCAGCGTAAGTCAATTCACCGGTGATGGTGATACGCTTGTCATTGTTCATCTCGCCCGAGGTCGAGTCTTTACCGGTCAGCGTGGCGATCGTACGACGGCCCATGGTGACCCCACGGAGTCCGTTGATGTCGCCGGTAGAATAGATCGCACCGTTGGTCTGGTCTTTATAGACCACAAATTCGTTGACACCGGACTTTTTGACGACGGTAAACCCCTTACCGTTGTTCGCGGAACCCAGGAGCGTCTGCTTGGCCGTGATATTGCTGCCGTTGACTTTCGAGCCAGCGGGAAGTTCATAGGTGTCGGTCACATAGATGACATCGACCTCGTTGTTGCCCTGATCGATGCGGACTCTCTGGTTGACCTTGGTTCCGGCGGCAATCGTGCCGGTGAGCAGGTTGCCTTTCTCATTGACGAGGTCCAGGTCGATCTGGTCCACGTTTCCTTCGATAAATAGTCCGTTTTTGGCGTCACCGCCCGCCGTTGCTCCGTTGATCCGGACATTGACGCTATTAGAGCCGAAGACCGCGCCGCTGGCTGCCAGCGTCCCAGGGACTGGCGGAGTAGCTCCCCAGGCTCCGAAGGCTACGCTATCGGTGCTGGACGGCAGCGTTTTTTCCGCCACCCCGGCTTGAATCCCAGTTTTGCCTTTTGCGCTAATCTTCTCATATCTACCTTGGACAGCGCCTCCGGAGGAGTCGAAGGGAAGCATGGAAGCGTCCCAGTTGTTGTAGAGCACCCCATCCTTGGCGCGCTCGTCCTGCGTCTTGCCGTTTTTGGACGAGGTTAGGCTACCGCCCACGGCCGAACCGACCATCTGACTCCACCAGGCACTGGTGGGGATGTTCAGTCGCAAATAGTCGTTAGTGTGGTACGAACCCCCGAGGCGGAAAGTGGCGAAGTTCAGCCAGAGAGCGTTACCACCCGCTCCTTGGCCGACCAGCCAGTTGTCCTCTGCGAAGGAATCCTGAGAGAGCCACGCGGTAACGCTTCGATACTTAGTAGGACCAATCAAAGCTGTGCAGTCGATGCGGTAGACCCGGAGCGGGTTCTGACTGGTCATCGCATGGTGACCGTAGGTATCTGGACCAGGGGTGACGGTCGCCGTCCAGTCGATGCCGTCCAGTTTTCCTGTCCTCGTGATAAATTTGTCACCTGCGGAGTCAGTGCTTCCAGAGTCGGCGAAGAGTTGGTCCACATTGCCGGCCGTGGTGGCTGCAGATAGAAAGCCCATCGTATCCACCACACCAGCGTCGGCGGCATAGTAGGCGCGAGTGTCGTCCTTGTGACGCTGGGCGGAGTGAAGATCGACGGGTATGATCTTCCAGAAGGCCACTGCCAGCAGCGAAATGAGGATCATGAAGAACAAGGTCAGGAGCAGGATCGAACCCTGGTTGCTCTTACGGGCGGGGCTAGGGATCTTCATCTAGGTTCCTCCGGGTGAGTGGGTGAATATCGGCAGATAAACTCGAGTGACGTAGCGGCGAGATAGTTCGGTTCGTCCACCGATGGCGCGGCGAGAGAAACCTCTGACATCGACCGTCAGTCGGATAACGTTGTCGACCTCTCGCTCGAAGGTCAGGTCGAAAAGGTTGCGGACGAGATTAATATCGTCATTAGGGTTCCCGGGGGTATCACCGTCAATAAAGACGTCGCACTTAAACCCCCCAGGTGCCTTGGCGTCTTGCGTCCGATTGGCGAAGATACGGTAAGGAAGGTGGGTAGCAGTCCTGGGATTAAAATTGAGATCCTCAGTCTGGCGTAGCTGACGCTGGACATAAGGCCTGATGGAATAAAGTACGATTTCCCGGTACTGAGTAGGAGGCGCGTTCAGCGCTGGCGCCAGCGGACGAAGGATCGCTGTGGTAGGCTCATATGGATCGACGTCGTTAGCGTCGCCATCGCCGTTCAGGTCCATCGGAGGCCTTGGAACCGCGCTGGTAATCTTAGGTATGATTCGTCCGGCCGCGATGCGACCGGTTTGCTCTAGCGTCGTCAAGGTGACACCGCGGCTCAAGCTTAGTTCCGACTGGGTATACATCAGCACCAGCACTCCTGACATGATGATAGTCAAAGTCATCACGATCATCAGTTCGGGAATGCTGAAGCCGGACTCTCGCTGGCGCATCCTAGGTGCCCCCTTGCTTCAGGAGCGAGGTGACGGTCACAGACCGTTCGGTGCCCCGCTCTTCCCAGTAGACGGTCACCTTCATCTGCAGCAGGTTGTAGAGATAGCTTTTACTGTCATTGGAGGCTCGAGTAGTGACGATATTCCGCTTGAAACGCGAAACGGCCAGAGCCTGGCTACTGTCTCCTTCCGATTCCTGCCCAGTTGTAGGGTCTGTCGCGTCAGCATACTTAAAAAGCGTGCTGAACTGAGTGGGGGGACTGCTGTCAAGTGCTACCTTTTTTGTGCCGTCGTTGAGTCCCGAATTGGGGCCCGGCGGAATGGCTCCCGTATTGAAGGCGAGTCCATTGGACCTAACCAGCTCCATCATTTGCCTCGCGCGGTTCGTAGCCGCCGACAGGTTGGCGCCGTAGGTGTTGGCGCGCTGGCCGGCCACGAAAACGGACATCAAGGCCAGCATTCCTACGGCGATCACCCCCATGGCGATCAGGACTTCGACGAGGCTGAAGGCTCCAGGCCTTCTCCTATTTTGGTGAGATCGGAATGGAACCATCATTGGATTTCTTTCGTCAACATACAAAGATCACCCTATAGTCAATCCATCTGAAGGAAGCAGAAGCTCTGGCAGGCGCAATTCCCCCGATAATTCCAAGCTAACATGACTCTTTAGACAAATCTGTAGACTATGAGATGACTTCCGGGGGGGTGGGGCGGGGTATATACCTACTAGGATAGGTCGTACTCCAGCATAAAATAAGGGCCTCCTTTCGGAGACCCTATACGGTCGTAGCGCGAAAAATTTATACTTCAGCTCAGAAGTTTTTTCGCCTTACCCTTCGGTGGTGATCAGTCCGTCGGCGCGGGCTTCGCTCATCACGTCGTCGAGCATGCGCGAGTAGGTCTGCATCGACAGCGCGGCGCGGTGCACGATGCCTAACCCTTCCCAGACCTGGCGGATACCGCTGACCAGATGCTGGTCGTTGGGGTCTTCCAGGAAGTGGGCCATAGAATCGAGTCCCGAGTTGGCCTCGTTCAGGCCGTGCACGTAGCCCTGCGCGGCGTCTTCGAGGTGGGGCAGATGTTGGGTTTCCCAGACGGCCCAGGCTTCGTCGGTGAACGACTTGCGGTCCATCAGCATATCCGCCACCTCGTCGAGTTCCTGAGCGAATTCGGTCAGACCCGAACGGGCCAGATTGACTTCGGCGAGGAAGTCGTGCTCGCTCATCTGGCCGACCGCGACGGCGTCGCAAGCGTCGAACAGGCGGGCGACGTTCTCGGTCATCTCCATCTGCTTGTTCTCTTCGAGAACCTGCTGGCTGGCCATGACCGAGAAGGTCGAAGAGGCCAGCGAGGAAGCGTCGGCCGAACGCGGCAGGACCGCTCCACAGGCTTCGCAGAGTCGGTTCTCCGGAGGGTTCGAACGGCTGCAGGCCGGACACAGAACTTGATTCTCGTGCTGCAGCGCCGCGGCGTAAACGTTGCGGGATTCGTCGAGTTTCCCGGCGGTTTCGACCAGGGCGGCGAGCGCTTCGGTCATGGATTCGCGGTCGTCGCCTTCACTGGCGGCGACCAGTTCTTCGACGGCGGCGTAGTGGGCGTCCAGCCAGTCCAGCGTGCGAGGGATCTCGTCCTGCACCAGCACCGAGTCGATGGGGCGCGAGACCGAGGCCTCGAACGTCTCGGAGAAGCCGTCCATGATCTCGCTGTAGTCGTCGAGCGCGGCGTCAAAGGCGGCCTTGGGAACGCTTCCCGCCTGGTAGCCCGAGACGATGGCAGCCAGCACGTTGGTCACCGCGATGGCGGTGGGGGCGCTGGTCGATTCGCTCATCAGCTTTTCCAGCGCCTCGGTCGCGTGCAGACCGTAGTCGAGGTGCTGCAGCGGAGCGGCCAGATTTGGCTTCAGGCGAGGGTCGTACTGGGCCAGATTGGCGGCCGCCTGCGAGGCCGCCTCATAGCCGTCGATCAAGAACGACTTGCCGGGCAGGTTGACCGAGCGGACCGAGTCGGCCTTCTGGTGCAAACCGTTGGCGTAGTAGTCGCACATCTCGGCCCAGGCCGGAGGCTGCACCTCGCCCGAGATGATGCCGTCGGCCAGTCGGTCCAGCCCGTTGGCGGGGATGGAGTTGTAGGGGCCGTAGGCCGCGTAGATCGCGGAATACTCTTCGGCGGCCGAGTTCAGCAGGGGGATGATGTCATGCGAGGCTTCGTAAGCTTCGACCATCCGGTTGGTGTCGTAAGTCTCCAGGCTCTCCTGGGCCGAAGCCAACCAGGCGCCGTAGCTGCTCAGGGCTACTTTCAACTGCTCGAGTTGGGTCGCGGCCTTGCTGACAAATTCGGCGCCGCGGGCCTGCGCGCGGGCGGGCACGGCGGTCAGTTCGCGCTCGACCACCTGTCGTTGCTGATCGATCAGGGTCAGGATGTCATCGGCGGGCTCTCCTCCGATGGCGATCATCAGTCCGGAGCTGATCCGGTCGATAGGATGGTCAGAATCGCTACGCGCAAACATGGTCTCTCTTACCTCTCTTAGGAGTTCCTCATACCCCCGGTCGCCGGGAACTCAAAGGGTGTGCCGAAGCCGAAACGGCCACAGCCCGCCTGGGGTGTCCGGCGCCATTTCTCCCAGGTGCGGAGCATACCCTTCGAGCAGGAACCCGACGAACACGGTTCCAACAGTAGACGATGAGCACTCTGTCCCTGAGCCCCCACCTGGATGCCCGCTACGGTAAGACTGTCGACGAGGTTCTCTTTAGCAACCTGTGCTACGGCACGCGCATCCTGTCCCAGGAAGATAGTTGGGACAAATTAGGCCGGGTCCAGGCCGGAGAGGTGGGAGCAGAGGACCCCTGGGTGCAGCGGGCCCAGGGCGCTTGCGTTCTGGCCACGGACGGAAAGCAGGCGGAGTATCCCGATTTCGTCTTGCGCCTGGACGCTTCGCTCAAGGATTTCATCGCCAAGTGCACGGGCCACCGTCCGGAGACCCCGCTGACCCGCGACGGCCTGCTGGCGCTGCTCGATATGGCCGAACCGCTCTTTCGCGAGCGCCATATGCCGAAGCCGCTGGTCAACCCTCAGGTGCGCATCGATGTCTTCCTGAAGGCTCCGCACCGCCTGGTCGACTTTATCTTCGACCACACCCGGGCGTTCTTGCAGTACGACCTCGAGCCGCAAATGGAGCCGCTAAACCTGGGATTGGTGCGCCAGTTCTTCGACCGGCCCGCCATGAAGCATCGCTACGAGCAGCAGTTCTGCATCCCGCTGACGACCCAGCAGCGAGCCCGCCTGATCATCGAGACGATGAAACCGGGAAGCCGGGTGCTGGTGCTGGGCGACGACGACCTGGTCGCGCTGGCCCTGGTCGAGATGACCGACCAACTGCACGTCGACGTGCTGGAACTTGACGAGGACCTGGTCGCCTTCTTGCATGAAAAGGGCAAAGGCCGCTTCAAGGTGTTGGAGTGCAACCTGCGCTACGGCGTGCCGGACGAAATGAAGAAGGCCTACGACTGCGTTACCACCGACCCGCCCTACGCGGGCGACGGGATGCGCTTCTTTTTAGAGTGCGCCCGCGACTCGCTGGTCGACAGCCCGGAAAGCCGCCTGTTCCTGACCACCTACCCTGGCCTGCTGGAACAGCCCGAGCGTCTTTACGAGGACATCGAGGACCTGGGGATGTCGATCCTCAAGACCCGCAAACACTTCAGCCGCTATATCTACAACAATATGTATCGCGTGCAGCAGTTGACCGCGCTGCGCCATCTGGGCTCCCCCCTCCACCCCACCTCCGAGCTGATCGGCTTCCCGTTCCTGTACGCTCACTTCTTCGAGGTGACCCATCAGGGGCCGACCGAAGGTGATAAGGCCAAAGCGGGCGCCAAAGGCCAGACGAAGGCCGAAGGCCAGCCGAAAGTTAAAGCTGCCGCCAAGAAGCCGGCCAAAGCGAAAGCGGGAGCCAAGCCCAAAGCCAAGGGCAAGGCGAAGTCGAAGGCCTAACCCACCGCGGAGAGAAGAGTCCCAGCATGAAACTTCGACTCCTGGCCGTGGCCGCTGCCGTTCTGCTTTTCTCGAAAGCCGTCTCGGCCGAACCGATGCGCTTCCCGGGCTACACCTGGGACGCTCCGCTAAAGTTCAATGCGGTCCAGGAGTTGGGTCCGGACGCCTATCTGGCCGCCTATCCCGCCGAAGCCGGCGAGAACGAGGCAAAGATCGAGCTGATCGTGATTTCCACCCCGCGCGAGTCGGTGGCCGCGATGCAAGAGGGCGGGGCTAACCCCAGAACTCTGGCGCTGGCCACCTTTATGGGTTTGACCGGCCAGCCCGAGCAGATCAACAAAGCGATGTTCCTGGGCGAAACCGAAGCGCGCCTGGTCTATCAGGCCGACTTCCCTCGCCCCCATATCGTGCACATCTTCCAGAAGATGCTCGACGACGGCAGCATGGTCACGGTGGCGCTGCGGAATTACGGCGCCCCTCCCGCCGAGTTCGGCAAGGCGCTGCAGGCGCTCTCGGAAACCTTCCAGGTCACGCCTTAGCGCCCCCACTCCCATCTTAGTCCGGTAAGCGCAGCAGCACTTTCCCGATCGTTTCGTCGCGCCCCACGCGCTCATGAGCTTCCTGGGCCTGCTCGATAGGAAACACCTGGTCGACGATCGGCTTCACCGTGCCCGCCTCGATCAGGGGCCAGACCTCTTCTCTCATCCGGTACAGGATGTCCGCCTTCTCGGCGTCGTTGCGGCTACGCAGCACCGAACCACGCACGGTCAGCCGTTTGACCAGCAGGGCGCCCAGGGGCAGGGGGGCGTCTTTGCCTCCCATCAAGCCGATGTTGATCAACCGCCCTCGAGGGTTCAAAGCCGCGATGTTGTCCCCCAGGTAAGCGCCTCCCACCGGATCCAAGATCAGGTCGGCCCCTCCCCAGGCCTTCACCTTCTCCAGCCAGGGCCCGTCGTGGCGGTTGGCCGTCTCGTCGGCGCCCAGTTCCCGACAGCGCGCCTCTTTGTCCGCGCTGCCCACGGTGGCAAAAGTCGGGTTCCCCCATGCTCGGCAAAGCTGCAGGGCGGCGGTCCCGACTCCACTGGCGGCGGCGTGCAGGAGCACTCGCTCTTTGACGCCCAGTTCGCCTTCGCGCCGCAGGTTCAGCCAGGCGGTGGTGAACACTTCCGGCAGCGCAGCGGCCTCCAACAAACCTGTCCCCTGCGGGATCGGCATGGCGTGAGCGGCCGGGAAGACGGCGTATTCGGCGTAGCCTCCACCTGACAGAAGGGCGCAGACTTGCTCTCCCGGCCGGGGCCAGCCGACCTCGGGGCCGACCTCCTCCACCACCCCGGAACACTCTAACCCCAGGATCGGAGAGGACCCCGGAGGCGGAGGGTAAGCGCCCTCGCGCTGCACCAGGTCGGCGCGGTTGACGGCGGTGGCGTGGATCCGCACGCGGATCTGCCCGGGCCCTGGAGGGGCCAGGTCGTGGCCGTCGCTGAAGGTCAGCCGTCCGTTCTGATCGGTGATCGCTCTCATACCCTCGCTTTCCGAGTCCGCAGAACGCCTCCCTGCAGGTCGAGACCGGGCGGGCAAAGTACTGTCCAGCCATATGAGTGAAGAACTTGAATCCGGCGGTCTGGAAGACCAGATCGCGCAACGCAAGCGCCGCCGCCAGGCCTGGCGCGACTTTGGCGTCGAGCCGTACGGCGAAGCTTTCCCCCGCACCCACACCACCTCGCAGATCAAAGGCGAGTTCGAAGCGCTGCAAGCCGGCGAGGACGGTCCCGAGGTGCGCATCGCCGGCCGCGTGACCGCCCGCCGCGTGATGGGCAAAGCCACCTTCCTGGATATCTCGGACCTGGACAACCGCCTGCAGGCTTATTTCCGCATCAACGACCTGGGCGAAGAGTCTTACGGACGTCTGGACTGGGTCGACCTGGGTGACATCGTGGGCGTGACCGGTAAGGTGTTCCGCACCCGTCGCGGCGAGCTTTCCATGCAGGTGGCCGAATGGAAGGTGCTCTCTAAAGCGGTTCTTCCCCCTCCCGGCGGCTGGCACGGACTCAAGGACATCGAGACTCGCTACCGCCAACGCTACGCCGACCTGCTTTCCAACGAGCAGGTGCGCGCCACCTTCGTGCTGCGCTCGCGCATCCTGTCCTCGATGCGTCGCTACTTAGACGGTCTGGGCTTCTTAGAAGTCGAGACGCCCACCATGGCAAGCCTGGCCGGCGGCGCTTCGGCCCGCCCATTCGCCACCCACCACAACGCGCTGGACATGAAGCTGTACCTGCGTATCGCTACCGAACTGTACCTGAAACGCTGCATCGTGGGCGGTATGGAGAAGGTGTACGAGATCGGGCGCGTGTTCCGCAACGAAGGAATTTCGACCCGGCACAACCCGGAATTCACCCTGCTCGAGATCTACGAGGCGTATTCGGACTTCGAAGGGATGGTCACCCTGACCGAGGGGATTATCGAGGCGATCTGCGCCGACGTGCTGGGCAAGCACGAGATCGAGTACGACGGGCTGACCCTGAACCTTAAGCCTCCGTTCCGTCGCGCCACCATGAGCGACCTGTTCCAGGAGCACGCGGGCAAGAGCATTCACGAACTGCGCGACCCGGAAGTCGCTTTCGGTCTGGCCAAAGAGGCCAAGCTGAACGTGCATCCGACCAAGTCGACGCTGGCTCACTGCATCGACAAACTGTTCGAACACTTCGTCGAGCCGCACCTGGTGCAGCCGACGGTGGTCTACGACTACCCGATCGAACTGTCGCCGCTGGCTAAGCGCAAGGCCGACGACCCCAACCTGACGGAGCGGTTCGAACTGTTCGTGGCCAATCGCGAGGTGGCCAACGCTTTCTCTGAGTTGAACGACCCCGACGACCAGCGCTCGCGTTTCGAGGCGCAGGTGGCGCTGGCCGAACTTGACGACGAGGCGCATCCGCTCGATGAGGACTATCTGACCGCGCTAGAGTACGGCATGCCTCCCACCGGCGGCATGGGGATGGGCATCGACCGTCTGATCATGCTGCTGACCGGGTCCACCTCGATCCGCGACGTGATCCTGTTCCCGCTGCTGCGCCCCCGGGTGGAAAACCCCGCGGTTGCCGCCCCCGCTGCTGCCCCGGCTGATGAGTAAAACCCATCGCGCCTGGGTCGAAGTCGACCTGGGGCGGTTGCGCCACAACGTGCGCAAGCTGATCGCGCTGGCCCAGCCGGCCCGTCTGGCTCCCGTTCTGAAGAGCGAGGCCTACGGGCACGGCCTGGTGCCGGTGGCGATGGCGTTGCAGCACGAGGAGATCTGGGGCGCCTGCGTGGTGACCCCGGACGAAGGGGCGGTGCTGCGCAAGGCCGGCTTCAAGAAGCCGATCTTGATCGTGGGCGCCTCGTTTCCCGAAGAGATGGAAGACGCGGTGCGCGACGGCCTGACTCTGGCGGTTTACGACGTCGAGCAGGCTCGGGCGCTGTCCCGCGCGGCCCAGGCCGTGGGTCGGGAGGCTCACGCCCACCTGAAGTTCGATACCGGGCTGTCGCGCCTGGCTTCGACCACCGAGTCCGCGCGCGAGTTTTACCTTGCCGTCAAGGATCTGCCCGGGCTTCGCTTGGAAGGCGCCTACTCTCACCTGGCCGACGCGGAAGGTCTGGACCAGAGCTACACCCTGGGCCAGTACCGCCGCTTCCGTGACATGCTGGGCGAGCTTCAGGAAGAGGGGTTCCAGCCGGAACTGCGCCACATCTCGGCTTCGGCGGCGGCCATCCTGTTAGAGAAGGCGCGCCTGGACCTGGTACGCACGGGGATTTCGATCTACGGCTTCTGGCCCTCGGAAGAGACCCGAATTCTGCACCACGGGGCGGCTCACAACCTGGCTTCGCGGCTGAGCGACGAGTTCGCCGACATCGTGCCCGAGCAGTTGGACAACCTGTTCTTGCCGGTGATGTCGTATCGCGCTCGGGTCATCCAGACCAAGTGGCTGGAGCGCGATACCAAGGTGGGCTACGGCTGCACTTACCAGACCCAGCGTCGAACTCGGGTGGCGGTGCTGCCGGTGGGCTACGCCGAAGGGTACGACCGCCATCTTTCCAACTGCGGCGAGGTGCTGCTGAACGGGCGGCGCGCTCGAGTTTTGGGCCGCGTCTGTATGAACCTGATCGTGGTCGACGTGACCGACATCGAGGGGGTCGAGCAGGGTAGCGTGGCCACCCTGTTGGGCGAAGACGGCGAGGCGCGGGTGACGGCCGAGGAGTGGGCCGCCAAGATTGGCACCATCCAGTACGAGGTGGTGACCCGTATTCCGATGTCGATTCCCCGCGTCTATCGCGAAGACTAGGCCTCCGGACGCGGTATCCGGGTGCTATCCCATGAGCACCGGGGCCGCGCTATACCGAAGGGCGATCCCTTATCTCCCCCCGGGCCCTACCATGGCTCGAGAAAGGAACGCCCGCGACTATGAATATCTCTTCCGAGCAGGCCCAGACCTCGGCCTCGGCCGCTCTAGGCCAAGACTTTGCCCGCGTATCGCACAACCTGATGGGCAGCATCAGCGCGTTGATGATGTGCGAGCACATGCTCGGCAAGGACGTGGCTGCCAGTCGCGAGCTTTCGAGCAATCCTCACATCACCATGGCGATGGCTTTGCTCAAGGAGACGGCGGACCAGATCCACGCTTACGGCGACCAGATGATGGCCATGGCCCGCCGCTACCAACAGGTGCACTCGCCTCAGGGCAACGGCAAGTCGGCGTAGCGTTCGACCCACTCTTCGACCAGGCGGTTCTCGATCGCCTTGCGTTCGGCGGTGCTGCCCAGGTGGCCGTTGATCATGATGGCGAAGGCGCACTCGTCCGGGGTGCCGGGGAACAGGTAACCAGCCAGCGACGAGACGTTCCCCAGGGTTCCGGTTTTAGCCCGCACCTTGCCCTGGGCGGGGCCTTCCAGGAACCGTTTGGCCAGGGTCCCCTCCCCCGGGCCCGGCACCAGGCCACCGAGTTGAGGGTAGGCCTGCAGGACCCGCACCAATTGCCGGGCCGAGACCAGGTTGTAGCGCGAGAGGCCGGACCCGTCGGCTCGGCGCAGCCGCTCGTTCTGCAGTTCGCCTGGTAAGAGCCCTCCGGTCGAGCGCCCGACTAGCTCCAAGGCCAGGTTGTCGCTGTCGATCATGGCCTGGTGCAGGATCTCTTCCAGGGGTCGGGACTCGTGCACGGCGATCTCTTCGCCCTGGACCTGGCCTCGGCGGGTGGAGCCTTTTATGTTGATGCCTTGTCCTTGCAGCGCCTGACGGAACAGCTCTCCAGTGCGCAGGGCGCTGTCGGGGGCGGCCAGCTGCGCGGGGACCTCTCCAACCACCATCACCCCGGCCCGGCCGGGGACCAGCCAGGCTCCCTCCTCCGCGCCGGGGGCCTTGTGCAGCCAGGGGGCGTCCGGAGGGACCTCGGTGACTCCACCTTCCACAGCCAGGCCGGTGACTTCCGGGGAGTAGGGGGACCCGGCATCGTCCCAGGCCCAACCTTCACCATAGGTAGGTGTCGAGAAGGGGCCTTCGTCGACGACCAGGTCGCCGGTCACCTGCGTTAAGCCGGCTTCTCTCACGGCGGCCGCCAGGCTGTTCAGGGTTTCTTCTGTAAGCTCGGGGTCGGCCTCGCCTTTGAGGGTGAGGTCTCCGGAGGTGGAGAGGTGGACGGTGGTGCGGTACCGGTGCTCCGGCCCCAGGGTCTCCAGGGCGGAGGCGGCGGTGAGCAGCTTCATGGTGCTGGCCGGGGTCCGAGGCTGGTCGGGCTGCTGCGAGGCCAGGACTTTCTGGTCGGATTTTCTGACCAGGAGAAAGGAGAGTTCGTAGTCGTCCTGGGCGAGGACGGGGCCAGTCAGCAGTAGGATGAGAGCCAGGATCAGGATGCGCATGGAGGGGGGTTCGCAGGGGATGGGGTTGGCCCTAGCTCGTAGGGAATCTCTCGTGGCGAGAAGTAATAGGGTTTTATGGCGACGCGTTTTCGTGTTGTCGGTACCATGGAAAAAAGAGTACAGAGGGTTAATCAGATGAACAGACGTGATTTCAACAAGTTCATGGCTGCTGCGGTGGCCGGTATCGTGGCCGGCGGCAGCGTCGTCAAGGCCGAAGCTCTGGCGATGGACAAGGCTGGAGCGGATAACTGCGGCGGTAAGGACGGATGTAGTGCGGACGGCTGTCCGGGCAAGGATGGCGAGAAGAACGGCTGTCCGAGCAAAGATGGGAAGAAAGACGGCTGCCCCAGCAAAGACGGCAAGAAAGATGGCTGTCCGGGCAAGGATGGTAAGGATTCTTGCCCCGGTAAGGATGGCAAGGACTGCGGCTGTGGCGGCGACGGCAAAGACGGCAAGGTTTGCAAATGCAAGGACAAGGCCGGCAAGGAGACCTGCAAGGCCAAGGACGGTAAGGAGCACTGTGCTTCCAAGGACCACTGCAACAGCGGTGACGCCAAGAAGAAAGAGTCGGTCTAGCTTCGTCGGCTGAGACGGGGCCCTCGGGAATCCGGGGGCCCTGTTTGTTGTTGGAGGGGGAAAAGGAGAGCTGTTATGGTCGCGAATCGTTGGAATCTGCCGGACTTTGGGCTGGGGATGGGGCTGCGCACGGTCCACTACGAGCACATTCTCAAGGAGAACCCCGAGGTGGGCTTCTTCGAGGTGATCTCGGAGGGCTTTTTAGAGGCTCAGGGCCGGCGTCTGCACATCCTCGAGCAGATCGCCGAGCGGTATCGCGTGCTGATTCACGGCGTCTCCCTGTCGGTGGGCAGCACCGACCCTCTGAACTGGGACTATCTGCGCAAACTGAAGGCGCTGGCCCGCAAGTTGGACGTGCCGTTTGTCTCGGACCACCTGTGCTGGACGGGCGTGCTGGGGCGCAACTCGCACGATCTTCTCCCGATCCCGCTGACCGAAGAGACGCTGCTTCACGTGGCGGATCGGATTCGTCAGATTCAGGATTTCCTCGAGGTGCCGCTAGCGCTGGAGAATCCGTCGAACTACATCGAGTTCAAGATGGCCCAGATGGACGAGGCAGAGTATCTAACCCGTCTGACCCAGGAGGCCGACTGTGGACTGCTGCTCGACGTGAACAACGTCTACGTGAGCGCCTTTAATCACGGTTTTGACCCGGACAGCTATATCGAGCGGATCCCGGTCGAGCGTGTGCTGTACCATCACGTGGCGGGGCACACTCATAAGGGGACGCATATTCTGGACACGCATTCGGACCACGTGGTGGATAAGGTGTGGCAGATGTACGAGCGTCTGCACGAGCGGCACGGCGGGCGTTCGACCATGGTCGAGTGGGATGAGGAGATCCCCGCTTTCCCCGTGGTTCACGATGAGGTGAAGAAGGCGCAGATTTACCGCGACCGGGCTGAAGCTCGCGTGGCGGCCCGAGGTTAGCCGGGTGGAGTTAGGGGATTCAGAGGCTTTGGGCCGTGGAGAGCGGCCGGACCTGCGCTCTTTCCAGACCTGGATGCAAACCTTTATTGTCGCTCCGGGGACGCCCGAAGAGGCGCTGTCGGCGGCGGAAGAGGCGTCAGGCTTTTCCGAGGGGTCGGCCGAGCGTCTGGTGCTGCCTTCGGCCACGCTAAGCGAGATGGAGCGGCTGATGATCTATCGCCGCATGTTCCCCTTGCGCATGGAAGAGGCGCTGTCCATCGATTTTCCGGCCTCGCGGCAGATGGTGGGGTCACGGCGGTTTTTCGCGCTGGTGATGGAGTACGTCGAGGCGTATCCGTCGCGCTCCTGGACTTTGGACCACCTGGGCTGGGGGATGGTCGAGTTCGTGCGCGGGCATCGGCTGGCTGAAGAGTTCCCTGGTCTCTACGATATGGTGCGGTTGGAGCAGGCGCTCTGCGAGGTCTACGGGGAGTTGGACTCGGCGGTGCTGACGGCGGAAGAGATGGCGGCGGTGCCTGGCGAGGTCTGGGCCGAGGTTCGGCTGGACTGCGTGCCGGCTTTGCGCTTGCTGCAGCTGGATTCGAACGCCAACGACGCTTTCAAGGCGCACGTGATGGGGGAAGAGCTGCCGGACTGGGTCGGGGGGCCGCACTACGTGGTGATCTGGCGCGGCGATTTCCAGACCTGGCGCATGCCGCTGGAGCCGGCGGCCTATCATTTGCTGGACCGACTGCGCGAAGGGGTGGCCCTGGGCGAGGCGTTGGGCGGGGCGATGGACCTGTTCGGGCTGGAGGACGAGGGTCAGGTGTTCGGCTGGTTCCAGACCTGGGTCGGAGAAGGGTTCTTCCAGGCCTTGCAGCTGCCCGAGCCAATGCCGGCGGCTGATAGCGTGTCTCCGCTTTAGTCTGTACGTACCATACAAGATGTCGGTACTGGGGGCTTGGGAAAGGGTTGCCTTCGCCGATTGTCCACATGTCAGCAACGCATGGCAACAGAGTGTTCGATCATGTTTCGAACGTCGAGTTAACCTTCATCCACATGGCCTTGAAGCGCTGTTGATAACAGTGGGGATAAGTGGTCTGGAGCCAGTGATTTCAACGTTTGTCCTGTGGGAAACTGTTCATGGCTGCATGTTTGACAGGGGGGGCGGTCATGGGCAATAATGCAATTGTTCCGGTCACGGAAACGCCCCGACAAGCGTGAGCGTCGGTGGGCTCTACTAGCCCGGTGGGTGCGGCCAAATAGTAGGGGTTGGATGCAAACCCTCGTGATACGGATAAGCATAACGAGTCCTTCGGGTAGTACTTATGGCTTATCGCAGTCTTCATCAAGCATCTTCAGCGCCTCGGATGAAACCCCGAGGAAAGCTCACCGACCTGTTCAGGACCCGTGAGGGGGAAGGGCCAGCAAGGCAACTTGTCTGCTACCTGTTCTGAGTCGAGTGTGAGGCTGGGCGACATCCCAGAAACCGGTAAGCTCTCCGTCTGCCGGCCCGTCCACAGCGGGGCAAGAGAGTGTGGTATGCCTCTCCTCAAGGCTTCCGTCGGCACGACGGTAAAACTTGCTACGCGTCTGTGACCTGACGCAACGCCGTGGAACTGCCTAACGTCCAACCTTTGGGTTGGAGGTCCGCCACCTCTCCTGGCAAGGAGAGAAGCAGATGGCAGGGTCGCGCTGGAGACCTGACCAGCGCACCAGTCTCACCTTTCGAGGTGCGACAGGGCCCGACGTCTCGATTCGGATTTCTGCGAGGATCTGTTGTTCGAAGGTAACTTCGTCCAACTCCGAGTTTCGAGTGGCTTTCGGGGGTCTGGAATGGGTAGGCATCCAGACAGCGGAACTGCAAACGCCGCTCATCGACGCTCCCCTCGGGGCGCGTCTGCCGAGAAAGATGCAGAGGTTGGGCTCAGACCTGAAAGAGCCTCCAGTCCGCACGCTGTTAGCTTTTAGCTTTCAGCTCTGGTTCAAGCGGGATCGGGGCACCGATCATCATCACCTCTGGCTCTGTGGTGCCGTGGGGACGCGTTCCGGCCAGTGCATCGCTTCGGCGTCGCCCGTGCTCGAGGCCCATCCTTGATGGGTGTGACCGCTGTAGGGTCACCGCGACGGACTTGTCCGTGATGGTTACAACAGGGGTTGCGTGCAGACCATAGCCACGCGCAGCGCTTCGCCTGTTCACAAGCGAAGCGAGGCCCGACGCGAGATGCGGACCCGTGAGGGGAAAGGCTGTCAGCGAGACGCTGTCTTCGGACGGTGATCTCTTTGACCAGGCGCCGACATCAGCGGACCACGGGATCCTGGTGCAGGTGGGAGTGGCTCTTTCGAGAGCTGCGTAGGCGGCCAGGAAACGGAAGCCCTTGTGTTGCCGTGACGTCCACAACGTCGAATGAGAGGGCTTGGGAGTCTCGACCCGAGCAAAGAAGAGAATTTTCTGCCTGATTTCCTCGCAGAATCGAGCAGAACCTTAACAACGGTGTGGAACTAGTTGAGGAACCCCTGAAAGACGCCCCTTGTGGGCGTCTTCTTTGTTTTGCGGCGCTTTTTCGGGCTGCGGGCTGTGGCGTGGGCTGCGGGGTGCGGCGTGGGGCGCTGTGGCGTTGGCTTCGCTCGGAAATGGGCATCGATGCCCACATTTGGCGACGCCGGCGGGTTGGGGGCGGCGAGCCAGGCTGGGGTGGGCGGAGTTGGCTTCACTGGAAATGGGCGTCAACGCCCACATTTGGCGAAGCCAGCGGGGTTGGTGGGGTTGGCGGCTCGGGATTCGCCGATGCGCGGAAGGTTGCGTCGATTAGCGAATCGAGAGCTGGTCGGGCAGCTTGAGCGTGGATTGGGCGGAGTTGGCTTCACTGGAAATGGGCGTCAACGCCCACATTTGGCGAAGCCAGCGGGGTGGGCGGCGGCGAGCCAGGCTGGGGTGGGCTTATTCGCCGACTCGGGGTCGGCTTGTGGGGGTTGCTGCTCGTGCCGACGACAATCTTGCTCGTCTCCCGAGGGCAACTCGGCGTTGCTGCTCGCGCCGACGTCAATCTTGCTCGTTTCCCGAGCGCAACTCGGCGTTGCTGCTTAGGAATGCGGGGCTGGCTTCACTGGAAATGGGTATCGAAGCCCACATTTGGCGACGCCGACGGGGGTTTTGAGGGGGCGAGCCGGGCTGGGGTGGGATTTTTCGCCGACTCGGAGACGGCTTGCGGGGTTTGAGTATCCGCTACGGCCGTGCGGCCTCACCCTTTGGGTTTGAAGTATGCCCTCCTCCGTGAGCCGACATATCTATCCCATGGCTTAGTGCGTGCCCTGGGCGTCCGATGTAGGATCTTCTTACGACGACAATCTTGTCAAAAAGATAAGGAGAGATACACTATGAGTACGAATTACTACTGGAAATCCAATCACGAGTCTGGCTGGGAGCGCTTCAAGGATGCCATGGCGGCCGACTGGGAGCAGACGAAGCATGACTTCGGTTCGGACAGCGCTCGCGACCTGAATCAAGACGTAGACGATACCGTCAAGCAGATGGCTGGTAAGCAGCCGATTCCTGATACCGAGCGTGTCGAAGCTTATCGCTACGGCTATTCTGCTTCGCTGGCCCACGAAAACCGCGCCTGGGACGACACCATCGAGTCCGAGCTGCGCACGAACTACGCTGGCGACTACGACCGCGACGTGCCGCACATCCGCCGCGCTTACGACCGCCAGAGCTCGAGCGTTCTGCGCTAAGTAGCCTTTTAAACAGGCCTCGCCTTGTCGGCGGGGCCTGTTTCTTTGCGTTGGCCCGCTAGGGTTCGGGCCAAGGTTCACAGCAAAACTTATCCTCTTTTCCCCAGACTTATCCACAAGCCTGGGGAAATTTGGCGATCTATCCCATGCTTCAAGCGGCATAAGAACAGGCGTTCGAGCCCTCTTGGAAAGGCTGCGAAAAGGGCAGGGGATCTCCCGAAACGGAAGATATAGATTCTCATCAATCAAGCTAGGAGCATCACAATGCCTGCAAGACATTCCACTGCGAAATGGACCGGCGGTCTGAAAGACGGAGCCGGAACGATGAAACTGGGCGGCGGCGCCTGGGAAGGCAACTACTCGTTCCCTTCCCGCTTTGAGGACGGCACCGGTACCAACCCTGAAGAGCTGCTCGGCGCTTCGCACGCGGGCTGCTTCTCGATGGCCCTCTCGGCCGGGCTGGGCAAGGCCGGCTTCTCGCCCGTTAGCGTCGAGACCAAAGCCACCGTTCACCTGGGTCCTGTCGAAGGCGGATTCGGTATCACCAAGATCGAGCTCGAGACCGAAGCCGAAGTGCCTGAGATCGACGACGCGAAGTTCCAGGAGATCGCCGCCGGCGCCAAAACCGGCTGCCCCATCTCGAAAGCTCTCGCCGCCACCGAGATCACCCTCAGCGCCAAGCTGAAATAAGCGCCGCTCCGAGGAGCGACGCGCCAAGGAAGAAGACGCCTTCGCCCGAGAGCGTCTTCTTCCTTTTCCGGCTTATGGCTCTGGGCGAGCTTTCGATTCGGAGATCGACGGAATATTGCGCGCATCAGTGAATCAGGGGCTGCTCGGGATGGCTTACGCGATGGCTTCGCTGGAAATGGGCGTCGACGCCCACATTCAGCGACGCCGGCGGGGCTTCGGGGGGACTTGGGAGTTGGCTTCGCTGGAGATGGGCTTTGACGCCCACATTCAGCGACGCCAGAGTGGCTTGCGGAGCGGCTGGCGGGCTGGCTTCGCTGGAAATGGGCGTCGACGCCCACATTTGACGACGCCAGACGCGCATCGAGGGCATCTCAATCCCTCGACCCATCTCTCTAGTCGAGCAGGATCCAGGAGACCGCCAGGGCGGTCATCAGCGACCCGACCAGCGGGCCCAGCAGGATCAGGAGCGTGACGATCAGGCCGGGCGCTTGGAACTTTCCATCGGCCCCGATCCCTCCGCCTCCGGGCAGGCTGTCGAGCATAACGGCGCGCTGCGGGTCGGATTCCAGGTAGAGCAGCGGCTCCTCAGCCTCGTCTTCGAGACTCTCGGTCTGATGGGTGCGAGCTTTGCAGAGGAACTCTCGAGAGAAGCCCGGAGGCGAGAAGGCGAACGACAACTCGTAGACGGTCTGGTCGTTGACGGTCATATTGGTCGGCGTCTTCCCTTGCAGGCGACCTCGGGCCAGCACGCCGCGACTCAGCAGACTCTGCCCTTTCAACCCGCCGCGTACGCCGAAAACGACGCAAAGCAGGCCGACGGCGGGAAAGATTCCGATGACGGGGAGCAGCCAGAATGGCACCTCGGACAAACGCGAGCCGACGATGCGGGCCCGCGTGGGCTGCCCCGTAGGAAACTCGACCGTGACGGCTTTCCCCTCGGCGTGGTCCCAGCCGTTGGTGTAGCAGAACCCCTCCAACCTCTGTCCCTCAACCTCATAGGTGAAGAGCCAGCCGACGACCTCCTCCTCGTTGACCTCCATGCTGGTGTCCTCGACCTCGACCACCACACCGGGCACGGTGCTCAGGTTTCCGTGGAACGAGGTCAGGTCGGCGACGTTGAGGTTGCGGCCAAAAACCAGCACGAAGATCATCCCGAAACAGTAGAGGATCCACCCGAAAAGGGTCAGTCCGTCGCCCAGGAGCACTCGGAGAGAGAGCGTCCAGGGCACCTTTCGGGGCGGCGGAGCGAGGTTTTCCGCACGGCGATTCATCTTTTAACCCAGATAGTGCGTAGGGGGCCGCAGGATTTCGTTTCCAGGTCGTTTCGATATCGATACGGACTTGCCCTGAGGAGCGGATTTACCCCTCGGTATTGAGCACCGGAGGGGTGAGGACGGATCGGGAGCGGAGCGGCCTGGGAGTGAAAGACGCGGTTTCCTGCGCATTATCTGGGTTTATTGGCGGGTCGAAGCGCTGTCCCCTCCCCCCTGCAATCCCAGGGCCTTCAGGGCCCAGTCGCGACTGGCGCTGAGCACCTCGTCGGCGAGGGGGTGGCCCTGCAGGGCTCGCGACAGGGAGAGCCCTCCGTAGAGCAGCGCCATCAGGGCGATAGCGGCCTGGCGGTCGCCCTCCAACTCGTCCCCGATCGCCTCCCCCAGACCCTCCAGGGAGCCTCCCACCAGGGAGGTCAGTCGCTCGCAGTGGGCCGCCGTCAGGCTGGCGCCCAGGGAGGGAAGGGCGCAGCCTTGCTCGGGGTTATCCCGCACGCGCAGGGAGAGGTACTCGGTGACCAGGTTGGCCAGGCGCTGGGGGGAGGGGTCGCTGCGCAGGTCGTCGCGCAGTTTGTCTCCACACTGCAGCAGCGCTTGCTCCATCAGTTGGTCCTTGGAGTCGAAGTGGGCGTAGAAGCCTCCGACGGTGAGGCCGGCGCCTTTCATCACCTCGCTCACGGATGGCATGGTGTGACCCTGCCGTTTGAGCAGGCGAACAGCCGAATCGAGGATCGCCTGGCGAGTTTTCTCCTTGTTTTCGATGCGTTTCATGGCGGTCTCCTGGGGAGGTGGAGAGGGCCCCCTGTGGGAGGGGGCCCTGGGATTTTATTGGAGGGCCTGGCGCAGGGCGGCGCTGCCCTGAGCGATGGCGCCTCGCGCGGCGGTGGTGGGGCTGAGCACGTTGAGCATTACGAAGTCGTGGATGATGCTCAGGTAGCGCACGGCGGTCACGGGCACTCCGGCTTCGGCCAGGCGTCGCGCGTAGGCTTCGCCTTCGTCGCGCAGCACGTCGAGTTCTCCGGTGATGATCAGGGCGGGGGGTAGCCCTTGGAGTTCCTCGAGCGAGGCTCGCAGGGGCGAGACGGTGGCCAGGTCGCGGCTGGAGTGGTCGGGGGCGTAGTGGTCCCAGAACCACTTCATGGCGTTGCGAGTCAGGAAGTAGCCGTCCTGGAACTGCTCGTACGATGAGGTTTCGAAGTTGGCGTCGGTGACGGGGTAGAACAGCACCTGCTGAGCGATCTTCAGGTCGCCGCGCTGCTTGGCCAGGATGGTGAGGGCGGCGGCCAGGTTGCCGCCGGCGCTGTCTCCGGCCACGGCCAGGCGTCCGGCGTCGAGTCCGATCGAGGCGCCGTTGTCGATCAGCCAGCGGCCGACGGCGTAGCCTTCTTCGAGGGCGACGGGGTAGCGTTCTTCGGGGGCCGGGCTGTAGTTGACGAAGACGACGGCGGCCTGCGCTCCGTGAGCCAGTTCGCGCACCAGTCGGTCGTGAGTTTCGGCATCGCCCAGAACCCATCCGCCGCCGTGGAAGTAGAGGACCACGGGCAGGGTGCCGGGGAGCCCGGCGGGGCGATGGATGCGCACCGAGACCTGACCTTTGGGTCCGACGGGAAGGACGCGTTCGTCGATGTCGGTGGGCAGTTTGTCGACGGGGCCGGCCTGGGCTCCGCTCAGGACGC
This sequence comes from Vulcanimicrobiota bacterium, assembly GCA_023447635.1. Classification (GTDB taxonomy): domain Bacteria; phylum Vulcanimicrobiota; class Xenobia; order Xenobiales; family JADMJV01; genus JAEXNA01. The sequence continues at coordinate 29,862 of JAEXNA010000212.1, read as the reverse complement.
CGCGGGCGTCGGCTACCGAGAGTTCGTAGATTTGAGGTCCGCCCTGGGCGGCCAGGGCGTCGAGGAAGCCTTGAGCGATAGCGTCGACGTGCGGTTTGGGGTTGGAGGCGTTCATAATGGTGTGTCCCTTTCAGTTCGGTAAAAGCTCGTCTTTTAGGACCGTGGCTTGCGCTGTTCGTGTCGCTCGCGGTTCATATGATGAATATAATATGATGAGCGTAATGCGAAAGTGAGCCAGCACACCAAAGGGAAGATTATTGGTGGTCGATCAGCCAGGAGCGAAGTTCGCTGAGGCGTTGCACTACGGCGCGGGGGGCGTGCGGTTGCAGGGATTCCAGGCTGCCGACGCCGCCCAGCACGCCGTAAGCGGGGACGTTCGCCGAGCGGGCCATAGCCAGATCCAGTGGGCTGTCGCCGACCACGCAGGCGTGCTCGGGTTGAGTGTTCAGTTCGTCGAGGATCTGCAGCACCATCTCGGGGTGAGGTTTGGCAGCGGCGTCGTCGGCGCTGCGGGTGATGGCGAAGCGGTGGCCGACGCCCAGCGCTTCGAGTTCGTGGTCAACGCCGCGTCGGGATTTGCCGGTGGCGACGGCCAGAGTGACGCCTTCGCTCTCTAGCCAGTCCAGCAGTTCCGGCGCGCCATCGGCCCAGGGCGAGGGCGGGCGTTGCGGATCGAACCAGTAGTCGCGGTAGAAGGTGACCATGGTGGCCGAGGGCAGGCCGGGGGTGAGCGCTTCGAAGGCGGCGGCCAGGGGCAGGCCGATGGTGGCACGCAGCGCTTCGGGAGACGGGCAGGGGTGGCCGGAGCGGGCGTAGGCGCGCTCGAAGCCTAGCAGGATCGGCTCGATGGAATCGACCAGCGTGCCGTCCCAGTCGAAGATGACGAGTTGGGGAAGGGGCATGGAGCGCCCTTCGTGCTGCTGGTCGGAGGCCCTTGGCGCGGCGTTGCTTTGGGGAGGCGGGCAAGATTGTCGCTGGTGGGAGCGGCAACGCGGCGCTTGCCCGCGCTCCTCCCCTCCAACCCCTCCCCCCTCAAACATCTCATCCCCCTCCCCTCCGGAAACTCAAGGGGAATGGGGGTGGGTGGAGAACCGCGCGCCCTATGTTGACGCTTTCTAACATCAGCAAGCTACAGGGCGGGCGCGCCTTGTTCTTGGAGGCCTCGTTTCAGGCCAACCCCGGCGACCGCATCGGCCTGGTAGGGCCTAACGGCGCGGGGAAGACCACGCTGTTCCGCCTGATCACGGGCGAGGAGGGTCTCGACGAGGGTCAGATCACCTACCCTAGCCGCACCGTGATCGGCTACTTCTCGCAGAGCGTGGCTGAAATGACGGGAAGCTCTCCGCTGGATCAGGTGCTGATCGCGGCCGGCTTCAAGGGCCTTCGCGACGAACTGTCCGACCTCGAAGCCAAGCTGTGCGAACCGCTGGACGAAGACGAGATGGTCAAGGTTCTTGACCGCTACGCCGACGTGCAGGCCAAGTTCGACGCCGCCGGCGGCTACGATATCGAGACCCGCGCGGAAACCGTGCTGGCGGGTCTGGGGATCCATCCCGAGGATCAGAAACTGCCGCTCGAGTCGTTTTCGGGCGGTTGGAAGATGCGCGTGGCGCTGGCCTGCGTGCTGGTGCGTCAGCCCGAGATCCTGCTGATGGACGAGCCTACCAACCACCTGGATATGGAGTCGATCATCTGGCTCGAAGACTGGCTGAAGGCTTACCCCGGCACGCTGATCCTGACCAGCCACGACCGCGAGTTCATGAACCGCGCCGTGAACAAGATCGTGGAGGTTCGCTCTGGCAACCTCGAGGTCTACGGCGGTAACTACGATTTCTACGAGCGCGAGAAAGAGATCCGCGCCGACCAGCTGGCGGCCGCTCACCGTCGTCAGCAGGTGATGCTGGAGAAGGAAAAGGACTTTATCGCCCGCTTCAAAGCGCGCGCCTCTCACGCTGCCCAGGTGCAGTCGCGGGTCAAAAAGCTGGAGAAGATCGAGCTGATCGAGGCGCCTTCGGACGCCAGGACGGTGAAGTTCCAGTTCCAGACGCCTCCCCGCAGCGGCGACGAAGTGGTCAAACTCAACGATGTCGACAAGGTGTACACTCGCGTCGATGGCCGCGAGACCACCGCGCTAACCGGCGTCGACTGTCTGGTCAAGCGATTGAACAAGGTGGCCGTGGTCGGGGTCAACGGCGCGGGAAAATCGACCCTGCTGAAGCTGATGGCCCACGAGATCGAACCCACCAAGGGGGCGGTCAAAGGGGGAGCCAGCATCAACATGGGCTACTTCAGCCAGAACTCGCTGGACGTGCTGGACCCGCAAAGCACCGTGCTCGACACCGTCGCGGCGGCGCTGCCCGACATGAACGTGTCGACCGTGCGGACCCTGCTGGGCTGCTTCCTGTTCCACGGCGACGACGTGGAGAAGAAGATCTCGATCCTGTCGGGCGGAGAGCGCAGCCGCGTGGTGCTGGCCACCTTGCTGGGCAAGCCGCTGAACTTCCTGATCCTCGACGAGCCTACCAACCACCTCGACATCCGCTCGCGCGAGATCCTGATGGAGGCGCTCAAAGAGTTCGAGGGCACCGTGGTCATCGTGAGCCACGACCGTCACTTCCTGCGAGAGGTGACCAACCGCACCTATATGGTCGAGAACCACAAGCTGCGCGTGTTCGAAGGCGGCTATAAAGAGTTCCTGGAGTCGCACCAGGGCGACGCCCGGGCCCGCTAAAGCCCCCCGCACCTCTCGAAAAAAGAGCTCGGTCCCTGAGGGAGCCGAGCTCTTTTCTTTGGCGAAGCTCTAGACCTAGAGCTTGGGGATGGGTCAGCCCTTGAGGGGGCGAGACTTCACGTTGACCTCGTCACCGGCCAGCACTTCGGCTACAGCGTCCTTGGCGAACCCTTTGCCGTCGCCCTGGAACGGGCCGATGTAGCGCAGCTTCCCGCGTTTGTCGAAAACCAGCGCGGTGGTGGTGCGGTCGATCTTGAAGGCGTTGATCAGGCTCTGGTTCGGGTCCCGCAGGACGTCGAGCTTGATCCCCTGACCGGTCAGGAACTTCTTGATCCGCTCCGGGCTGTCGGCCGGATGGGGGTCGACAGCGTAGACTTTGACCTTCGGGCCGCTGGAGCGCGTGTAGTCGGCCAGCGGGCGCTCATTGCCCCGGCAACTGCCGCAGTGGCTGCACCAAACGACCAGCACCACGGCCTCGGTCCCGGGCTGGGCCGCGAGTTCGGGCACGGAGCGCAGCTTGCCGTCCAGGTCGCGCAGCGTCTGAGCCGACGCGGCGGGAGCCAGGACGCTCCCCAGCAGCCCCGCCAGCAGCAGCGGCAGGATCAGCTTTCTCATTTGGGAGCGTACATCTCCATCATCTTTTTCTGCTGAGCGGCCTGGAACTCTTCGTCGGTGACTTTCTTGTAGCCGTCCAGGCTGAACATGGTGTCGTCGAGCGCGGCGGTCGAGAAGTCGACCAGTTCGCGGGTCATGCTCTTCTTACCGTCGACGTAGACGATCTCTTTGACGATCTGGTGCTTGAGCGACTCCAGGTATTTGGCCTTGTCGCCCAGGATCTCGTTGGTGGCCTGACAGCCGTCGGCGTTGTAGTTTTCCCACACGCCGCTGAGCACGGGGCAGGAGAACGAGGGCAGCGACGAGGTCCAGAACTCGCGCTTGGACTTGACGTCGAAGGTGCCGACGCAGCCGGTGGCTTTGGTGGCGGTGTCCACGATCCAGTGGCGGGCGTCGACCTGAGCGACCTTCTCCACGCCCAGATCCTGGACCTTGACGTTGTTGCTCATCTTGCCGGTGCCTTTGGTGGTCTTGGCGGGCTCTTCCGAGTTCTTGACGGCGGCCACGGGGTTCAGGCTACGCACGGTATAGATCTTCAGGTCGGGATCGATCTGGGCTTCCTGTTCCAGGTCGCACATGGTCAGACGAACCATGTTCATCTTGAAGCCGGACATCTCGGTGGTGTCTTCGGTGCGCTGGCGCTTATTCTTGGTGCGAGTGACCGAGGTCATCTTCATGCCGGCAGCCGAAGGGTCCTCGAAGGTGGTGCGCATGGTGACGGTGTGATCGGCCAGCGAGGCCGTTCCCAGACAGAGAGCGAGTAAGATGGGCAGTGATTTTTTCATGATACGAAGTACCTACTTGAACGAATTTTTCCTGGCGGGCGGATGGTCCGAACGGCCCGGGGAGAGTATAGAGAGGGTATAAAAAACGCCGGGCTTCCATGGCCCGGCGCGGTTGCTGAGAGCTGTCCCTTTTTACGGTGAAGGGACGACCTCGCCGGAGCTGACGGGCAGGGACTGCACCGAGGTCAGGCCGCCCGGAGTGGGGTCGCGTCGGAAGACGGCCAAGTTGCCGGGGTAGTCGGCGAGGTTCGAGGCGCGGGCGCTGGAGGTTGCATAGAGGAAGCGGTCGCTGAACTCGACGGCCACGCCGGTGTTCAGACGTCCGATGACCTGCGAATTCAGTATAAAAAAAGCCACCCCTTGGAGGGTGGCTTTTCTTCGGATGACTCGGTTCTTAGAACCGCTTGCCCGCGCCGATGACCGGGTAGGCGTCGGCGGGCTGGCCGTCTCGCTTGTTGTTGAGCAGATTACGGTAACCGCCCTGGATGTAGAAGTCGTGAGGGAACAGGAACTTGCCCAGCAGGTCCAGCTGAGGGTCGCTGGTGTCGTAGGCGTCCAGGTTCAGTTCAAGCTTTTTGTTGAACAGGCGGGCGTCGGCGCCCAGACCGAACTCGGAGCGGACCACACCGGCGCGCAGCCGGAAGTTCTCCCAGTTCTTCATGACCTGCAGGTTGACCAGGTTGTCGTTACCCAGCGAGTCGACACCGAGTTTGGCGCCGATCGAGCCGTTGGGCAAGAGGTAAGCGTTCAGGTTGGTGTCGGCCTCGCCGTTGTTGAGGCGCCACTGCTGCTCGACTTCCATCCCGACCCACTTGGTCTTTTTGACGCCGTCGGCGATGCCTTCGACCTTGCCCATCACGCGGGCGGCCGAGGCGGACGCCTGCTTGGCGTTGACCACGGTCTCGCGCAGGTCTTGCTGGATTTCAGGGTCAGCCGAGATGCTGCGGATGTCGGCGGCGATGCCCTGGATCTCTTCCGAGGTGCGGCGCAGGTTGCTGACGGCTTCGACTACATCTTCGGACAGGGTCTCGTTGTCGGCCAGCACTTCGACCGAGCGCATCGCTTTTTTCAGCGCTACGGAAGTGTCACGCAGGTTCATCACGATGGTGTCGACGTGCCCTTCGTTCTTGACCAGCATCCGGTTGGCGTTGCCAGAGAAGGTGCGCAGGTCTGAACCGACGGCGCTGGCGTCGCTTTGGAAGGCGACCACGGTCTCGTCGACGTGGGTGACCACGGCTTCGAGCGAGTCGGACAGGCGAGTCACCCGGTCGTTCAGGCCGGCTACGATGATGCGGGCGTCGGCGCTGACGCCTTTGAGGTTGCCAGAGATCTCGCGGAAGTTTTCTACGGTGAGCTTGATGTCGCCCTGGAACTTCTCGTCAGCGACCAGAGCGTTCAGAGCGTCCACCGACTGGCGGAACTCTCCCATCACCAGGTTGCCTTCGCGAGCCAGGTCGTCGAGGGTGACCGGCGACTCGCCGCGGACCAGCGAGTTGCGAGCCAGCGGCTCTTCGTTGGGCTGCACGGGACCGGGTTTGATCTCGACCCATTTGTCGCCCATCAGGTTGCCGGAAACGGTGTAGACGTAGTAGCTGCCGACAGGGTCGTTTTCGGCCTCGCGGGCGCGATAGAGACGGACGTCGCTGCGGGTCAACTGGATGGTGGTCTGCACCTGGTTGTTCTCGGCCAACTCTAGCTTCTTGACGAAGCCGATCGGCACACCGGCCAGGTAGACGGGGGCGCGCTCTTGCAGGCCGCCCACGGATTCGAACAGGATACGGTACTCGGGACCGCCATCGCGGCCAAAGTTTCCGATCTGGGAGATGGACAGGAGAAAGAGTAGTCCCGCCACGACGGTGACGATTCCTACCTTTGCTGCGGCGTTGAGTTCCATATCTTCGTATCCTACCTATATCCTCGGCCCGCCTGTGCGCGGGCCAAAACATGCCGATTCTAGTGTATACGTCGCCGCATGGCTAGACTCGGATCGGCCCCACCATTTCGCCTTCGCGGAACTGCACCACATGCGGGTCGTCCGTGGTCTGAAACTCGTGCGGAGTTCCCAGGAACACGGGTAGGCCCTGGTGGAGCATCATAATCTTGTCGGCGATCAGGTATGCGCCTTTCAAATCGTGGGTGATCACGACCGAGGTCGCCTTGAGGCGACGCTGCAGGTCCAGGATCAGCTCGTTGATCACGCGGCTGATGATCGGGTCCAGACCGGTGGTCGGCTCGTCGTAGAGCACGATGTCGGGGTCGGTGGCGATGGTGCGTGCAAACGAGGCGCGCTTCTGCATACCGCCGGAGAGTTGCGAAGGGTAGAGGTGTTCCATCCCTTCGAGGTCGACGATCTTCAGCTTTTCGGCTACGATGCGCTGAATCTCGGCTTCGGGAAGCTTGGTGTGTTCGCGCAGTCCGAAGGCCACGTTCTGGCCCACAGTCATAGAGTCGAACAGGGCGCCGTGCTGGAAGCAGAAGCCGATACGACGGCGCAGCAGTTCGATTTCGTGAGGCTTGAGGTCGGGAATGGAGTGGCCGTTGACCAGCACGGTGCCGGAGGTCGGCCGCAGCAGTCCCGCAATCGCGCGCAGGGTGGTGCTTTTGCCCGTACCGGAGAGCCCCATGATGACCAGCACCTGGCCCCGAGGGATGGTCAAGGAGATGTCCTTGAGAATCTCCTTGGGCCCAAAAACGACCCGCAATTTTTCCAGGACGATGGCGTCCTCGCGCAGCGCCTCGCGCTCTCCCATCACAGTTTTGACGCGCTCGATGTCTGCCATCAGTTGGCCTGGAACATCATCGCCGAGAGGATGTAGTTGGTGATGAAGATGACCACCATCGAGGTGACCACGGACGAAGTGGTAGCGCGCCCGACGCCTTCCGCGCCGCGTCCGGTCTGCAGCCCCTGGTAGCAGGAGATGATGGCGACTTCGATACCGAAGATGAAGCTTTTGACCAGGCCCAGGTTCAGGTCGGACATCAAGGTCAGCTGACGGACCGAGTCCCAGAACACCTGGTACGGGATGCCGGCGTTTTCGAAGGCGACCACCGACCCACCGATCAGGCCGGAGATGTCGGAGAAGAGGGTGAGCAGCGGCACCATCACCAGCATGGCCAGCAAGCGCGGCACCACCAGGTAGCCGGTGGGAGAGACGGCCAGCATGCGCATGGCGTCGAGTTGCTCGGTCACCTTCATCGAACCGATCTCGGCGGTGATCGCCGAACCGGCGCGGCCGGCCACCACGATGGCGGTCAGCATCGGCCCGAGTTCGCGCGTCATGGCCAGGGCGGCGCTGCCGCCGACCATTTTGCCCACGCCGTACTGCACGGCCACGTGGGCAAGTTGCAGAGCGATGACCATCCCGGCAAAGGTGGTGGTCATGAGCACGATGGTCAGACTGTTGACGCCCAGAAAGCTCATCTGCATGATGGTCAGTCCGGGACGCCACTGGCCCCTGGCGATGAAGCCGGCGGCTTCGATAAACAGGCGCACACAGCCGCCGATGTACTCCAGAAGGGAGATGACCCAGCGGCCTATGCCTTCAAAGAACGAGGTCACAGCGGCGGTTTCCGTTGCCCCAGAGGCGATTCCTGCATGCCGTTCCTCGCGCGGAACGAGGCTTTACGGGCTTTGCGAGGGGAAAACGGCTCAACGGTTGGAGAAAGTGAGGGTACCACGGTCCCCAAACATTTGTTCGAAAGCGATACGCAGGTCGCGCTGCCCCTGGGCCACGATTTTGGGGAAGTACACCATGCCGCGCACTTCGTCGCCCGGCTGCAGGGTCTTGTCCAGGGCGGCGTCGATGCGAGAGGCGGCGATCGGCTGGTTCTCGCTGCTCATCAGGAAGATGCGGTACTTCATGGGTTCCAGCGCGGCGGGCACCGAACCGACGTTTTTGATGCGGACTTCCAGCACGGCGTACTTATCGACGCCTTTGTCCACCACGTTCTGGACCTTCTTGTTTAGGCTATCCTGAACCGAGAGGCCTTGTTCGGCAGCAGTGACTTCGGACTGGATGTCGACCAGGCCCTCGTCCCACAGGGTGGCTTCGACGTCGACCCTCACGCGGACCGATTCGTAAAGGTCGTTAGTCATCTTGTTGCGCTGGTACATCCCGGCGGCGGCGGTGGCCAGGATCAGCGGGTTGGCGATGAACGAGCCGGTCGGGTCCAGACCAACGGTGTTGGTGATGTCATAGAGAGTGTAGAGATTGTAGGCCTCCATCCCGGTGTTGAAGGTCTGGTCGTACTGGTTGGGGATGGGAGTGACGAAGCCGCGGCTTTCCGTGCGCTGACCCAGCGCCCGTCGGTACTTCTTGCGCAGCGAGTCCAGGCTCTGTTCGGAGGACTGGCGCTTGGAGGTCATTTTTTCTTTGACCTGGGGGTTGGAGGCCACCACGAGCTTTTCTGAACCCAGCGAGGAGATGGAGCCGACCGAGGCGTTGCCCTGCAGGCGGCCGGAGGCGGAGTGCTCTCTGACGGACTCGATGACGACTTTGGCGTCTTTGCCGACATGCCAGGTCTGGCCGACCTGTACGCCTTCGTCGACGCCTTTGTTGATGACGACACGGTCGCCCTGACGCTCCATCACGACGGCCTGCCCGGGGGCGGCGAAGGCGGGACAAGTTGCCAACGAAAAGAGGAACAGAGCGCTGGGAACGGATATTCTCATGGAGGAGAGCCAGGTTTTCATGGTCTCCATTATCCTTCACGCCCCCCTTTAGAGCAAGTCAGTGAAAACACGAAAGGTGCGCCTCAAGCGCAAGGAAGAGCCGGAAAAGGTGACCCGCAAGGGCACCTTCGTGTTCCTTTTCCTGATCGTGCTGTGCGTGGTGGGGTTTGTTTTCGGGGTTCGCTACGGGGTCGCCCGCAAGGACGCCAAGTTGCTGGGCGTGTCGGATATGAAGACGCGCGGGCTGTACTACAAGCTGACCATGGAGAAGACGTCGTACCGTTTGGGCGAGCCGATCAAGGTCAAACTGAGCATTACCAACGTTTCGTCCGCGCCTATCGGGCTGAAGTTTCAGAAGAACTTAGAGTTCGACCTGACGGTGCGCAAAGAGGTGGACTTGCTGTTCGCCCAGGTGCCCAAGACGGTGTGGAAGCTGTCCGAGAACCAGATGAGCTATCCCGATGACCACACCTCGGTGATCGACCCGGGCAAGACGCTGGACTTCAACGGGGTGTGGGACCAGAAAGACCGCGAGGGGAAGTCGGTCAACCCTGGCAACTACCAGATCATCGGGAATCTGATGGCCGACGACCGGCCAGAGTCGCTGGCTCTGCGCGGCCGGACCGAGAAAGAGTAGCTTCTCCGGCGGCGCGGTTTGGGCGCTGGGCGGGACGTAGCTGAGCTTACGAATTCGCCGATCGGCGGAAGGTTTCGCACATCGGTGAATCGAGAGCTTTGCGGGCCGGGCGGATTCGCCGATCGACGGAAGATTCCGCGCATCGGTGAATCTGGAGCTTTGCGGTACTGGTGGATTCGCCGATCGGCGGAAGATTCCGCGCATCGGTGAATCGAGAGCTCTGAGGGACTGGCGGATTCGCCGATCGACGGAAGATTCCGCGCACCGGTGAATCGAGAGCTTTCCCGTCTCCGGCTCGTTAGGCGGTGAGCTTGGGCTCACTCTGTGAAATGGTCCCCGTTCTGCAGACATTCCGATTGACTTAAGGAATGGAGAAACATGCAGAAGAAGCAGCGACCGAAATACACGGAAGAATATAAGCAGCGGGCGGTGGAGCTCAGCTTGAAAAAGAACGTTCACGACGTGGCCAAAGAACTCGATATCTCGTCGTCCTCGCTCGTGCGATGGAGAGCAGCGGCCGGGCATTCCGAGGTGAGGATGAACGACGACATGAGCACCAGGCAGATGAAGACGCTCCTCGCTGAGCAGCAGCGCCGCATCGAGGAGCTGGAGCGAGGCAAGAAGATCGCGGAGATGGAGCGTGACATCCTAAAAAAAGCGACGGCCTTCTTCGCGAGGGAATGCGAGTGAGATTTCGCTTCATTCACGCGGAGAAGGCCACGTATCCGCTCGGCTTGCTTTGCCGGGTTCTTAAGGTCAGCCGAAAAGGGTACTACGCCTGGCGCTCCCGAGGAGAGGCGACAGGCCGAGACCACAGCGCTCTGGACAAAGCAATCAAAAAAGTCCATCAGGAGAACTCGCGGCGTTGTGGGACCCGCCGAATGGTCACGGACCTTGCGAAGATAGGAATCGGCGTTAGCCGTAAAACGGTGCGCAAACGAATGGCCGAACTCGGCTTGAAAGTGAGGTATTATAGGGCTTTCCGCGTGACGACCAAATCGGATGTCGACGCGAATTTCGAGCCGAACCGGCTCAACCGAGACTTCCACCGGAACTCGCCTAACCAAGCCTGGGTGGGCGACATAACCTACGTCAAAACCTGCTCGGGCTTTCAGTACCTTGCGACGGTTATTGACCTTCACAGTCGCATGGTGGTCGGCTGGTCGATGAAGCCCCACATGAGGTCCAGCTTGGTCGAGGATGCTCTGAACATGGCTCTTGGCAGGCGTGAAACAAAGCCTGGCCTGATCTTTCACTCAGACCGCGGCAGCCAGTACACCTCCGCGTCTTTTCGCCAAGTCTGCAAGGATGCTGGCATCATCCAGTCCATGAGCCGGAAGGGTAACTGCTGGGACAACGCGGTCTCGGAGAGCTTCTTCGCCACTATTGACCGAGAGTTACTCTGTGATGGTCGAAGCTGGACGGCAGAGCGTTCGAGGCTGGAGATCTTCACTTACATCGAGACTTACTACAACAGGCGGCGGAGTCATTCGACCCTGGGCTACCTCAGTCCATCGGAATTCGAAAGAAAATCTGCCCGTTTGCCCGACAAGGCTCTAGTGGCCTAACTCATACCCCATGTCTGCAGGATGGGGACCACTCCACTGAGGTGAGCCGGCTCGTTAGGCGGTGAGCTTGAGCTCACTCTGAGGTGAGCCGGCTCGTTGGGCGGTGAGCTTGGGCTCACTCTGGGGTGAGCCGGCTCGTTTGATGGTGAGCTTGAGCTCGCTCTGGAGTGAGCCGGCTCGTTGGGTGGTGAGCTTGAGCTCGCTCTGGAGTGAGCCGGCTCGTTGGGCGGTGAGCTTGAGCTCGCTCTGGAGTGAGCCGGCTCGTTGGGCGGTGAGCTTGGGCTCGCTCTGCAGTGAGCCGGCTCGTTGGGCGGTGAGCTTGAGCTCGCTCTGCGGTGAGCCGGCTCGTTTGATGGTGAGCTTGGGCTCGCTCTGCAGTGAGCCGGCTCGTTGGGCGGTGAGCTTGGGCTCGCTCTGGGGTGAGCCGGCTCGTTGGGCGGTGAGCTTGAGCTCACTCTGGAGTGAGCCGGCTCGTTGGGCGGTGAGCCGAGCGGTTGGCCCCTCCACCTTGTCAGGAAGGGGTGGGGATGTTACCCTCCCGGTGTCGAGAGAGGATCGGATGGTCGCGGCGCAGCTCCTGCGTCGAGGAAAGTCCGGGCTCCGTAGGGCAGGGCGCCAGATAACGTCTGGTAGGAGCGATCCTCAGGCTAGTGCCACAGAAATGAAGACTGCCAGTCCCCTCGGGGATTGGTGAGGGTGCAACGGTGGGGTAAGAGCCCACCAGCGGTGCGGCGACGCATCGGCTAGGTAAACCCCGCTCGGAGCAAGATAGATGGGGATAGTCCTTCAGTGGACACCGGCGGCCCGTCGGACATCCCCCGAGACGTCGCTAGAGGTGCCGAGCGATCGGCACCGCAGATAGATGGCCATCCTCGTGGCTTCGGCTACGAGACAGAACCCGGCTTACAGATCCTCTCTCGACCTTTTACGGACCCTCCAACCTGCGGCCGCCTCTCCCCCAGGCCCGTCAAGGGCCCGCCCCCGCCCGGGGCGCACCCCTCCCCCATGGATTACTTCCGCGAGCGAGCCAAACCCGCCCTCATCGGATTCCTGATCGGGGTCGTGATCGGCTGGCTGCAGCCGTGGATCCTGGGGGTCAAGCCGCCCGAACTGTCCGCCCGCCTGTTCATCACCATGCAGATGGGGCTGGCCTTCACTATGATCGCCCTGTTTCTGGTCAACTATATCGGGGTCCGTCGGCGCGCCTACGAGAAGTATGGCAAGAAGCCGAGTCAGTCCGAGAAAGAGACCCGGGAAAAGGAACTCGCCGGATAGCGGGTCGCTTTTCCGGTTCCGAGGACGTTGACGGGTCGCTGTACCTCTGAACCGTCGTGCCTTCCCACGGCGGGAGAGAGAATCTGTCGCGCCTACTGACCGCGCTGGATTTGGCCTCGAGTCTTTCGAGCACGAAGTCGTCCTGGTCGACGATGGTGGTGACGGGCGCCACCGTCGACGGGGCTCGCGCGAACAGCAACTAAGGCGGCGCGGTTAAAGCTCTGTCAGCGGGGATGTTGGGCCAGGGCTCGTTGCGGATGCTTTAAGTCTTGAAAGAAACGTATCCCTTAGTATGTCTTCAGTCTCTCTTGGTACGACCGAAATCCAAAACAGCTCACCGACGAAGGTTCGACGGATGCCCCCCCACCGTCGCTCCCCCACCGGGAGCTTTTTTTCTGTCGGGGGGTTGGCGTCGCTGTATATGTGGGCTTTGACGCCCATTTTGGCTGAAGCTGACGGGGTTGTTGGAGTTGGCGTCGCTGCATGTGGGCTTTGACGCCCATTTTGGCTGAAGCCAGCGTATTTGTTGGAGTTGGCTTCGCTGTATGTGGGCTTTGACGCCCATTTTGGCTGAAGCCGACGGGGTTGTTGGAGTTGGCGTCGCTGTATGTGGGCTTTGACGCCCATTTGGGCTGAAGCCGACGGGTTTGTTGGGGTTGGCGTCGCTGTATGTGGGCGTCAGCTTACGATGGGGACGCGACCAGTCTGTGGCGGAAGCGGCGGTAGAACAGGTAGCGGACCAGCAGCGAGAAGCCGATGTCGACGATGGAGGCGGGGATCAGGGTCTTGGAGCCGTTGGGCAAGATTTCGGCGGCCACGTAGATGCCGATCAGGCCAAAGGTCAGCGAGCCGATGACGTTGCAGGCGAAGCCTAGCCAGAACAGTCCGCCGCGGGCCAGGCCTGGAGAGGCGGCCGAGAGCAGCTCTTTGAGTTTGCCTGCCCAGAGCAGCGGGTTGGGCCCCAGCGAGGCTCCCAGTCCGGCAGCCATCAACAGCATTCCGCTGAAGTAGACGCCTTCTCCAACCACAAACAGCTTGAAGAGGGCCGGTGCTTTGCTACGAAGCTGCTCTTGCAGCCCGTCCATGTGCGGATGGTTATGGTACAGCACAGAGGCCACGAGCAGCCCCAGCATCAACAGCAAGAGCAGCTTTTCTCGGGGCGAAAGCTTCTCGAACTGCTCTTTCACGGTCTATCCTTTGACGGCGCCCTGGGTCAGACCCTGAACCAGGAAGCGCTGCAGCGAGAGGAACAGCACCAGAATGGGCAGGGAGCCCAGCACGGCCGAAGCGGCGAACAGCGTCCAGTTGGCCGAGAAGCCGCTGGAGATGAAGCCCTGCATACCGAGCGCTAGGGTGTACTCGCTTTCCACCGAGAGCAGCACGGAGGGGAAGATAAAGTCCGAGTAAGGGCCGATGAAGTTGAACACGGCGACGGTGGCCAGCACCGGGCCCATCAGCGGTAGGATGACCTGGGAGAAGGTCTGCCACGGGGTGGCGCCGTCCAGGTAGGCCGACTCTTCGAGTTCGATCGGCAGCGCGTCGACGTAGCCCTTGATGATCCAGGAGTTGAACGGGATGCCTCCGCCGATGTACACCAGCGACAGTCCGAACAGCGAGTTCAGGCCGACCAGGCCGCCGGTGACCGGTCCGGCCATCTGCAGCATGCGGTAGATGGCCACCATGCTCATGGCGGCGGGGAACATCTGCAGCAAGATCATGAACATCAGCCCGTTCTTGCGCCCTTTAAAGCGGAAGCGGCTGAAGGCGTAGCCGGCCAGTGTGGTGACCAGCACAGCGGTGAATGTGGACAGGGTGGCCACGATCAGGGTGTTCTTCATCCAGGTCAGAAAGGCGGTCTCGGTCAGCAGGCGCTGGAAGTTGACCAGGCTCATGTCCGACGGGATCAGTTCGCTGGAGACCAGCGAGCCGTCCTGGCGCAGCGCCGCCATCAGCACGAAGAAGGCGGGCGAAAGGAACAGCACCAGCATGACCAGCAGGATGGCGTGCCAGATCGCGACGGTCGAGTTGAACGGCTTCTTTTCAGTCATTCTCGTCGAACGTCCCCGTCATTTTCATATTGATGCCCGAGACGCCGGCCACCACCACGAAGATGATGATGGCGTAGGCGCAGGCGATGCCGTACTGGAAAAGGTTGAAGGCCAGCTTATAGCTATAGGTGATCAAGATGTCGGTCGCTCCGGCCTCGCTGCCGGGTACGGAGGGGCCGCCGTCGGTCAGCAGATAGATGGCCGTGAACTGGTTGAAATTGAAGGCGAAGTTCGAGATGGTCACCGGGATCAGCGCGGCTTTCAGCAACGGCAGCGTGATGTGGGTGAACTGGGTCCAGGCGCTGGCGCCGTCGATGTCGGCGGCTTCATAAACCGACTTCGAGATGCTTTGCAAGGACGACAGGCAGATGGTCATCATAAACGGGTAGCCCAGCCAGATGTTGACCATCAGCACGGAGACGCAGGCCCAGAACGGCTCGTTGAGCCAAGGGATCGGGTCGATCCCCAGTTTGCCCAGCGTCATGTTGACCGCTCCGCTGGACTGGTTCAGCAAGCCGCGCCACATCAGCACGGAGATGAAGGCTGGAATGGCCCACGGCACGATGAACAGGGTGCGGTAGAGTTTGGCGCCTTTCAGGTCCTCGCGGTTGAGCGGGATGGCCAGGAACAGTCCCACCATCATGGCGCCCAGCACGGAGAAGCCGGCCCAGGCGATGGTCCACAGACCGACCCGCATGAACGTTCGGAACTCGTTGGCCGAGAAGATCTTGCCGAAGTTACGCAGCCCTACGAAGCTGAAGTCGTAGTAGTGGTACAGGCTGAAGTTGGTGAACGCCAGGTACACCGAGTAAAGGTTGGGCAGCAGCGACAGCACGGTCATCAGGACCAGCGCCGGCATGATGTAGAGAGTGGGTTTGGCCTTTTGCGTCATCATGGCTATTCGGTCATGAAGCGGATTTTGGCCCGCACCCTTTCTGTGGTTTCTTGCAGTTCTTCCTCGATGCCGACCTGCCCCTTCAAGATCAGCTCGAAAGCGCTTTCCATGGAGCTCCAGAAGGCTGCTCCCACCGCCGGGTGGTTGGGCATCGGGGTGCCGTTCTGGGCGGCCGTGGAGAACAGGTCCAGGTCTCGTGCGACTTCGGGTTCCGTCACGATCTGTTTCAGGCGGGCGGCGGTCTCTTTACGGGCGGGCGCGCGGCCGGCGGCTTTGCAGAGGCGAGCGGTGACTTCGGGCGAGGCTATATAGGCCATAAACTCCTGGACGCCGGGCTTTTCGGTGGAGAAGCGGCTGAGCATCAGCCCGGTGACTCCAACAAAGGGGGAGGAGGGGCCTTGCGGCCCGGCCGGCAGGGGTTGGAGTTCGTAGGCGATGCCGGAACTGCGGATGGAGCCCAGATTCCAAGGGCCGCACAGGATCATCCCCAGCTTGCCCTTCAGGAACAGTTCGACGGCCAGGTCGTTGGTCATGTCCATCGGCACCAGGTTTTCCTTATGGCCCTGGGCCAGGTCGGAGATCCAGCCGGCGCCGGCGATCCCTTCCGGGGTGGCGAAGTTGATCGCCTCGAGGTCGAGTTCGGGCTGGTCGAACGGCGCCATGAAGTTGGCGCCGAAGCCGGCCATGAACGCTCCGGTGAAGTAGTAGTTCTTCATCTGGTAGGCGAACCCCATGACTCCGGGGTGGGCCTGCTGGGTGGCTTTGGCCGCCGTCACCAGTTGTTCCAGGGTGGCTGGCTTGTCGGGGGTGAGGGCGGTGTTGCGCGCCAGCACCACGCACTCCATCATCAGCGGGACCGAGTAGATCCCGCCGTCAAAGGAGACGCAGCGCTTGGCGATGTCGTAAAAGTCGGCGTTGTCGGCGCTGATCAGGCTGGCTGGGGCGGGGGCGAGAAGTTGAGCGGTGCAAAGCTGGCCGATCCAGTCATGCGGCCCGAGCAGCAGGTCGGGGCCCTGGCGGGCGGGGCCGGCGATCAGCATTTTGCGCTGGAATCCAGCGAACGGGACTTTGAGGACGGTGACCTTGCTGCCGGAGGTTTGCTGGTACTCGGCAACCACGGCGCGCAGGGTGACCTCTTCTTCGCCTTCGAAGGCGGTCCACAGGACGACTTCTTTGGGGTCGGTTTGAGGCGCGCAGGCCAGCAGCAGCAAGAGGAGTAGGAGCAGCAGCCGGCCGGTGGATCTCATGCGGGTGCTTTCCAGGCCATCGCTCCTCGCCCTCCATGGATCGGCCTATCTTGCTCGTGTTGCGACGGCTCGGCGTTGTCGGTGGGGCCGGCGGCAATCTTGCACGTTTCGCGAGGGCAATGCGGCGTTGCTGCTCTGGGCAGCGACAATCTTGCCAGTCTCGCGAGGGCAACGCGGCGTTGCTACTCTATCCCCGACGCGGCGAGGTTTTCGCGGGGTCTCCGAGAAGGTTAAGAGGTGGATAGTCAGCCTGATTCCCCCAGAAGGAGCATCCCTCTCGACACGACCCCTCTGTTCCGCTACGGCGCGCAGCAGAGGTATCTGATCTTGCCGGCCGACCTGTCGCAGGACATCTTTCTCTGCAAAGCCCACACCATGCGGTCCAGCAGCGATGGCGCCTGGATGACTCTGGTGGAGGGGGAGGCGTTCCCAGCCGAGGAAGAAGTGCTGCTGGTGGAGTTCGAGGGCCGCGACGTGGTGACTCATCGAACTCGCATCACCCGGCGGGAGGGCGCGGACAAGATCTGGGTCGAGAATCCGTCGCTCAGCGAACGAGAGCCTTCGCAGTTGGCGCCTTTCACTGGTCGTAGCGACTATCGCGTCAAGGCGAATCTGCCGGTGCAGGTCCGCATCGTAGAGGGAAAATCGCAGAGCCAGACGCTTTGGAACTGTCGCCTGGTCGACCTGAGCCGTGGCGGAATGAGCCTGCTGGGGTCGCCCAAGCAGCCGTTCGAGCCGGGGCAGAAGGTCGACATCCGAGTGGTCAGTTGGGAATACCCGGTGCGAATGGAGACGGACGTGATTCGCGTCTGGCCCGAGGGAGAGTTCCAGCGCGTGGCGATGATGTTCCCGACCGAGATGACACTGAACCAGCGCGAGATGATCTCGACCTTTATCTTGCAAGTTCAGCGCCGCGAGGTGCTGAGCCGCGCGCTACCCGCCGCCGACGACCCCGAGTAGAGGGCTCGCACCACGCCGGCTTCACGGGAAATGGGCTTTGATGCCCATATTAGGTGACGCCGGGCTGGAGCGTCGGGTTGGCTTCTAGAGAAATGGGCTTCGATGCCCATATTGGGTGACGCCAGACCTGGTGGGCGGGTGGCATCACGAGAAATGGGCTTTGACGCCCATTTGGGGTGACGCCGCGCTGGCCGTGACGCGACGTCGGGGCGCTGCTCCCAAAGTTCATATCTTCGTCACACGGGCGCGCGGCGCATGGGCTATGCTACGCCTACCATGATGCTGTCTTCCGTCGGAGCCTTTGCCTCCTCTTCGCCTCTGCAGCGCCGCCAGGCGCCCTCCTCCACCCCTACCTTGGTGGAATCCGGGTCGGTGGAATCTGGGCCGCAGGCCGCCTCCGATGAGGTCAGCCTGGGCGCGCCAGCCCCCTCCAACGCCCCCTCGGCTAGCGCTCTGGCGCAGGGCGCCTTGCAGAGCGCGAGCCAGGCCACAGCGGGAGCCTTGCCCGGGCCGGCGGCAGCGACCACCCTCAAAGTTCTGAGCCTGAACACGTTCTTCGACGCCAACGGCGGTCTGGAGGCGATCACCGACCTGATTCGCGGCACCGGCGCCGACCTGGTGGGCCTGCAAGAGGTCAACACCACTACCCAGGCGATGGCCGAGAGTCTGGGCATGCACTTCCTGCAGCAAGACAAGCGCACGGCGCTGCTGAGCCGCTTCCCCATCGAGGCCATCACCGACAAGAAGAACGGCGTCACCGTCACCCTCGACAACGGGCAGAAGGTGGGCTTCTTCAACTTTCACATGACCTCGTTCCCTAACCAGCCGCATCAGTTGATGCATCTGCCGGGCGGCGGCGGTCCCTACATCAACACCGAGAAGCAGGCGGTCTGGTGGGCCGACAAGACCCGCGGTCGCGAGTTCCGCGCTCTGGTCTCCGAGTCGGACGCGATGGGGCTGCCCTCGATCGCTACTGGCGACTTCAACGAGCCCTCCCACCTGGACTGGACGCCCGCCACGGTGGCCGCCAAGCGCCATCCGATCACGGTGGAGTGGCCCGGCAGCAAGACCCTGGAGAAGGCCGGTTTCAAAGACAGCTACCGCGAGAAACATCCCGACCCTCTGGCCAAGCCGGGCGATACCTGGACGCCCACCAAACCGGCCGACGATCCCAAGACGAAGCACGACCGCATCGACTTCGTGATGTATCGGGGCGGCGAGATCAGCCTTAAGGACGTTCAGGTGATCGGCGAAAACGCCCAGAACGCGGACATCGTGATCGACCCGTACCCCACGGACCACCGCGCGGTGCTGGCTACCTTCGAAGTCGCCGCACCGACGGCATAAGCCCCGCTAGACTCCAGCGGTTTCCAAGCTCGCCAGGACCTCACGGGCCTGGCGTTCTCCGTTCAGGCCGCTGAAGTCTCCGCGTCCCACTCCGGGCCCGCACAGGCGCAGGTTGGGCAGCGGTTGGCTGAAGCTGTCGCGCAGCCCCAGCGACTGCCAGAGCACCGGGTCGCCGCCGTAAAGGTGACCTCCGGCGGTCAGGAACGCGCGCTCGAGCCCGTCGGGCGAAATCTTGTCCAGAGCGGTCACGCCGTACGGCTTGCAGAACGGGTCGATCGCCTTTTCCGACCCTTTGCCTATCAGATGCTGAACCCAGACGCGCTGGTTGGCCACTTCGAGTTCGCCGAACGGAACGCTCGAGCTTTCTCCGTACTTGCTGGGATCGTAGGCCTTCTCCAGCGAGTTCACGGTGTCGGTGAGGCTGACCACGGCGTGGTCGCCGAAGCCGGCGGCGTCGACTTCGGCCGTGCCGGTGGTCCCTGCGGTCTTCCAGGCTTTCATCGCGTCGCCCAGTTCCGGGTCGAGATGGCGCAGGCCGACCCGCTGGCCCAGCGTGGTCACGGGGTCTTCGCTGCTGATCACCATATCGGCCTCGAAGGTGCGGTTGCCGTTGGTATGCACAGCTACGATTTTGCCGTCTTCGATCTCGAAGCGCGACGCGGTTTCGCGCTGGATAGCGACTCCGGCTTTAAGGAGCGCTTCGGAAAGAGACTCCAGGGGAGCCGCCTGGGCGGCCAGCACCTCGTTGCGGGCCCAGCGCTGCAGCAGTAAGAAAGCGGTGCCCGCAGCGAACGGCCCCTGGCGCGTTCCGAACAGGGCGGCGCTGGCCAGGGTCGCTTTGAGAAGCTCGCTCTCGAAGCATTCGTCGAGCAGGCCCTTGAGGCTGTTGCCGGGCAGACGCAGAACTTCGAGAGCGTGACGCCGACCCAACTCGCGCCACGGGCCGACGGCCGCAGAAGGACCCTCGGCGCTGGCGGTGCGCCACAGTTCAGCGGCGTCGTCGAGCAGGCGGACAAAGGCGGGCCAGGTCTGCTGGTCTTGCGCGCTGACCTCGCCCTCCAACCCTTCCCGGCGTAGGGAGACGCGGGCTCCGGAGGGCGAAACGCCCAGGCGGCCTTCCTTGCGGGTCGGCAGTTCGAGCCCAAGGTCTTCGGCCAGGCGGGCGTCCATGGGGGCGTTGCCCATCAGTCGGGTCACTCCACCCACGTGAGGGCCGGTCAAAAGCTGCACTTGGCGTCCCGCCCGGGCCAGCAGCAGGGCTGCCACCCCGCTGTTGGGATCGCTTCCTACGATGACGAACTTCTTCACGCTCTCACCTCTACCGGGGCGCCTTGGACTTCGGCCAGCAGTTCCAGAGCGGCGTTGCGTCCGGGAGCGCCGGTGATACAGCCGCCGGGATGGCAGGACGACCCGCACATCCACAGATTTTCGATCGGGCTGCGGTAGCCTGACCACTGGGGCGAGGGGCGCAGGAAGAACAGTTGAGGCAAGCTGAGCTCTCCGTGGAAGATGTGGCCGCCCGAGAGTCCGAACTTTTTCTCCAGGTCGTCGGGCGTGTTGATATGTTTGTGCAAGATCTTCGAGCGCAGGTCGGGCGAGTGCTCGCTGAGCGTGTCGATCACGACCTCCAGGAACTCGGCCTTTTTCTCGTCGGTCCAGCCGCCTTCCAGGTTGTAGTCGGCGTACTGCACGAAAAGGCTCATCACGTGTTTGCCGGGAGGCGCCATTCCAGGGTCGAGCAGCGACGGGATCAGGGCGTCCATGAACGGCCGCTTCGACCATCCGCCGTATTTGGCGTCGTCGTAAGCTTTTTCCAGGTAGTCCACGCTGGGGGCGATCTCGATCGAGCCGCGCAAGAGCGCCTTCTTGTCTTTAGGAATGGCGGGGAAGTCGGGCAGACCGTCGAGGGCCAGGTTCACCTTGCAGGACGGCCCACGGGTGTTCCAGCGCTTCAGGTCGCTCAGGAAGTCGGCCGGCAGTTCCTGCTCTTCCACCATCTTCAGGAAGGTCGGCTTGGCATGCGCAGCCGAGACGATGCGGTCGGCGTAGAACTCGTCGCCTTTGTCGGTGGCAACGCCCACGGCGCGCCCGTTTTTGATGATGATGCGCTCGACCGGCGACGATTCGCGGATCTCGACTCCGTGGAAGCGGGCCGCTCGGGCGATCGCCTGGCTCAGGCCGCCGGTGCCGCCTTTGGCAAAGCCCCACGAACGAGGCGCGCCGTTGAGTTCACCCAGATAGTGGTGCAGCAGCACGTAGCCGGTGCCGGGCGAGCGCGGGCCCAGGAAGGTGCCGATGATGCCGGAGGTCGACTTGGTGGCCTTCAGCGGTTCGGTCTCGAACCATTCGTCCAAGAAGTCGGCCCCACTCATGGTCATCAGACGGGTCAGCGTGTGCAGATCGCGTTTGTCCAGGCGGTCCAGCGTGCCCCGGACTTTGGCCATCTGGGCGATGTCTTTGGCCTGCAGCGAGGTGGGGTCGGGAGGGACCAGGTCGAGCAGAGGACGCACGGCCAGGATCAGACGGCGCATGGTGGCCGAGAATTCGTCGTAACGCTCGGCGTCGGTGGAGGAGAACCGCTCGATCTCCTGGCGCGTCATGTCGTGGTCGGGCCAGTCGGCGAAGTAGTTGTCGCCCAGCGGCGCTACGGTCGATTCGAGCGGGATGATCTCTAAGCCGTGACGAGCCAGTTCGAGCTCTTGGATGACCTGAGGGCGCAGCAGCGAGATCAGGTAAGAGACGGTGAGAAACTTGAAGCCGGGGTACAGCTCTTCGGTCGAGGTGGCGCCTCCCACCACGGAGCGCCCCTCTAACAGGAGGACCTTGAGTCCCGCGCGGCCCAGATAGGCGGCGTGGACCAGTCCGTTGTGGCCGCCTCCGACCACGATGGCGTCATACTTCGACATACATGTCCTTCTTTCGATCGGTGGTGAAAAACGGCAGTTTCTCGACGGTGCAGGGCAGTTTGACCCGCTGCCGGTCGATCACGTCTTCGAAGATCAGCGCCTGTCCGGGGTTGGCCCAGCGAGGGTGAACCTGGGCCAGCATCAGATATTTCTGCAGGGTAGGCGACCAGGTGCCACAGGTAGCGTAGCCGACCTGCTCGCCTATGTCGTCGAACAGCGGATGGACGCCGCGCCACGCTTTGACCGACATGTTGGGCGCCAGACCCAGGCTTTCGAACGCTTCCCGGTAAGCCGCCGTGTCGAGCACGCAGCCCACGTAGTGGAACGGCGTGGTGTTGGCCGACTTTTCGTCCTGCAGCGCCTGACTTCCGACAAAGTCGCCCTTTTTGAAATGGACCGACCAGCCCAGGCCCAGTTCGTAGGGGGAGGAGGTCTGGGCGGAGGTGGGAGCGGCCAGGGCCGAGGTGTACTCGACGTCGAGCATCAGCAGACCGGCTTCGATACGCGCTACGTCCAGCGCCCAGATGCCGGCCGGGTAGAGGGCGTAGGCGCCGCCGATAGCGATCAGTTTATCCCAGATCGTCAATCCGTGCTCGCGAGGCACCCAGACTTCGTAGCCCAGGTCGCCAGTGTAGCCGGTGCGCGAGACCCACAGCGGGATGCCGTCGAACTCGGTGTGGCAGCTCTGGGAAAACTCTAATCGGGCTACGGCCTCTCCCACCAGTTCCCGTAGGACGGACAGAGAGGTGGGGCCTTGCAGCGCCAGCACGCCGTAGTCGTCCGAGATGTTCTCGATGGTCACCTCGAAGCCGCGCGCGACCTTGCGCAGCCAGCTTTCGCCTTGCTCGGCGGCGGTCATCTGGAAGTGGTCTTCGCCAAGGCAGGCAAAGGTTCCGTCGTCGATCACTTTGCCGCGCGGGTCGCACCAGGGCGAATAGAGCACCTCGCCGACTTTCAGGTTGGAGATGTTCCGGGTGATCAGGCGCTGCAGGTAGGCGCGGGCGTCGGGGCCCTGGATGCTGTACTTGGCCAGGGCCGAAACGTCGAACATGGCGCAGGAGGCGCGCACGGCGTAGTACTCGCGGTCAGGGGCCATCTCGTAGCACGAGGCCACCTGGTAGCCGCCCCAGCGTCGCCATTCGGCGCCCTGCATCAGCGCCTCGGTGCGAGGGTGAAACGGTGTGGTTTTCAGGCGTTGCATGGCGGCTGCCTTTCTCGGAGGGCCGAGGGGGACCCTCTCCTGGCCGCGGTTTCGCCCTTCTCCGAGGGGCTAGGAGGCGTGCGGCTGGTCTTCCGGGCGGTCCTCGTCGGACTCCACCTGATCCCCCTCCACCTGACCTTCCCCTACCGCAGGGGCCTCGGGTTTCGGAGGCCACTCTTCCAGGGAGAGGATCACCTTGCGGAAGGAGCGGCGGCGGATCACTCGGCGCAGCGCGGGCAGGTAGAACATCGAGCCCAGGAAGTTGACCGCCACGCCGACCGAGATGACGAAGCCCAGCGAACTGATGCCGCGATGCTGGGCCGGGATCAGAGAGGCGAAGCCGATGATGTCGGTCATGCCGCTCAGGAACAGCGCGGGGCCGGTCGAACAGGTCAGCAGGCGTTCGTCGTCATCCTCCTGCATGCGGTGCAGGGCGTGCACGCCGTAGACGGCGCCCAGGCCCACGCTGATCGGCAGTCCGACGAAGTTGACCACGTTGAACTGCATGTCGGCTAAGCCCATGACGGCAAAGATGATCAGCAGTCCGGCGGCCGACGGCAGCAGCGAGATGATGATGGCCGAAGGGCTGCGCAGGTAGATGCCCAGGATCAGCAGTACGCCGGCCAGGGTGTAGAGCGGGGTGCGTTCCAGGGTGCGGGCGAAGGCGCCCAGGATCTGCTCCTGCACCACCGGGTGGCCCATGATGGTGGGGTCGACCGACTTGATGTCTTTGAGGAACGGTTCGAGGTTTTGTCGCTCCCAGATGTTCTTGACGGGCTGCACGGTCTGCCGGAAGTAGCCGTCGGGCGAGAGGTAGCGCAGGCGCATCTCGCTGGGGATGTCGTCGAGCGTGGGGGCGACGTCGCGCTGTTTTTTCAGGAAGCTCAGGGTGGTGGAGAGGTCGTCGCGCACTTCTTCCTGGAACACGCTCAGGCCGTCCTGGATCGGACCGGGATCCATGCCTTTGACAAACTTTTTGAGGGAGGTGATCGCCTTGGAGACTTCGGGGTCGTCGTCGGTGGGAGGCATGGTGGCCTCCATTTCGCGGACGCGTTTTTCCACGGCTAAGAGGTCTTCGGCGGTTTCGAGTTCGACCCGGGGCGGCAGTTCGAGTTCATCGACCCGCTTGGTGATGCGCTCGACCAGGGCTTGTTTTTCCGGGGTGCGTTCGGGCAGCAGCGGCAAGATGGAGCCGACGCGGGCCACCGTGGGCAGTTTCTCGTAGGCTTTCATACGCGCCCGGGCTTGTTCTTCGCCTTTGTCGATCGATTCGGCCGAGAGGACGGTCGACTTGAACTCGTTGATCATGTCGAGTTCGGTGCGCACGGAGGAGAGTTCCTGAGCCTGCACGCTGAGCAGGTTGTAGTTGAAGCCGACTTTGGTGGCCAGCATTCCCGCCACCACCAGGCCCAGCAGGCCCAGCACGGTGACCACGCCGGCGTTGTGCAGGAACAGGCGCTCGATCCAGGCCACCTCTTTGGAACTGCCGGCTTTGCCGCGCCCTTTGCCGGGGACCAGGGCAAGCAGCGCGGGCAGCACGATGATGGTGGACAGGAAGGTCAGCATGGTTCCGCCCGCGGCCACGATGGCGAAGTCGGAGATGCCTCGGAAGTGAGCCTGGGTCAGCGCCAGGAAGGCGGTGGCGGTGGCCACGGCGCCGACCATGGTGTCGACGCCGTTGTTGGCCAGGGTGATTTCGATGGCGTCGGCGGGCGATTTGCCCAGACTTATCTCTTCGTCGTAACGGAAGATAAAGTGGATGCCGAAGTCGATCCCGATGCCGGTCAGCATGGTGGCCAGCGAGACCGAGATAAAGTTCAGATGGCCCACGGCAAGCGCCGTGAAGCCGGAGGTCCAGGCCATACCGGTCATCAGCGCGGCGGTGGCCAGCATGGGGCGGGTGGCTTCGCCGAAGCCGATGGCAAAGCCCAGCACGCAGAGCACCACGCTGATCACGGTCGAGATGCTGCCGTCGGAGGCGGCGGTGTTGCGTTCGTCATGCAGCATGACGGGCAAGCCGGTCAGGCGGATGCGCAGTCCGGTGGCGGTAGGAGAGAGTTCTTCCAGGATGGTGCGCAGGCGGTCGATCAGCGGGCCAGAGTTAGCAAAAGTGTTGCCGTGGGTTCCGGCTTTGGTCAGCAGCACGTTGATGCGCCCGTTGCCGATGGTGGGGTAGACCCACTCTTCGCCGCGCATCAGGGAGGCCAGGGTGTTGGCCCGTTCCTCTCCCTGCTCTTCGGCCAGCACCTGCCAGATCGGGATGTAGGTGGCGCGCCCTCGGGTTTTTAGCGCGCTGTCCAGGTCGGCCAGCAGTTTCAGGAAGATGCGTCGTCCGGTGCCGCCTTTGGCGCTGTCGGTCGATCCGCTGTTGATGGAATCCAGCCCGTCGGCTAACTGCTTGAGGGTGGTTTCGTCCAGGTAGTAGAGCGCTTTGCCGGTCAGCGGCTTCAGGTCGAAGCGGTAGAAGATATGCAGGAAGGTGTCGGGCTCGGCTTCCAGGCGGGCGGCCAGGCGGTCGAGGTACTGCTTCCGCTGCGCTTCGGTGCCCTGGTCGACCAGCACCACGATGTCGCCCGGCAGAGGGAAGACGTCGCGGGCTTTCTGGCCTGCCACCACGATCGGCTCGTCGGGATAGAACAGGTAGGTCCAGTCCATCTTGAGCGCCAGATGGCCGTGGCTGTAGACCAGCGAGGCGATGACCATGAGAAGGCAGCCAACCAGGGTTTTCCGGGGGTTGCGGAAGCAGCCCATGGAAAGGCTGGTGAGAATCCGGGCCAGCAGGCTACGTTTGGCTTCGTGGTCGGGTTGGTGGTGGGTCACTGGTTACTTCCTGATCTCTGGACAAACCCGCGCGACGCGGTTTGGGATTCGCCCGGGGGCCGTTCCTCCTTCCTTTGCGGTGGCCCCTCTCCTGGTAAGTGCGGGTTGTGGAGGTCGGCTGCCCCGGAGGGCTTGAGGTTTTCTTGATACGCATGCAGAGGGCACGGCTTTTGCCTGCCAAAGGATATGGTTGGGTCAGGGTGTTCCCATAGTGTTCGGGTCATCAAGAAAGCATCAGGTAGAGGTATAAACTCATGGCAGCAGGCGGACTTCTCGCGGTCATAGACGACATCACGGTTCTTCTCGACGACGTCGCGGCGATGTCGAAGATCGCGGCGAAAAAGACGGCGGGGATCGTGGGCGACGACCTGGCGGTGAACGCGAACGTGGTGGTCGGCATCGAGCCGAACCGCGAACTGCCGATCGTGGGCAAGATCGCCTTCGGTTCGCTGATCAATAAGGCGGTGCTGATCCCTCTGGCGCTGGCCTTACCGGCTGCTGCTATCCAGCCGCTGTTGATGATCGGCGGCGCCTTCCTTTGCTATGAGGCGGTGCACAAACTGTCGCACAAGGAGCCCGCCGAAGAGGAGGCTCATCACCAGGAAGTGGTCGAGACCAACCAGCGCAGCCCGGAAGAGATGGCCAAGCTGGAGAAGGATAAGGTTATGGGAGCCATCGGCACCGACTTCATCCTTTCGGCCGAAGTGATCGCGGTGGCTCTGGGCACGGTGGCGGCCGAGCCGATGGCCAAGAAGGCGCTGGCCCTGACGGTGGTTGGAGTGGGGATGACGGTGGGAGTGTACGGCCTGGTGGCCGGCATCGTGAAGATCGACGACCTGGGGATGTATTTCGAACGCTCGTCGTCGGAGGGCGTGAAGAAGATTGGCCGTGGGCTGCTGGTCTTTGCCCCCTGGCTGATGAAGACGCTGTCGTTTTTGGGCACGGTGGCGATGTTCACGGTGGGCGGCGGGCTGCTGATGCACGGGATCCCGGGGGCCGAGCAGTACCTGCACTCGGCGGTGCACGGGCTGCCCGGTCTGCTGCAGTCGCCGGTCGAGCTTTTGGCCGCTATCGTGCTGGGGGCGCTGATCGGCTGGATCACCTCTCCGATTTTCAACGGGCTGGGGACGCTGATCTCGAAGCTGAAAGGCTCGAAGGGCGAAGAAGCCAAGCATTAGTGGCGGGCGCTTGCACGTTTCGTGAGCGCAACGCGTTGTCGGTGATCAGAACGGGCCGAGTTGCCACATCAGCAGAGCGGTGTAGATCGAGGCCAGGGTGACGAACAGGGAGGTCAGCAGGGTGTGCCCGAGGACCATCTCGGGGCCTTCGGGCCAGTCGGCGTGTTCGAACACCAGCGCATCCACGATCACGCGCGACCACCAGAATAGAGCGGCCAGGGCGGCGATGGTCAGGGCGCCTTTCTCTCCACCCAGCATCTCCGGAATAAGGTTCAGGGTCATAATCCCCAGCAGCGCGATCATGGTGGCGATGTAGCCGCCGTAGACCCACATGATCTTCCGGTTGAGCGGGCGCAGTCTCGGCAGTTCTTCCCTCCAACCTAACCGGTGGGGGACCTGGAACGAGGCGACCAGCACCAGGAAATGGCCCCAGCCCGCGCAGGTCAGCAGCCAGGTCATGAAGGTCGTCCGGTCGGCCATCGCCGGGAACGCTTCGAGCAGGCCCAGCAGCGGAAGCACCAGCGCGTCGCGGGACGGGGTGTGGAACAGGAGCGGCAGCGGGGCGAGCAGCCAGAACCAGGTCCAGGCGCGGCTCGCCACGGTTGGCCAGGTGCTGATGCTATAGCGTTTTTCAGCCAGCATCAGCCCGCCGTGCAGCACGAAGTAGGCCAGCGGGCCTCCCCATCCGGCTCCGGCGGGGAAGCTGATGGCCATTTCGTGCAGCAGTCCCGAGAGCAGGAACAGTGCCAAAAGCGAGCCGCGCTGACCCAGCAGCGGTTTGAGCGCGGGGCGGAACAGGATCTGGTTCATCTCGACAAAGGGACGGTTCCAGCGTCGGCTCCAGAAGTCGTTCAGCGAGCGGCTGCGCAGCGGGGCGTCGAACAGGCGCGGGACCGGGTAGCCCAACAGTCGCAGCAGGCTGCTCAGCACGTCGGAGTAGCCGAAATGCACGGTCAGAGCCAGGCAGCCGATGGTCGCGAAGCCGCGCAGCGGCAGACTCCAATCCCGATTCAGGGCCAGCATCCCCAGACCCGCGATACCCAGCGCCATGGTGGGGAAGCCCAGGGCGAACCAGCGGCCCGCTGTTCCCTCCCACCCCGGATCGGGTTCCCGACGCGCGAAAGGCCCGGGGTCCAGCCCGGGCCAGACGTAGGCAAACAGCAACAGCCCCAGTGGGCAGGAGGCGCGAACCTGGTCCCGGGGGCGCAGCAGCAGGGCCCAACCTTTCAGCGTGTACAGCAGCCAGAGGCTGCAGACCAGCAGTCGGGCCGCCGGCGACAGGTGGGCGTGTTCGGCCACGGCGGTCGCCACCAGCCCCAGGCTGAGCAGCGGACCCAGCCCGCGGCGAAAGGCGCTGTCCGGCAGCGACTGGGCCAGCACCAGGTAGAGAAACGGAGTAAAGAAGCAGGCGGCCAGGATGGTCATGCGCGGGACTTCGCCAAAATCGCCGCGCCTCATTCGCAGGAAGCACATTCAGACCGAGGAAAAATTTCCTATCTTACAATCCTGGGAGTCATCACATGTCTTTTCGTCACTTTGCCCTGATTCTGGTCAGCTTTCTGATCCTTGGCTGCAATACGACTATGGAGTCCGAGAACGCGCAGGCGATTCGGCTAGAGTTCAAAGAAGGGTCGGGCACGGTCTCGGGGATTCTCAAGGCTTCGACGCCCGGGATGGCCGGCATTTCGAACAGGAACTTCGACATCACCGCGCCCGGTCACTTCGAGGTCATGGGCGGGCCGTCCGAGTACGAGATCACCTTCAATGCGTTGCCATCGGACATGAAGCAGGCCTGGGTTCTCTCGGTGGATGGGGTCGAACTGCAGCGCGGCAAGGGGATGATCGTCGAGGACGACAAAGGGCCCCGAGTCAGCTTCTCGGTCGGTAGCAAGAAAGCCGCCGCCTCGCCCACGCCCTAAACTTTTGACCCTTTCCTCGACCGATAGGCCTCGCCGACTTCCTCGGGCCAGATTTTTGCTGCCCCTGGCGGGGCTGTATCTGGCCTGGTTTGCCGTGATCAACGGAGCGGGCGCTCGGAGCGCGCAGGGGAAGGCGGACTGCCTGCTCGTGCCTGGAGCGAAGGTCGAGGCGGATGGCCGGCCTGGACCTTCGTTGCGGGCCCGTCTCGACCACGCGGCGCGTCTGTTCCACGAAGGCCGGGCGCCTCGTGTGGTCTGCACCGGGGGGAAAGGCGAGTCCGGGCCGATCGAGGCCGAGGCGGCTCGCGACTACCTGATCGGGCAGGGGGTGCCGCCGGAGGCCTTTCTGCTGGAGGGGATGTCGCACACCACCTGGGAGAACTTCGTGTTTGCCTCGCAAGAGATGCGCCCCCAGGGGATCCGCAGCTGTCTGGTGGTGACTGACCCGTTCCATATGCAGCGCTGTCTGTGGATGGCGCGGGAACTGGGGTTGGAGGCGCTGCCGGCGCCTTCGTTCGAGGGGCCGGCCTGGGGGCCGCGAGGGATGCTGTTCTACACCTCGCGGGAGATGGCGGCCTGGCTGAAGTACGGGGCGGACCGGGCGGGCCGGGCCTGGCAGGGGTCGTAGGGGAGGGTCCGGAGGCGACGGATTGGCCTGCGCCGCTCTCGGGAGGGTCTCGTGCGGCGCCAAGCCGGTATTTGGCGGTTTGAAACCGGAGTTTTCGGGCGTCAAACCAGACTTGGCGGGTTTGGAGTGGACCGGTTGGCCCGCGCGGCTCTCGGGAGGGCGCCAAACCGAGAGTGGCGGTTTGACGCCGGGGTTTTCGGGTTTCAAGCCTGCGTATTCGGGTTTGCAAGCCGGTATTTGGCGGTTTGACGCCGGATTTTGCTGGCGTCAAACCGGAATTGGCGGGTTTGGAGTTGACCGGTTGGCCCGGTTGGCCCGTGTCGCTCTCGTGCGGCGCCTCGGGCTGGCGCCAAACCGAGAGTGGCGGTTTGACGCCGGGGTTTTCGGGTTTCAAGCCTGCGTATTCGGGTTTGCAAGCCGGTATTTGGCG
>JAEXNA010000124.1 GCA_023447635.1 Vulcanimicrobiota bacterium | reverse complement strand
TATATGTAACCGCGCGGGTGGGTGGGGGGGCGTTTTCAGGGGAGCCTCTGTAGCAGAGGCGATCTATAAGAGGTCCGCGGGGGGGTTCAGGCCGGCGCGGGTCAGGGTGTTCGGGGAGAGGCAGCGTTCGAAAGCGGCCTCGACCGAGATGCGGCCGGCCTGCACCAGGGTCAGCAGGTGCTGGTCCATGCTCTGCATGCCCTCCTTGGCGCCCATCGTGATAAACGAGGGGATCTGCGAGGTTTTGGCCTCGCGGATCAGACCCGAAATACCCATGTTCACCGTCATGATCTCTTGCACCGCCACACGACCTTCGCCGTCCGCGGTCTTCAGCAGCTGTTGCGCGATAACGGCGCGCAGCGTACCGCTGAGCATCGAGCGGATCGAGTCCTGAGCGTCGGCCGGGAACACGTCGATGATACGGTCGATGGTCTTGGCCGCCGAGTTGGTGTGCAGCGTTCCGAAGACAAGGTGGCCCGTTTCGGCCGCCGAGATCGCCTGCGAAATCGTTTCCAAGTCTCGCATCTCACCCACCAGCACGATGTCCGGCGATTCACGCAGCGCCGCGCGCAGCGCCTGAGCGAAGGTCTTGGCCTGAACGCCAACCTGCCGCTGCTGGATCATCGAGTTGATGCTCGGGTGCGAAAACTCGATCGGGTCCTCGATGGTGATGATGTGCATCTTGCGGTTCTGGTTGATGTGGTTCACCATCGCCGCCAGCGTGGTGGACTTACCCGAACCGGTAGGACCGGTCACGATCACCATACCTTTGTTGTAATCGCAGATCTCGTACAGCGCCTTGGGCAGATTCAGCTCTTCCAAGGTGGGGATACGCGACGGAATCACACGCATCACGATCCCGTAGCCGTAGTGCTGCAGCAAGAAGTTGGCACGAAAACGCGCCAGGTCTTTCACTTCGTAAGCGAAGTCCACGCTGCCGGATTTGAACAGGGTGTTGAAATGCGCTTCGTCGAGGACCTCTTTGCAGAGCGCCTCGGTCTTGGCGTGGGTCAAGACCTCTTCATCAAGGAAAACCACGTCGCCCAGGATACGAATAGCGGGACGCGCCCCCGTCTGCAGGTGCAGGTCGGAGCCGCCCCGGTCCACCGTCATGGTGAGATAGCGGTCGAGAGTGCTGGACTGCTTGATCATAGCGCGGCTCCTCCTACGAGCTTGACACGTTCGGCGAACGCCGACTTATCGTGAGCGCGGTCCAGGGCGTCTTTGGCGTTGACCTGGCCCGATTCGACCAGCTGATAGAGCGATTCGTCCATCATCTTCATGCCGCGCTTAGAGTTGGTCTGGATAACCGAGTTCACCTGATGCATCTTGTTCTCGCGAATCAGGTTCGACATCGCCGAGGTACAGAGCATCACCTCGACCGCCGGCGCCCGGCCGGTACCGTCGGCCGTGGCAATCAGCTGCTGCGAAATAACGCCGCGCAGCGAGTCCGCCAACATCGTGCGGATCTGAGACTGCTGGCGAGGAGGGAACGAGTTGACGATTCGGTTCACCGTCTGGGCCGCGCTGATGGTGTTCATCGTCGCGATCACGAGGTGGCCCGTCTCGGCCGCCGTCATCGACAGCGAGATGGTCTCTTCATCGCGTAGTTCACCCACCAGAATCAGGTCGGGGTCCTGACGAAGCGCGCCGCGCAGCGCCGAAGCGTAAGAGTCGGTGTGCATACCGACCTGGCGCTGCACGACCAGAGCCTTCTTCGGCCGGTGGATAAATTCGATGGGGTCCTCGAGGGTAATGATGTTCAGAGGACGGGTCGAGTTGGCGAAGTCGACCAGGGCCGCCAGGGTCGAGGTCTTGCCGGCGCCGGTAGGACCGGTGACCAGTACCATCCCCTGGTGATGCTCCATCAGCCCCTGGCCGATGTCGACCGGCAGGCCCAGACCTTGCAAGGTCGGCACCTGACGAGGGATGGAGCGAAGCACGACACTCGGTCCAGACTTTTGGAAGAAAGTGTTGCCGCGGAAACGGCAGTTGCCCAGGTCAGGGAGCTGCGCCGAATAGGCGAAGTCCATGTCCTTATTCTTCTTCAGGGTGTTGATCTCGGCCTCGGTCAACAGCTCCTTGAGCATGTTTTGGACTTCGACCACGGAAAACTTGGGCCGGTCCTTGAAAACCTTCAGACTTCCGTGAATGCGGTACGCGGGATGATAGCCCGCCGCGACGAGAAGGTCCGACCCACCGTCAGACACCATCTCGGCCAAAAGGGTAGTGATGCTTTGCTCCAAAGGAAGCCTCCCGAACTACTTGCGTTGACAAGCGCCGTCCCAAAAGGTAAGACGGCGTGGCGGCTACCCCTTCCCTCACAGGCAGGCTAATCCTTTTTTTCCGCCCCTTCGAAGCCCGTCAGCGTACGTGTCCCGCGACCATTTTTCGCACTCCTGGTTGGAAAGCGGAGAGGGACGGTTTCAAAGTCCCGGAAAGAGGGGACCTCCCTTGAACGGAGTAGTTCCCGCTGCAAGACCGCGTGACGCTACGAGAACCGTTCGCCGAGCCGCTTGATGGGACAACTCACGCCCCACCTCGAGCGGGCGGGAAACGCGCCCCCAACGATGGCGGGAGACGCGCCTTTCATGACGATGGCGCGCCCTCGAAATAACTCTAGGAGAGACCCTTGTCCCAATCAAATTCACCGGAGCTCCACGTCGGCTCCAACTGCTACACCATCGACGGCGAAAAGGTCGGCCGGCTGCGATTCCTGGTAGTCGACCCCGACACCGCCTCCGTCTCTCACCTGGTGCTGGAAAAGTCCAGCTACATTCACAACGACGTCATGGTTCCCACCGACCGGGTCGGTCAGGTACTCAATCGCGGTATCTTCCTGACCGCCAACCTGGGCGAACTGATCGACATGGAAGAGTTTCCTGAGTCGGCCTACACCGGCCAGCGCGGCGACCGCTCGGAGCGCTCCGAAGGTAACGGCGGCAACGTCGGCAACCGTCAGGACGGCCGGGGCGAGCGCAGCGACCGCGGTAACGGCAACAACCGTCGCGGCGGCGGCAACAACAATAAGCGCTACCGTCGCCACCGCGACTAAGCGAGGAAACGCGCCTTCCCCGCGGGAGGCCTCCCATAGAAAAAGGGCAAGACGCCACGTCTTGCCCTTTTTCGTTTCTGGCGGAACGGCCGGGATGTTCGCGGCGGCTTAGCCGGCCAGAATCTTGCTCTGGGCGGCCACCACGTTGGCGAAGACCGACTCTTTGCGAGAGTAGGCGTCGGCGTTTCCGGCCGCTTCCTTCATCCCTTTAGCCTTCTTGATCACGCGGTCCCAGTGGAAAGCGCCAGCGGCGGCGCCCAGGCTGCCCATCACGGCCACGCCCTTCCAGCCGGCGATCATACCGGTGGTCCCCAGCGCCAGACCTCCAGCGGCGGCTCCGACCATCACCTTCTGGGTGTGGCTCAGGGTGTGCTTTGCCAGGTAAGGGTCGACAAACTTGGTGTTGATCCCGTCGACCAGGTCGACCTGCGCGTTGCGCATCACCTGGCGAGACGAGGTGCCGGCCACCGCGCCGACGGGGGTCGCGATGGCGCCCGCCACGGCACCGGTAAGGATCCCGGCGGGGCCCATCAGGGCGCCTGCGATAGCTCCGCTGACCGCTCCGGCTCCAACTCCCAGGATGACCTGTCCAACCTTGCTCTCGGCGCGGGCCGCGAAACCGGCCGCAGCCGCCGTGGAAAGACCCAGCATCGGGTTCCCGGTGATGGCACCGGCGGCCATTCCAGCCGCCATACCGCCGTACACTCCGTCCTTGGGAGCGGCCCGCAGACTGCCGCCGATGGTACCGGCAAAACCGGCCAGACCGCCCAGGACCGCCGAACCGACCAGCATCCCGGCGTCCGCGCCGGGGCCTCCCACCAGAGCCAGCAGACCGGCCGTGGTACCTACGCCCATCAGGGCGCCCGAGGCCGTACCGGCCGCCAGCGCCAGGGGTGTCGAACCGGTACGCTCGCCGACTTCCAGGCCCACATATCCGCCGATGGAACCGGCCGCCATACCGGACATCCGGTTGCCTACAAAACCTTGAATCCCGCCCGACATTACGCCGGCGCCGCCGGGCGCCGAAGCGAGGGTGCCGGAAAGTCCGGCCAGACCGCCACTGACGGCGGCGAACAGCAGGTTACCGGGCTGCCCGCCGAAAGCGGCCGAAAGACCGGCCGTCAGCGCTACCGAGGTCAGCGCGCCGACGCTTGCCCCGGTGGCCGCACCGGCCAGCATATTGGACTTGCTCGCAACGGCCGCGCCCGAAGCGGCGCCGATCAGGCCGCCGGCAGCGCCGCTGACGCCGTCCAGCAGGTAGCCCTGAATACCGCCCGCCATCACTCCAGGACCAGCGCGACGCGCCAGCGAGTTGCCGTGGCCGTCGATCAGCACCTCGTCGCCGCTGGTGTCGACCCCTTTGGACCGATCCACCCGGGGGGCGGTGTAGTTCACGACTTTTTTGAGCGAGCTACCGATATTCACGTTCTCAATTTAACGCACCGCTCTGAAAGAATCGTGAACGAAGCGTAAACCTGCTACTCCGAACGAAAAACAGGGGTCTTTTCTTCAGCGGGAGGCAGAGATCATAGCGTCGAAGCCGCAGGCCATGAGCGACGCCTTCCTCGATGTTTTCGAGCAAAAGCGCCAGGCTATCGAAGAGCGAGTGATGGGGATGCCCGAAGCGCGCCAGGTTCTTGCCCGTTTCGGGTCCGGACCGGACAGTATCGGCCAGCGCTACCTTCACGCCTTGCCTACCTGCCTCTCCTTGATTTCGATCCTGGCCCAGTCGCCTCGCACCGTGGGCGCCTTCCGCGATCGGGTGGAACGAGCCGGCCCGGTCCGGGTTCGCCATCACGAATCGGCCAAGGCCTTCAGCTGCTTCGGCATCGCCTACCTGTTCAAGGCGGTGGTCAACCGCAGCGGGCAGCCCGAACTGGGCGTGCTGCTTTCCCGCATGAGCACCATGGCGCTGCTGACGCCGCGCGAACTCGAGCGGGTCGATCTGATCACCCAGACCTTCAGCCATCGCGGCCCCGACGGTCGGCGCGACCGACTGGCGCCGGCCAACCTGCTGCTCTGGTGGCTGATCGGCGGAGAAGCGCCCGCCAAGGCGTTCGAAGCGGACACCTTCCTTCAGCTGTTCAGCGACTACATCAACAACTCTCTCGATCGCGCGCTAGAGTATCAGATCTGGATGGAGTTCCCTTGGTAGATTTGACAAAGCCAGGTCCGAGGGAGCGATAAGGCGGGTATGAACGCAACCCTGCGTAGCCTTTTCCTGATATGTCGAGAGCTTGACCGTAGCGTGGCCTTCTATCAAAGGCTGGGCTTCGAGGTCCGCAAAGCGTCCGCCCGGTCCACGGTGTTCTCCCTGAACTCCGACGGGGCGGAGCTGCATCTGCACAGCGATCTCACCCCGCAGGAGCAGAGCGACTACGGCGTCGCCTATCAGCCGGGCACCAGCGGCCTGGTGCTGTCCTTTCGCGTGGACGATCTGGACCTGCTGATCGAGCGGGCTCCTCAGGACGCCATTCTGGTCGCTCCTCGACGGACCCCGTGGGGGCAGCGCCTGGCCATCCTGACCGATCCCGACGGCTATCGCCTGGAGTTTCAGGATGGGCGACCCGATGAGCGGTAGCGGGGGCGACAGCGAGGGAACTTTCGGCGAGGGCCCGATCTCTAAAAACGTCAGTTTTGCGGGCTGGAAGCCGGGCGACATCATCGACGGTCGCCTGCAGATCACAGAGCTGATCGGTAAGGGCGGCATGGGCGTGGTGTGGCGCGTGCACCACCGCGAGTGGAACAAAGAGCTGGCCGTCAAGATGCCTCTCCCCGCCCTGGTCGGTTCGCCCACCGCTCGCGACCGCTTTCTGCGCGAGGCGGAAACCTGGATCGACCTGGGTGTGCACCCCCATATCGTGCAGTGCTGGTTTGTCATGGACATCTCGGGCCTGCCCTCGCTGTTCCTGGACTTTCTTACCGGCGGCTCCTTGAAGCAGTGGATCGACGGCGGCCACGTGCGCCCCGGCCAGTGGCAACGGATCCTCGAGATCGTCATCCAGGTCTGCGAAGGGTTGACCTACGCTCATTCGCGAGGCGTCATCCACCGCGATATCAAACCCGCCAACCTGCTGATTCGGGGCGATGAGACGGTCTGCGTGACCGACTTCGGCATCGTCAAAACCGCCGGCTCCGTGGATGAGCCGGTCCCGGTCGGCTTCAGTCCAGCCGACCTGCCGAAAAACCTCAGCATCACGGCCACCGGCGCCTTCCTGGGCACCCCGCAGTACGGCGCTCCCGAACAGTGGGGCTCGGCCGAAGAGGTGGATGTCGGGGCGGATATCTACGCCCTCGGCATCACCCTGTACGAGATGTGCTGTGGACGCCGCCCTTTCGACTCGGACACCGAGCGCCTGGCCCCCGAAGTGCTGATCGACCGCCATCTGACCACTCCGGCGCCCGATCCGCGAACCTTTTACGCCGACGTCCCGCCCGAGTTGGCCGAGATCTGCTTGCGCTGCCTGGAGAAAGACCCTCGGCGCCGGCCAGAGTCCATGCTCCAACTGCAGGCCTCGCTCGAAGAGATCTACCGCCGCCTCGTCGGCACCCCTTATCGCGGCGTGGGCAACGTGCCCAGCGAACAGCGTCCCGACACCCTGAACAACCGCGCGGTGTCGCTCTACTCGCTGGCCAAACGCGAGGATGCCCGAGACGTCTGGCGACGCGGACTGAGGTTAGAGTCTGGCCACGCGGAATGCCTCTACAACCTGACTCAGGTGGATAAAAGAGCGGGGCGGCTCGATTCGGAAGAAGCGCTGCGCCGCCTGCGCCAGGCCCGAGCAGGCCTACCTCTGGCCTTGCTCTGCATTGAGGAAGCTCACCCCCAGGAAGCCGTCGATGTGCTTCGCTCGCTTGACGAGGAAGAAGCCAACAGCGGGCCGGCCCAACGCGCGCTGGGCGACGCGCTGATGTATTCGCAGCAGTACTACGCCGCAGAAAAAGCCTATCGATCGGCGCTGAGTTCGATGCCCGCCGATGTCGGCTCCCAGGAGCGCAAACGGCTGGCCTCCCTGGGCAAGCGGGCGCTGGCTGGGAAGATCCTGTTCCCCTCGAGCGCTTCCACCTTCCACGTGGTGGTTTCGGACAAGACGGTGCAGCCGCTGATGCTGCATGACAGCAACGGCGTGGTTGGGGTCACCGAAAAAGCCTGCACACTGTGGAACATCGACGAAGAGTGCCTGGTGCTGCGGACCCCTCGCGCCCCCGGTTCGTCGGCTGTCCGCCGGGTCTGGAG
>JAEXNA010000185.1 GCA_023447635.1 Vulcanimicrobiota bacterium | reverse complement strand
GCACTACGAAGCCCTCGCGGAGTTTCCATCCCCTGAGTGTCGGGGCGGGGTGTCGGACGCGCGCTAGTCGAATGGGACAAAGCGAAGGATGCGCTGTTTCCATCCCCTGAGTGTCGGGGCGGGGTGTCGGACGCGCTGGGGTACTAGATGAACGAAACCCAGCTTAAAGTTTCCATCCCCTGAGTGTCGGGGCGGGGTGTCGGACTCCCCCCTCCACCAGGCGCGTAACCACGCCGCTGGCGAAGCGGAAATCGGCGATCTCATGGGGGGTACCCAAACGTATACCCTGCCATAAGAGGCCAAAATGAGCCCAAACCCTTATAAACATTGGTGCGGCGATCTCCCGAGGGGGCGAAGAGCAAAAAAGCCCGTGGTTCCGGGAAAAGGGCGCAAAAGGCGCCGAGATGCTCGAACCCCGTCCGAGATCGCCGATTGAGTGTTATTCAGTTTCCAAAGATCGAACCGGTCTTCGCCAGGAAGACCGCTGAACCATCTATCAAGCACTCTCACCAATCCGAGCTACACGTTTCCATCTCCTAATAACGGAGCTACGTCGCTCGCAAGGCGCTGGGGTCAAAATAGCGTCTCCAGCAGGACCCTTCGGTCTAGCGACAGGTTCCTCATCTCGCACGAAGTCTCGGACAGCAGGCAGCAGGCGTAACAGGTCGCCCCGCTCTGCCGGCTAGCGCTGACAGCCTGGTCCCCGCACAACGGGTCGTTCGAGCAAGTCTCTAACCCCTCTAGGGCGCTCGCCAGGATCCGGTCGAAACGAGGGACCAGGGCCACCAGCCCGCCCAGCGTGCCGTCCCCTCCCGGCTGTACCGCGTAGATCAGCAGCCCTCCGCGTTCTCCGTCGTAATACAGCCTCTCACGAACCGAGGCTGCCGAGTAGCCCGAATCCACCGATAGAGCCCGGATCAGGCGATGGCTAAGAGTGTGCCACCAGACCAGCAAGGGCGCGTCCGAGTCCTCTCCCGTCCCCTCGGCCCTGGTCCGCCAGGCGTTCCACGCTGGACCGGTATCACGAGGCGGTGTAACCAACTCCAGGAAAAGACCCTCGCCGAACTGCTCCACCCCCGGGAACCAGGTCTGGCTTCCATGCTGAAGCCCGCACTCGACGACCGTGCCGTTAAGGCGGCGGTATCCCACCTGAGCCGCCACCATCCGAAGGCGATTGACGGGAGTGACCTTGAGCCGCATCGGCCCCAGAGAAAACTCTCGGGCTCCCTGAGCGTCGAGTTCAAAGTTTGCTGTCCGCGGCCGACCTGTCGGTCCCGAATCCAGCAGCGCGCGCAGTTCAAGACCGCGCGCCTCGCTTTCGGTCAAGCTCACGCTTTCGTCGAGCACCCGCTTCAGCGCCTCGCCTCGTTGTTCCAGCGACGCCCGTTCGATCTGCTCCCGGATCTCCGTCGGGACTCGCGCCCCCGTCAGCGCCATCGCCCAATGCTCCTCGCCAAGGGTCGGAACCATACGCGACATCAGTTCGAGCTGACTGAACACCGAATCGTGGCGTAGCGCTCTGTGCAGGTCCGAATCCACCTGGGGCAAGGTCAGGGCCGTGCGAACCTCCGGCAGGTACAAGTCCGAGGCCGCTCTCTGGCTGATCCGAGCGCTGGCGCTGCAGCCTGCGGGGACGGCACCTCGATGCTCGGGGAAGCGGCCGCGGCAGGTATGATCGCGGTGGTACAGGTCGCCAAACCCCACGCTGGCCTTGCAGCCCGGACAGACCAGCCGCACCCCGCGTAACGGACCACCGGATCCGTGCCACTCGATGAACTCTGGCTGACAGTCGGCGCGCCCTGACTCTTTGTGCAGGAGGTAGCTCCACGAAACCTCGTCGAGATGCCCTTCCGGGCAAGCCTGGACAAAACTCACCGCCTGTTCGCGAGCCTGCTCCCAGGCGGCCCCTTCCGAAGTCGCTGGGCAGCGTGGGCAAGCCTTGCGCGAAGGATACTTCGACCGATAGAGCACGGAATGCACCGTGCACAGCGACCACATCGGAAAGGCGGCGGTCTGGTACATCGCCACATTGTCCTCTAGTCCGCGGTCAGCGTTGCTGGGTAGGCGAAAGATACGACTGTGCTCCGGCAGCATCTGCTGCAGCGCCGGCTCCTTGATCTCGTACTCGACAGGGCTACTGCTCTCACCGAAAAGCGTCGAATCAGCAAGACTGTAAATCAGTCTCGGTCCTCGCAAAGTGTCGAGAATGGCGCCCGGGCCGTAGGTGGTGATGAACTGGGTGGGCCGGATCGGCTGGGCGCGCTCGCGACTCATATCTTGAACCCCGTGGTCGGTTCGATCTCCCGCAAGCTTTGCGGGGCGTTGGCGAACACCACACCGAGATTGGCAATCTGATGCTGATGGTCGCCCAGCACCACCGGCGACTCGGGCAGCTTGGTCATCGTGTACTCCTCGAGTAACAAAGCGCTCTCCTTTTCGGCCCAGTCTTTCCAGCTTTTCAGGGCTGCCTGGGTCTCTTCGGTCAAAGCGTCCAGGTCAGGTCGTCGCAGGTCAGGCTGCTCCTGGGCGCGGGCTTCGAAAATACGAACCAGAGCGCGCACCTCCGGCCTTTCCCAGGCCTGGGCCATGAGTCTAGCTCCTACCGCCCGGTCCCTCCAACCTTCATCGACCCCTCGCAGCTGTCGCAGCAGCGCCACGCACAGCGGGCCCAGCGCTCGTTCCCTGGCTCGTGGCGCAAACGGGTAGACGGTCACAGGTTCGACCCCTCGATAGAGCTGGCGATGGTAACCCGTGAAGAACTCGTAGTGGTCTAAGGAGCGTGGGTTGGTGGCCGGCAGGTTGGTGACGATCAGCCCGGGCGACTGTCGGCCCACGCGGCCGGTGGCCTGGATGTAGGACGAAGTCGTCTTAGGCTGGCCGTGGACCAGCATCAGACTGAGTCGACTGACGTCGACCCCCGTCCCGAACATCGAGGTGGAAAGGACTCCGTCAACCGCGCCGGGCAGCGGCTGGCCGAGGCGGTTGAGGATCCCTGGTAGCCGGGAGGAGGCGATTCGGCTGGAGAGTTCCACCGGCGACGAGATGTCCCGACACTCGTCCCCACCCAGGTATTTCAGCCGCAGCGGAATCGCTTGTCGCCAGAGACCCGCCGTGCTGGCCAGGTTGCGAATGGCCGTGAAATAGCCTACCGGCGACCAGTAGGGGTCGAGTTCGGCCGAGTCGATGCCCATCGCCCTCAGCTCCTGGGCTGCCTGGAGTAACACGGCCCAGACTCTGACCTGCGGGGTCAGTGCGCCGCGACCCGGGGCCGAGTAGCCAAGGTAGAGTCGTCCTGGGCCACGCTCTTGCATCAAGCGCCCTGGACGCAGAAGGGCGAAAAACGAATCGTTGGCGTCCAGGCTGGGGGGCGGGAACTGTCGCAGGTCACGAGCAAACAACGAACGGACCTGGTCTGTCGCCTCGCGCACGGTGGCCGTCGAGGCCACATACTTTAGTCGATGCCCCGCTCCGCAGAGCTGGCTGACGGCCGTCTCATACAGGCCGACCATCGAGCCCAGGGGTCCGTCGATCAGATGCAATTCGTCCTGGATCACCAGGTCGAGAGGGGGCAAAGGGGGCGAGACGACTCGCTTCTTTTCGTGCGCGGGATGCTGGCCTTTGCCGCCCCGGTTCGAAGCGCGCAGGCAGCCGGCTCGATAGAACCCTTCAGTGGCGTGATAGTACTCGACGTTGCCGAACAGATTGGCGGCTCGCGGTTCGAAGGCGAGCCGTGCAAATTTGTCGACCGTGGACACCAGCAGCGACGGCGGCCAGCAGTACAGCTGCTCATCGACGGTCACCGCCGGAATCGGGCACTGTCTGGCGACGGTCGGGTCGTCGGTCGAGGTGACGGCGGCCGAGACCGGCTGGAACTGCCCCACCTCTCCGCCCAGAGCCATCGGTAGCATCTCGCGCCAGGGGTGGCGAGCCGTCGGGCAAGCGGGGTCGGGACAGTAGACCTCGATGCGATAAGGCTTCATCTTCCCTTTGCTCGTGGGTACAGTGTCGAGGAAATAGCCGGGACGAGAGGCTCTGACGGCGAGCTCGCTGCAACCCTCGCCGAAGCGGGCACGCACCAGGCCCCACCAGTCATCGATCACCTCGGCGGTCAGCGACCCCTGACCGGGATGGAGGGTGAACTTCAGGCTACTCAAGACCGCGTTGAGGGCGGTGACCTCCAAAGCCTGAACCTGGACAAAGGCCGTGCTCAATTCATCTGACTGGGGCGTTCGCTCGACACCTTTGACTCGCAGATGCAGCACCAACTCCGTCGGCAGACATTCGTCGTAGGCGTCGGCCAGGGCCAGCGAGGTCGCGCAAACCGGACACTCCGTCACCTGCGCAGGGTCGCTATCGTGCCGCTGCCTGCCTTCCAGGATGTCGAAAGCGCCGGGCAAGTTGATGTGGGGAAGCCCCTCCAAGCGGTTGGGCGTCACCGCCCCGCCCAGCCACAGCCCCGCCGAGAACCGGTGCCTCCCCCACAGCCAGGCCCGGCCCTCCGCCACGCCGTCCGGCCTCCAACCGATCTTTCCGTCACAGGGCGTCACCCTCAGCATTTCGCAGGCGGTCACCAGTTTCAAGGCGCGTCGGAACTGCTGGATACTGAGAAGCCGCAAGGTATAACGGCTCAGCACTCCCACCCCGTCATACCCCTCATGGCGTAAACGACGAAGCCCCAGGGTGTAGGCGGTCAGGGCTAGGTAGGCCTCGGTCTTACCGCCCCCGGTCGGGAACCAGAGAAGGTCGCAGATTTCCCGGTCGGGCGACTGTGGGTTGTGAAGCCCTTCCAGGCAGAGCAGAAGAAAGCCCAGCTGGAAGGGGCGCCAGCGAAGTGGCGAGCCGCCGGCCCAGGAAGCCTGAAGATGGACAGCCCGATTGGCGAAAGCAAACGCCAGATAGGCCTCGGGATCATCAACCAGCAGCCGAAGCCCGGACTGCATCCGCAGCAGCGCCTCGCGTCCGAAGGCCAGGTGCTCGGAAGCCAGCGCCGCGTAGCGCTCGGGAAGCCCTTCGGCTTCCTTCTGACAGGCTTCCAACCAGTCTTCATACGCCTTTAACAGCGGGCGCAGGGCTGGCTCTAGTCCCTCGGGGGGCAGTTCCGAAAGGGCGAGCGCTTCGGTGATAGGAGCAGGCCCCAGCTCGTCCCGCCAGTCCGCTAACGGAGTCGGTACCGCGATCATCGGAAGCAGTTCCGTTCGCACGTCCGCTTGAGCGAACGCCTCAGCAACGGGCCGCGAGTCCGTCCATTCGAAAGGCGAACCCGCTTCGGCCTCGGGGTCGATTTCACGCCAGACAGCAGCACACATGTGCCCTCTGGCCTTCACCGGCGCCTTCCGATAAAGTAGCTGCAACCGCTGCTCTTCTTTGTCGCCCGGCCGTTCACCCCATTCAGAAAGCCCGACCAGCTCGCAACCGTCCCCCAGCAAAACGCGGATCTGCGGCTGATAGAGGAAGCGCGAAGGTCGCTCCCTGGTCTGAGCCTCCCAGCTTCCGGTGTTGAGAAGATAGAGCGACACTCGGGTCAGCGAGTCTCCCACGACCCGCGAACGTACGACCACCTTGAAGCCGGACGCTTCGTCGACATGCTCGCTGTTCCAGCAGGTCGAGTCCAACGGTTCCAGAGGCCAACAGTAGGACTGCCTGGACCAGACCTTCTTCGAGCAGCGATAGCGGCCGCCAGAGACACAGATTTGGAAACTGGCCCCATCTCCTGTGCGCAAAAAGAAGGTCACGCCAATGGAGCACGGCAGCAGTCGGGGATCGACACTCGGAGCAAACTGGGCCGACAGCAGCAGCGGATCTTCGGGTTCATCCTCGTCGAACTCGCTAAGCCCTCCCTCGCCGACGGCCTCGCCTTCCAGCAGCTCGAGCTCGTCGACCGCGTCGCTGGACTGCGCGGGACTATCCAGGACACCGGTCGTGTACTCTTCCCGGGGATCGGTGCCTTCTCGCAGCACCTCGTCGGGGCCGCCTCTGGGGCCCAGCAGCTCCTGACGCAAGCGCTGTAAGAAGTAGAGCCTGGGGACGGGGGTCGACATCGCTGCGGCTTCGCCTTTCCCATAGGAGACCCTCTGGCGATGGCCAAGCTTCTCGCTATGTTGGCAGACCTGATCCACCGTTCCTACCCCGACCTTACCGACGACGACTACGCGGCCCTGACCAGGACCTGGTCGCAGATGACGGACACCAACCAGGCTAGAGAGTTTTACGAGGCCGAGGTTTTACCACGTAGCGCCTATCGGGTGCGTCGCGACGCGCCAGGAGAATCCGTACAGCTACTCTTCGTCCCTGTGGGCACCCAGCCTTACGCGCCGATCATGGCCTGCCTGGGCAACCCCTCGAAAGCGGTCCTACTTCTCTACACGGAAGGTTCTGCATCTTCCGCCAACGAGGTGGTCGAGGCGTTCGCTCCGGACCCCGGAGGGCGAAACTTTCATAAGGTTCGCATCGACGAGAACGACCCTGCTGATATCGCTCGTAAGGTTCAGTCGTCCTACGACGTTCTGGGGCAGCCGGCCGGCGAAGAGGTCATCTGCGATATCACCGGCGGGACCAAGGTGATGGTGGCGACCCTGGCAGGTATCGCGGCCGTGAACGGTTGGAGGCAGAGCTACGTCAACTCCAAGTTCTTAAAACACCTTCAGGGCTCCCACAGCGAACAGGTCGTTCCGGTCCATAGTGTCTTCGAACAGCTGGGAGGCTGGCATCGCGCCATGGCCAGGGGGCTGGCGGCCGAGGGGCAGTTCGGCCCCGCCTTCCGTCATCTGCATCAGGCCAGCGAAGAAGCCCTCGCCAGCGCGCCCGATCGTCGCCACCTGCGTCGCTTCGAGCTAGCCCGGGCTTACCGCGAGGCCGACCTGGACAAGGTGGCCGAACTGGCCGAGAGGGTCGCTGACGAGTCCGGTCGCCCTCTACCCACCGCAACCCTGGAACTTCTGGCCTCGAAGTCCGGGGAAGGGTTCCTGTTCTGGGTCTGCAGCTGCCTGCTCGAGGAAGGTCAGACGCTTGCCGCCCGGGGCGCGCTGGGTCAACTTCTTTCGAACACAGCTCCCGGTGATCTGCACGCCTACTTGCCCCAGCTAGAGGCCGAGCACCGCGAAAAATGGCGACTCGCTGACTGGAAACCGATCGACGACCTGGTCGGCGCTGGCTACTCGAAGGAGGTCGCCCGTCGTGGCTAAGGCGCGCACCGTCTATTCGAAACAGCACGAGGTTGGGCAAGACTATGACGGATTATCACGCGCCTTAGAATCTGACTATGCGAACAAAGGGCGGGTCGAACTACGGCTCGCCGACATCCATCGAATCGGTAGCGACGGCTCCCT
The DNA here is from genome assembly GCA_023447635.1 of Vulcanimicrobiota bacterium. Taxonomy (GTDB): domain Bacteria; phylum Vulcanimicrobiota; class Xenobia; order Xenobiales; family JADMJV01; genus JAEXNA01. The sequence continues at coordinate 14,191 of JAEXNA010000185.1, read as the reverse complement.
GTTTCGCCTTCAGCTTCGCAGGGGTAGCCTGGAGGCGATGGACGTCACTCTCGGAGAGGGATGGATCATCGAGCCTGGGCCGCGCAGTGCGCGCGCTATGATCAGTCACGTCGACTACGATGAAGACACGCTTCTCGTGCACTGCACGGCTCCCCGTCCTTCGAACAACTTCGCCAGCACCGTTTGGGCCAGTGCCCCTGATTTTCTGGCTAAACTGCGCGACTGGCTAAGCCTTTGCCAGGGACGTCCCCTCCCCCATCTGCTCGAGCGACTGTCCGCGAATTCGCCCGGAAACTTTGCCTCTCACGCCGTCAGCGGGAAACTTCGCGACGGCCAGCGCCGGCTGATCGAGGCTTTGGGAGACCATATGGCCTACCTCTGGGGACCGCCCGGGACCGGTAAGACGTTCACCCTGGCCCGTGCCGTCACGGCTCTGGCCAGGAACGGCTACAAGGTGGCGCTGCTCGCGCCAACCAACACCGCCGTCGATACGGCGGTCCTGGCTATTCGGGCAGCCTACCTGGAGGCTGGACGGCCCCTGGTTGGAGGAGAGCTTGTTCGGGCGGGCCTACCCGCGCCGGGCCAGCTCGACGACTTCCCCGAGCTACTGGCGTGGCAACAGTCCCTGGTCCATCACCAGCGCTTGTTGCGCCAGTTCGAGAACCGCCAACGAGAGATTCAGCGACTGCTTCCGGTCAGCGAGCGTGAACAGCGCGAGCGCCTGACCGTCGAGGTCGCAGAGCTGAAACGAGAAGCGCTAGATTGTCGACAGTCGCGGGCCGACGAACTGTGGCGACTTGCCTCGCGGGCGAGCATCCTGGCCACGACGGTCTATAGCGGGCTGCATCGGGCCGAGATGCAAGCCTTCTTCGCGCACGAGAAAGTCGCGCTGGTGATCGACGAAGCCGCCATGGTTCCACGCTACGCTCTGCTGCCGCTGCTGGAGCTTCTGGGTGGAGGGGAGGCACCGCAAGGGCAGCTCTCTGACCCACCAACACGTCTGTCCGTGCTCCTTGCCGGCGATCCGCGCCAGCTCGGTCCGATCCACCAGCAAAGTCGTGAGAACGATGTGAATCAGCGCTACTGGATGGGCGAAAGTCTTATGGAGCATCTCCTGGAGCGCGCACCTAGTATCGAAGAAAGGGTCTGCCTGCTCGACGAACAGTCCCGTATGGACAGGTCGATCTGCCGACGCATTTCGACCACTTATTACGGTGGGGCGCTACGCACTTTGCCTTGCGACGACCGCCCCTATCCGCCCATCGCCTGGAAGTGGCCCGACGACGGCGTCGTCGTGGTCGATCCCAAGCAGGTGCCGCTGCCTGACGACGCACCGCCGGAAAGGCTGCTCGACGCCGGCCCGAAGTTCAACGAGCGAAGCTTGCAAGTCGCCGTCCGCCTTATCCGCGAGGCGCTGCGCGACGGCGCGGATTCGGTCTTATGGCTGACGCCGTTCCGCGAGCAGGCTCGCCTGGCGCGCAAGTTCGTAGACATCTACTTCTCCGACGCACCTGTCCGCGCGGGCACGGTGCACAGCAGCCAGGGCGGAGAGGCAGACCTGGTCATCTTCGACCCTGTGAGCCCTCGTCATCGCTGGCTGAAAGGGCTGATGGCAGGAGAACTGGACATCGAGCGGATGCTCAACGTCGCGGTCTCGAGGGCTCGTGGCCAGGCGGTGATCCTGGCCGGCGAAAAGGACTTGAAGGCCAACCCTCTCTTCTGGCGGCTGCTTCATGACGCCCACCGTTGGAACGCCGAGGCTGTTTCGTGAACCGCGCGGCGACCCTGGTCGGGTTTCTCGGTACGGGTCCTCAGGTTGGAGGTTACAGCCTGGCGCGCTACGGTTACGGCGGAAGGGTCTCGCGGGAGACGCGTTTCGCTGCACTGGCGTTTGCCCAGCTGCTACAGCTGAAGCGGGTCACCCTGTTCTGCACCGAAAAGAGCGCCTCGCTGTACCAGGCAGAGCTCGAGGTCGAAGCGGCCCGCTTCGGCATCGAGGTCCAGTTTCTGGACTTCCCACTCGGGCAAAGCTCAGAAGAGCTCCATCAGCAGCTGCACACGCTGGTCCCCGTGCTGCTCGACCCTGCCTCTCGCCCGCTCTATCTGGATATTACCCACGGATTCCGAAGCTTTCCGTTCTTTGCTTCTTCCTTGCTGGCGTTCGCCAGCTCTCTGGTGCCCGGTAACAATCTGCGGGTCGTCTATGGCGCTCTGGACGCTGCGGGCGCCGACAAGGTCTGCCCCGTCTGGGACCTCAGTGCGACCTTACAGGCCTATCAACACGGCTTCGAGCTGACAACCTTCTTGCATAGCGGTCGACTATCCAGAGCGTGGCCCGATCGCTTGCGGGAGCTGGCCGATCAGTTGGGTGGATTGGACGGCGCGGGGACGCGCGACCTGCGCAGCTTCGCCGAGGCGCTGCAGCGGTTCGCCGATCATTTCGCTACCATACGAATGGGTCCGATGCTGTTGGGAGAGTCCGAGAAGGCCTTCGGCAGCGCGGTGGCGCTACGGAACGCTTTGTACGAGCACCGCGACAGTCTGCAGCGGCATTTTCCGATGCTGGCCATCGTGCTGGACCAGATCGAGAAACAGATCGCGCCGCTCACACACGACCATTTGCTACCCCACCTGGGCACGCCTCACGGTCTGAACTGTAGCCTGGGCCTCGCCCGGCTGTACTTCGCCTGCGAACGCTATTCCGAGTGCGCGGTGGTTCTGCGAGAGATGGCCGTGGATATGTACTGCGAACCGGCCGGGGCGATGCCTGGCTACGCGAACTTCAACGACGTCAAGAGGAAGAACGGCCGCGCGCTCCTGGCAGAGAAGGACGAGGGGTTGAACCGTCTGCTGAGCCGCATCCGCAACGATATCGAGCACGGCGGCTATGACGACGCCAAACACCTCAAGAGCCCTACCCAGCTTAAGCAGGGGTTGGAGAAGATCCTGGTCGAGGTCCAGCGCCGCGTGGACCATCGACTGCGCGAAGAACGCGAAAGCTCTCAAGGGCAGAAGGGAAGCCGCTAGAAGAAGCTCAGCTGGTCCAGGCTCAAGCGGCATCGGCTACTGAGCTGGACTTCACGGTGCGGCGCGTCATCGTAGCGACCACCTTCGTCGAGCTGCAGCAGCTGCGTCCAGCCAGACCGTGGATCGACCGTCAGGTAGAAAGCCACGCCGCAGCGCTCGTAGAGCGCCCGCTTGAAAACCAGGTCCCGGTCGCGAGTGCTGTCCGAGAGCACTTCGACGATCAACTGCGGCGGCGCCTCGACGAACTTCGTCGGTTGCTCACCGCACACCACGAGAACGTCGGGCCGCAGCACGGTGCTGTCGTCGACCACCCAATCCAGCTCGTAGTAAACCTGGCAAAGCTCGCAACCAGCCCCATCCAGCGCGTTTCCCAACCAGCGAACGATTCGTCCGGCGATCCTCTGGTGAACCGCGTCAGCCGAGGGACTCATGGCCACGGGAATGCCCTGCCACAACTCCCAATCCCCCGGCCACGACCGATACTCATCGACCGTGTACCGAGGGATATACTGAGGAAGCGCCATGCCTCTATTCTAGCACAGTCGGCTAGCGTCGGAATCCAGGTCCTTTGCGCTGCGGGGGTCCTGAGGGCTTCTTGGGTGGGGGCGGCGGTGCAGACGGGTCAAGCCACTGTAGCTGAGGCGGCGATCCGCCGACCCTGATCCTGAACTGGTAGTCCATGCCAGGCTGGAAACCGCCATCAGGAACAGCGCTGTCGAGAAGGCTCGCTTTGCCAGGAAACCTGTCGCTGCGGAAAAGGAGGCCGCCTTTCTTGTTCGTCTCTCCCTCGATCAACTGCCCTGTAACTGTGTCGCCGGCAGAAAGAGGACCGGTCGGTCTGGACCCAGCGTTGGCGGCTCCGCCAGCGTTCTTCACCCAACCCCGCTGAGCCCCCAGGTTAGCTGCGGACGGCAGGGCGAGGAACTTGCCTTTCGCTTCCGTGAACTGATTCGGCGACAGCGTCTGGTATCTCGCCTGGTCGCTCGGTACGGGGCGGGCTAGGGCGAGGAACTCCTTGATCTGGTGAGACGTTTCCCACCCTGGTACTGCTGCCCCCATGTAGCTCCTGAATTCGCTGAGCGCGTTCTCGGTAGACACCAGCACCTGACCAGCCATATCCGTAAGATGGAATCTGGCGACACGAATACTTGACCGTCCATAACCAAGGGGACGTGCCATACCCAAGCCGTGTCGAGCGTCCTTATCTCCCCCCAGAGTGATCGCCCAGAGCAAGGCGCCGAGTTCAGCGGGCCTGAGATTGTGCACGTCGACGTGACAGGTGAACTTCGCGCCCTTTTTCAAAGGCCGGAACGTAGTCTTGACGCTGTCGTTTTCCTTGCCGAAGGACGTGTTTGCCGAAGCCACCGTGTTGAGCGTCTTGTAGCGCTTCCAGCCCCGGGGGCGGGCGTCGCGGTCCATCCAGGTCTGGTAGACTTGTTTGCCATTGACTGTGCCTGGAACGGAGCCAGGTTGATCGGGATTCTGCTCGACGTAGTTGGGATAGTAACTGGCCTTCGGCCCGTTCAAGATAGCCGACACAGGACCGTCCAAGGATGCGCCAGGTTGAGCGATCGCGTGAGAGATACCGACGCGTCCTCTCAGGGCAAGCTCTTGCCCTGTGCCGACTTCCCCCCTAGCCTCGCGCACCGTGCCGAATATACCCTCCGCAAAATCTAGCGCGGACCCAGAAGCCGCGAAATGCTCAGGACTCGCGTTTATGACCGCTTGGTGAATATCCAGCTCGTAGGCAAGTCGGAACATCATTGCTAGACCGAACGAGCGAAGCGAACCATCAGCGTGCGTCAGGAAGAAAACTGGCACTCGTTCTCCCTTGTCGAAGCGCTCTTTCCAGTAGCCCCATTCCGGGTTGGACTCCAAGGAGTTCGTGAGCCTGTTCTGCTGGCCGCGGTTACTATGTCCGAACTCGAAGTCTTGGAAGATGCTTGCACACACGTCAAGCGTTTTAGGCTGACGAGCCTGGTTCGTGAAGAAGAAATCGTGATGCTTCTTTTTCTTTTCCCCGGGGCTCCACTCCTGAGGCTGCCCCGTAAAAACAAGCTGTCCGTCGAAAGACTCCTTCGATGACTGAGAGACCGTGCCGTGCCTTGACAACATCTTGCGGCCGCCGACGGTATCCGAACGAGTCCAAGTCACCGGAAGCTGTACTTTCAGTTTCCCTGAATATTTGGCGTATTTAACATTGGCGCCACGCTTCAGGCCCGGACGAAAGTCGTCATCTCCAAGCATCTTGGCGATGCCTCTGAGGTCCTGATACTCAACTTTTGCAAAATCGCAGACTGTAATAACTGCGGGAGTGTCCGGGTTGCTCTGCTTGACCATCCATCCTGAATTAACGAGCGGGGTGAGTTTGCCGCCGTCGATCACGGCCATATGCTGTCGGTAGACCTGCTCGCCGCCCGGCGTCAGGTCTCGGACCGCATAGCGGTGGTTGTTGACTCGGCTGAATCGGCTGAAGGTGATGATCTCGACGATGTTGCGCAGGGCTCCTCGCAGGGAAGTGCCAGGGATGGCGTAGTTGCCGTTCGCCAGCTGGAACGGCTCTTCACCTTTGCCCTTCGTTCCACGCACGAAGATCGGGGTCTCGGCCTCGATCTCGAGTTCGAGGGTTCCAGAGATTCCGTCCTGGAACGGCACGTCGTGCACGGGCGGGGCAGCGAGTTTGCCATCTTTTTCCCAACGCAGCCATTCGGGGGTGACGACCTTGTTGGCTAGCGGCACGAAGCCGTAGGGTGCTGTGATCTTATCCATCGCTACTTCTCCTGAAATCCGCAAAATCTCGAGCCAACCGGCCGCCAGACCTTGACGCCGTCGTCGTCCCGCCGCTCCCAATACTGGCGATAGAGCATGTCCGGCGGCTTCCGCTGCTCGCTGGGCTCGGACGAAAGAAAGGTATGCTCGACGTAGCGATGACTGTCGCCCTCGCCCTCGGTCCACTTCCAAGCTTTCCACTGCGCTCCGCTCGCGCGAACGACAACCGTTTCGTTTCCGGAAACAACGTCGGCGTCAAGAAGTAGGCCGTCGTGGAGCGAAGGAGAAAAGCGCACGACCCGGTCCGCGAGAACCAGGACGCCCTCCCCGCTCGAAGGCAAGAACGACCAGGCCTCCTTCAGTGTCGTTGCTGTCCCTAGCGGCGTGACCGCCAACGAGCAAGTGTCGTGTCGTAAACCGTCCTTCCCGAACGCGGGAATATCCTCGAGCTTCAGCATGATGCAGCCTCCTTGACCACCAGTCCCACGTTGTTCTCCCAGCTGACCTGACCCTGGAAGCGGCCGTGACCGCGTCCGGCTCCCAAGGAAAGGCGGCCCTGGCAAAGGTCGTCGATAGCGGCCTGCAGCGCCTTGAAGGCCACAGAGTAGTCTTCGCCCGCCTTTTCGGTGATGACGATGTCCAGCTTCAGCTCGACTTCGCCAAGAGCGAGTTCGTCGTAGAGCAGATGGTCCATCGGCCCTTGAGTGAACCGGTCCAGGCTGACGTGCTGTAAGGGAGTCAGCTGAACTTTGGAAGGCGCGATGTAGAAGTCGCTGAGACTCACGCAGCCCGGCTTGCCTGTATCGCCATGGCGCACCTCGCCAAAAAGCAACGACTCGTCGGCGGTCGACCCATCGTAAGACCCTTGGGACTCTAGCCAGGTGCCGCTAAGCCGACGACTGTGAAACGCTGTGCGATGGCGCAAGGAGCCCTTCACAGAACTTGCCGGAAGCAAGAAGTCGGACTTCTCGTCCGCGCTCACCTGTCCACGCGCGCCGGCTTTGTCACCACTCCAGCTGATCCGACGCTCGCGAAGCGGCACTCGGTCCCAGGGTTTCTCGTCTGAACCCTCCTTGCCGCCAGACCGAGCCGGCTCTCCGCCCTCGGCTCCAACCGGGATCCCTCCTCCAACCATCCAGGTTCCGATAGGTCGAAGGGTCAGGGTGCCCCGTCGGACGCCCTCGGCGGCTGCGGGTTTCGGTAAGCTCAGCTCTTTCAATTCGGAGCAGCCGACCGCCCGATCAATGGCGACGTTCACCCGACCCAACCGCCTCACATCGTCCTTCTTGGTCAGGTCGAAGGCAGCACCGGATGCGCGGACAAGGCGAAAAGAACCTAGCCCCCTTCGCGTCTTGCCGCCGATTCGAACTTCGGGGCGAGCCAGCTGGGCAAGAAGCTCCGCCAGGGTGATACCAGAGTCACGGGCGAGCGAAATCTCGAAGGTGAACCGGGCTCCAGCCGGGACAAGTAGCTCGTCGAACTTACCCCGACCGTCCACCGCTCCGTGCTGACCTAGCCGGACATGGTCGCGTCCCACCCCGGCCTGCATCGCCGCCAGTACCGGGTCGTCGACGACCTTGGCGCCTCGAAACGGCACGGGCCTATCGTCCTTGCCGTGAGCGTGAGCGAAGCTGATACGAACCCGCGACGCTTTTCCGTCGTCGGCCGCCTGGAAGCCAAAGACTTCCTGGCATCGCTTGTCCTCTTTCGAATCGCCGGCTCCCGCCAGGGCGTGGCGCAGGATGCCTGCCAAGCTTTCCCCCGGGATACACGGCAAGCCGTTCGCGTCGGTGACGAACACGGCGTCAAAAAGGTTGTCTCCATCCTGGGCCCCGACCAGGAAGGCCGACTCGAGTTCAATGGTCACCAGGGCCAGCTCGAAGGCGCGCCAGGGGCTTTCCGCGTAGTTCATCCTTCATCTCCTTCTCGCTTGACCAGCTCTCTGGCGGGACGGGCGCAGGCGCTCGCCAGCAGCTCCAGGAACATCGGCAGCTGCTCAGCGGACTTCATCTCGCAGGCATCTAGCAATGTTGCCTCGGCCTGTTTCCAATGCTTCGACAGACGACGTTTGCCTGTGGTGATAAAGCCCGTGTTCGCTCCGAACAGGCGGGACTTTAAGTCGCCAGAGCCGCTAAAACGCGCCTCTCGCGCCATTCTTCGTAAGACGCCCCACTGGGAAGCCGGGACTCTGGCCTTTCTAAGTTCGACAGCGAGGTTGACCGCTTCGCTGTGGAGTTCGGTCAGACTTTTCTTCTGCCTCGCTCGTGCGGTGGCCCAAGCGAAAAGCTCGTCCTTGGGCTCGGCGACCGAAGCGTCGGGCTTGGCGGGGTCAGAGTCGACCCTCTCCAGCTGCGCCAGCGTCAGCCAGCGCGGTGCGACCAGAACATCGCCGTAACCCTGGCCTCGATGCTCTCCGACACCGCCCTTGACGAAATCGACTACGGTGGTCAGGTCCACGCTGTTGGCAGAGCTAAACGTCAGCACCGAACCTCGCTCGATGGCGAAGCGCTCGCTTTCCGGCCTTCCTCGTTTCGAGTTAAAGTGCACGGCGCTGGTCGCGCGGATGAAGCTCTGCTGGAAATCCAACGTCCAGGAGTCGTCCAGTCCGAAATCCGCCGGAGACGGCTTCAGTGTTGGCGCTCCGTGTCCATCGCGGAACACACACCGTGACACGCAGAGCACAGAAAAACTTGAAACCGTACCGCCGCCGGGGGCCAGGTCGCGGACCTGTCTGGAACGCTCCTTGACCAGAACAACGCCCAGCTCGGCATTGCGGGATCGGCCAAGTCGAAGCTCGCGTCCCACCAGAAGCGAATTCACCTTGGCCAGGTCGTCCTGGCTACCAGAGACGGAGGTCCAGAAACGGGTGCCGGCTCTCACGACCGGCAGCCCGAACAGCAGCCCCTGGCGCGCTTTGCCGGAAGGGTCGACGGCCGTTCTCAACGAGTAGTCACGGTCGACTTTGACAGGGCTGAACTTGCCGTCCTCTAAGGCGATGTTCCAACCGCCTTTCGAGCCTTTATGCTGCTGCCCCGCAGCCTGTCGCCGGACTTCATCGAGCGCGAAATTCTTGTACTGAGTGTCGGTCGAATCCTTGAGCTGATGCCAGGCCAGGGGCGTGGGATAAGTGCGGTCGTCTCCGCGCATAGGCACGGCATCCAGGAACCGAATCGCGCCTTGGTGGAACAGCCGGAACGCTTCAGATTCGTCCATGCCCCGACGGTACGCCTCACTGGCCACCGCCCCCCAAAGAGTGCGACCCGGAATAAAGTCGTGGGTTTCGGGCTGCCCCAGGGTATGATTGTCGGAACTTAGACTGAGGTCCGTCAGCGCCGTGATCTCTAACTCTAATATCATTTCGCCTCCTCCAGGGTGACTTCCACACGTCCCAGCCCTCGGCTGCGACGACTGCCCAGCGCCCGAAGCAAAGGAAGAGAGGCTTCGAGATCTTTTACCCAGCTCAGGTCGTGCTCCGGCCCTCGCACCTCGGCGCGGAGCTCCATCGGTACCGCGACTTCCGTGACCCGGAGAGAGTGATCCCTCGCTACGCCGTCAGGCCCGATCGCGGTCGAGGACTGATAGGTGAAAAGCGAGGCAAGGACGTCTTTGGCGCCATCGGTCGACGCCTGCCGGGCCCAATCTCGCCAGCTCTGAGGAAGCGTCGCGGAACCGAACCACAGGTCGGCCTCGCGGCTATGGAAGCGGCCTTCCTCTAGCCTTGTATCCTGGTCGTCCTCGCCTGGCGTCTGTCCGGGAAGCTCGGACCCGAACCATCGCTCGATGTTTTCTGCACTGACGATGCCAGAAAGGGTGGCCAGCGACATGGCGTCTCTCAGCAACCCCTTGACGGCTCGGCCGGGGATGAGAGGCAGCCCAACTTCGTCTCTCAACACCAGGGCGTCAGCCATCGCCTCGGCACCTTTGCCAGAGCCAACCCGCCAATACGAGGAGAGGTTAAACTTCAAGGTTCTTTTCGTACTCAATGCTCTTCTCCGTTCCGTTCCACAAACCTTAGTGTCAAGGCGTCATAAACCGGAGTGGGACGTTTCTCGTTGCCCAAGGGCAGTGCGACCTGACCGGCCTGTTCGAAACCCCCGGTATCAGGATTGGCGCCAACGGCGCTCAAGGCGTCGCGGAAATCTTTCCACTCCCGCTCTTTGGCGACTTCCTCGGCCCTGGCCCAGAGTTGACCGGCGCGGGTTTCTCCATCCGGCCGCTGATAGTGATCCAACCAGGTTCGCAGAGTTCCGCGAGGCAGATCGCGGACAGTGTTGACCAGACGTTCCAGCGGGGCGTCGGCAGTGGCGTCTCCGTCCACGATCCAGGCCGCCGTGCCGCTGGCGACATCGTCGACCAGCGAGTTGGTGATGCGACGGAAAGCCAGCACGCTGCGGTTGGGATCGTCCTTCTTCGCAGCGTCTTTAGCGGCTTTGCAAAGCGCCTCTGCCATCTCGTAGGCGGCGGCGAACGGGTAGCCTCGGTTGAGCATCACGATGCCGGCCCCGGCGTAAAGTTTGCCTTTGAGGGCGTCTTTGTGCTTTTCCGTCTCGGCCTCGAACGCGCGCAGCCAGGCTTCGCAGAACCGCCGGGCCTCGCTGGCGCGCAGGATGAAAGTAAGGTCGTCGCCAGCCGAGACGACCGGACGGGCAAACAGTTTGCCACCTTCCTTACCTGGCCTGAGCGTTCCGACGGCTGCGCGGGTGGCGGCGGCACTGGCTGCCTTCAGCTGTGCCGAGAAGCTTTCGAACTTGTCGAGGTTACCTTCCTTGCCAATGCTTTGTAGTCGCTGTCCTACTCCGCTACCGTCAGCGTGAATGACGGCCACGGGCCCTTCAGGCCAGGCCTCGAGGCTCTCCTCGAAGTCTTCCCAGAAGCACCCGCCCAGCACTTCGGCGGCCTGGTCCCTACGAGCATCCGCACGCGCTCGCTCTTTGGCGACAGCGATCTGGTCGACGGCTGTCTGGCGGGCGTTGGAGCGGAGCCCTTCGGGTATTCGCACGGCGGGAAGTCCCGAGCGTCCGGCCCTGAGCACCCAGGGGTTCAGGTCGAGTTGAGTCAGCTCGATCTCGTTGCGCTTGCGAGACAGCGCCTCGAAAAGAGCGTCCTGGCCTTCTTTCTCGGGGACCCAGGCCTGGACGAGCTGTAGTCCGGGAGCGCGATAGGCTACCTGCATTGGCCATTCCGAAGCGAACGCTTCCAGCTTTTCCAGACTCGGGAAGAGAGCCGTCATCGCACCAGACGTAGCCTGGATGACACGCGCTTCGTGTTCGAGCGCACCTTCGCGGGCCGCTGCCGTCAGCCCCTCGACCAGGGCGCTTCCCCCGGCCAGGTCCCGCAGCTTGTTGCTGCTCAGGATCCACGACTGGATCCCCTTGGTTTCGTATCGATAGAGATAACTCAAATCTTATCCTCCCTTTGGCTAAAGCTTTCGGAATCGAAATGCGGTGGCGTGCCCGTTACCATCCGCCGGCCCCGGGCCAACGGTCCAACACTCAATGTGGAATTTCCGCAATCGGTCAACCAGCGCAAACGCTGCAACCATATCCGTCATAACTAATGCGTGGCTCGACTTGGCCAAGAGACCCTCTTCGTCTCGACTCTCCACAGCCTGTTGCACCACTTCAAGGACCTTTTTGTCGGGCAAATCGAAGGCGAGCTCAGGAACGGGGACGTCGACAATCTCCGGAGCTAGAATTTTAGCAGCACGAAGTTGGGCTTCGTCCCAATCGTTACTTGGCTTAGCGCTGAAGTTGAGAAAGACTGGGCGGCGAAGAGTCGCCGTTTGCGGCCGAAGATCACGAAACACGCTTACTGCCTCATCAAGGCCGTCCCTCAGACTCGCCAAGTCTCTGGGCTGCTTGTTGAAGCCAGCGTGGTTGATGTCATTTCGGAAATCAAAGAGCCCCTTCCGATTCTTGGAGAGCCAGTCAGTACAGCACCTATCAGCTAGGTGCCGACCATCTGAACGAAAGCTTGTCTCTCCCCGATGCGGCGTCGGTCCCGTCGCTGTTTGGTCAGAGGTGAACAGTGTGGTGAAAGCTTCTCGAAGAACCGTGGTTGCCTCTGGCATCCGGTTCCAGCCCTTGTATAGCTCGACTAACGCCTCTAGCTGCCTGAGGCCTATGTCATCGGAGAAGTGGTACAGCCTGTCCTCTCTCTCGAAGGGCTCGAACTTTCTTTCGATATCTTGCAGAACAACGGCGAGAGGAGGAAGATATCTATCTATATCACCCTTGACTAGGCGAACTTGGCGAAGCAGACCCAAGAGTGCTCCTGTCCGCTTCTGCCCCCTACTTTCTAGCAGAAGATCGCCACACCTCATCACCGACAGTCCATCGCTGACTTCGGTTAGCCGGCTGTTCAAGCCATTAAAGAAGTCCCGGCCCCGCTCTCCAGACGCTTTTAGACGGTCATTGAGGGTCTTGCTGTGCTCACGAAGATAGTCAGAAAGGTCATCGCTCCATCGCCCGACCTGGAAGAACTGGGAAAGCCCGATTCCCCAGCTCACCAAATCGAGCGCAGCCGTGAGCTCCAGTACTGCAGCATCTTGGGGATTCTGGCGCTCGAAAAGACCGTAGAACACCCGGGTCTGCTCAGGCAGCTTCCTAGTCGCCGACAGAAAACATAGAACTGAAGCGGCGAACCAAGAGAGAGCCCGGAATCCGTGAGTGATGTCAACCGCGACACGCTGACACGATGTGGCCGTGAAGGCCTCGAAGAAAATCCGAAACAACTCCCAAAGTTGTTCCTCATCTTTGCCATCCGGAATCGACACGGCCTCTATCTGCCCTTGATACCCCGAGGCGGTTAGAGAACCTACCAGCGAGCCAAAATGAACGTCTTTTGCGGCCTCCGTGACGAAGACCGTCACCTTCTCAACGGGGCCGCCAAGTTGCATTAGCACCTCGGAGAGCACGACTTGAATGTAGGCCGAAGGTTGACTTTGACCCAGGCGGAATTCCACAGGATTCTTCTTCCTGTCTTCCTGGGTTAAGCCGTTCCAAGTGCTGAGCCGCCACCTGTAGGTGGCTGGGTCATAGTTACCCGTCCCAAGAAAGGTAAAGAGATGACAGCTTCTTTCGACTTCCCCCAAACGGCTCACACGTACGCCCCCTCTCGACCCTCACGCCTTTGATGTGCCGGGCTTCGACCTTCCTAAAATCGAAACCCTCCCGAACAACGATGCTTATCAGGCACATTTCATACGACGTGTGCCGCAGAACTCCCACTGACAATTTCTGTCGTAATAAGTGTCAGCGGCCGGCCGAGTGGACCTGAACCCAGCATGCCTCGCCAGCGTACTTGCCGTCGAGAAGGCGGACCTTGAAGGCAAAGACCGACCGGTCCAGGACCAGAAGCCGGTCGCCCTCGTCGAGCAAGAACAGCTTCCCTTGCTCGGCGAGCTGGCCAAGCCCTACCCTATCGTTCGCCACAGCAGCCTCCCGCATGGCGTCCCAAGATTCGTCATCGACAGCGCCAAAACAGTCGGCCAACAGTTGGCCTTCTTCTCCGATCTGAAGGGAGCGGCCAGGCTCCGGCTCAGGCTCTGGCGCAGCGTCTGACTCTGGAGCAGTCGGGGCAACGACAGCTGGCGGGGAAGAAGGTGAAGGAGCGGCCTGGCTTCGCTTTCCAGCGCACATCGAGAAACTCGACAGGACCAGGCAAACAAGGATGTAGCCAAGGCAGCCTTTGACCAACCAGCTCGTTCCGCTCTCGCTTCGGGTAACGTTGTCTGACTCGGCACACGAAAGCTGGCGTAGTGGAACCGAGGCTGTTGCCGGACCTGACGCGTCTTGCAGGTTAAGGTCAGTCTTGCAGTAGCGACATTTTATCGCCTCCCGTCGGATCGATTCGGCGCAAAACGGACAAAGTTTGGTCTCGCTCATAGGTCCCCTTCATGGCATCCTGGATGGTTGCTTGATGACTTTTAGAGAGACTACAAGGAACGGATGTCAGAATTTGTCACACAGCCCGAAGTTGGTGGAAAAGGCGAGGGGTCCAGGGTCCGCCTATCGAAACCTCAGGAGCTGGACGGTCATTCACAATTGAAAAACGATCAATCGGCGATCTCAGACGACGTTAAAGCATTTCGAGGCATTTGGGCCTCCTTTCCCGGATTCACGGGCTTTTGTGCTCTTCAACGTCTCAGGAGATCGCCGCACCAATGTTTATAAGGGTTTGAGCTCATTTTGGCCTCTCATGACAGGGTATACGTTTGGGTACCCCCCATGAGATCGCCGATTTCCGCTTCACCAGCGGCGTGGTTACGCGGCTGGTGAAGGGGGGAGTCCGAGCCCCCACCCCGACGCTCAGGGGATGGAAACATGAGGCTGTTCTGTGCGAAGCGAATTTTCTTCGCTCGTCCGAGCCCCCACCCCGACGCTCAGGGGATGGA
>JAEXNA010000148.1 GCA_023447635.1 Vulcanimicrobiota bacterium | reverse complement strand
GTAGAGAACCAACACCTCGATGGCCGTGACGATGGCCAGAACCACGGCGGTGATGGTGTACCTCGCGACCACGGAGAGGCCGCGTACTGCTTTATCTTCATCGTGCTGCATTTTGGTGTTCCTCTAGATAATGTACTCGAGCAGGTAGACGACCACAAAGATCACGATCCAGACGATGTCCACGAAGTGCCAGTACAGACCGGCGATCTCGACGTCCAGGGCGCGGCGCTGAGTCACCCCTCCGGTGAAGGAGTAGAAGAACAGAGCCAGCAGCCAGAGCACGCCGATCAGCACGTGACAGCCGTGAGTTCCGGTCAGGACGTAGAAAGAGCTACCGAAGACGGAAGACTGCAGAGTCAGTCCGGCGTGAATGAAGTGGTTGAACTCGTAGACCTGGAAACCCAGGAAGATGGAACCGAAGAAAGCGGTTCCCAGACAGTAGAGGCGGAACAGGTTGAGCTTGTTCTCCTCGATGGCCGCCAGGGAGAGCACCATCAGGTAGGAGCTCATCAGCAGCACGAACGACGACGTCGAGGTGAGCGGGATGTCGAAGATCTCCTCCGGCAGCGGACCAACAAGGCTTCGGCCGCGGAAGACCAGATACGTGCTGATCAGCGCTCCGAAGAACATGCAGTCCGAGGCCAGGAAGAGCCACATCATGATCTTCCGGTGAGGAAGACCGGTGGTTCCGATCTCGTGAGGGTTTTCAATCAGGTGGGCGCCTTGGGCACTCATGAGTGGGCCTCTTCCTTGAAGTGGATGTTGTAGCCGCCGATAGGCTCCATCGCCCAGGCGAAGATTCCCGACGTTCCGATACATCCACCCACGATGGCCAACCAGTACTGTCGGACCAGCTGCTCCAGGGTCGACATCGTGGCCGCAGCCGCGGGGTCGATCGGGAAGTAGACATGGGTGATGATTCCGAACCCGCCCAGGCAGAAGCCGAAGGCGGCGATCATCGGGAACCAGCTGCCACCAGGCATATGGATTCCGTGGTCATCGTGACCGTGGGCCTCCACCGCGTGGTGGTCGGAAGGATGGGCTCCCTCTTCATCCTCATCGTGAACCATGCTCTCGGGGTACTTCTGGTACCAGAAGTCATCCAGGCATTTCACGTGAGGAACTTCCTTGAAGTTGTACACGGGAGGAGGGTTCGGAATCGCCCACTCTACCGTACGAGCATCCCACGGGTCGTCGCCGGCAACCTGGCCGCCCTTAGCAGTGCGGAACAGGTCCCAGAAGAAGACGATGACGGCGATAGCCATCAGAGCGGCACCACAGGTACAGACCAGATTGATGGTATCCCAACCCTGGTTGGCGCTGTAGGTATAGATGCGGCGCGGCATACCGTTGAGGCCCAGCCAGTGCATCGGGAAGAAGGTCAGGTTGAAGCCGGCGAAGAGGAACCAGAAAACGAACTTTCCGAACTTCTCGTCGAGCTTACGACCGGTGATTTTCGGGAACCAGTAGTACAGGCCGGCGAACGTCCCGAACAGGGCGCCACCGATCAGAACGTAGTGGAAGTGCGCGACCACGAAGTACGAGTCGTGCTGCTGAGCATCGTGCACCGCGTTCGCGTGCATCAGGCCGGAGAAGCCGCCCATCATGAACTGGTAGATGAAGCCCAGCGAGAACAGCATCGGGGTGGCCATAATCAGCTGACCTCCGTAGAGCGTTCCGATCCAGTTGAAGATCTTCACGCCGGTAGGCACCGCGATAGCCATCGTGGTCAGCGCGAACGCCGCCGTAGCGATGTTGCCCAGACCGGAGGTGAACATGTGGTGACTCCATACGGTGAAGCCCATCAGACCGATAGCTGCTCCGGAACCCACGATCAGGGGGTAACCGTAAAGCGGCTTACGCGAGAACACGGGGAGGATCTCGGAGACCATTCCCATCGGAGGCAGAATCAGGATGTACACTTCGGGATGGCCGAAGACCCAGAACAGGTGCTGCCAGAGAATCGGCAGACCGCCCGCTGCGGACTGGAAGAAGTTCGTGCCAAAGAGGCGGTCGAACATCAGCTCGGCCAGCACGATGGTGATGGCGGGGAACGACAGGATCACCAGGAACGCCGTGACCAGCGTCATCCAGGTGAACACCGGCATCCGCATGAAGGTCATACCGGGTGCCCGCATGTTGATGATGGTGGTAATGAAGTTCAGCGCACCCACGATGGACGAGACGCCCAGTAGCTGCAGACCGATCACCCAGAACTCACCCGCCATACCGGGAGTGAACTGCTTCTCCGTGATCGGCGCGTAGCCGACCCAGCTCATGTGGGGAGCTTCCCCGTAGAACCAGGAGATGTTGATCAGGATCGAGGCGAAGAGGAACATCCAGTAGCTGAAGGCGTTCATTCGCGGGAAGGCTACGTCGCGCGCTCCGATTTGCAGCGGCATGACGTAGTTAAAGAAGGCAACCGCAAGCGGCATGATGACCATGAAGATCATGGTGGTCCCGTGCATCGTGAACAGAGAGTTGTAGGTCTCGGCCGAGATGAACTCACGGAAATCCGGTCGGTGCAGCTGGATACGAATCATCATCGCTTCCAGCCCTCCCACCAGGAACCAGAACAGGGCGGTCACTCCGTAGAGGATACCGATCCGTTTATGGTCGATGGTGGTGAGCCATCCGATCAAGCCTTTGGGCTCGACCTGACGGGGGAGAATCTTGTCGAAAAAGCCCTTTTCGGGGGCGGGTTCTATGTGCATCGCTTCGGAAGACACGAGCGGCTCCTTACTTCAGACTGTAGAGATACTCGGCGAGCGCCTTTTTCTCTGTATCGTCGATTTCGGTTCCCTCCGGCAACACGACCTCACCGTACTTGTTGAGGTGTTTGTAGCCGGTGGTATGCATGATGTTCTCGGGCTTGATCTCGCCGGGGTTCTGGATCCACTCACCGAGGTTCTCGGGGGTGTTTTCCAGCCAGCCAGCGGCGATCGAGGTGCGAGAACCGATGTGGGTCAGGTCCGGGCCAACCTGTCCAGCCGCGCCGCGTACGCCACGGATGGTGTGACACGTACCGCAGCGGTTCGACTTGAACATGGTCTCGGCGGCGGTGCGCTCGGCGGCGGGCAGAGTCGACTTGGCGTCGCCCTTCTGCCAGGCGATCCACTTCTGGAAGTTGGCATCATCGAGAACCAGCACGCGGAACTGCATGAAGGCGTGGGACGAGCCACAGTATTCGGCGCACTGCCCGTAAAGAACGTAACCCTGGAAGGGGTAGTCGTCAGGCAGGTGTTCCCAGCGCTGACCTGCTTTGTTCATAGAGGTGGCCAGTTCGTCGTTGTTGGCCGCGAGCAGGGTCGGGTCGGCCTCTAACCAGAGCCAGTTATCCTGACCGGGGTTGAGGTCCATCTTTCCGCCCAAACGGGGCACCCAGAACGAGTGCAGAACATCCTGAGCTTTCAGGTTGAACTTGACCGGGCGACCGGCGGGGATGGCGATTTCGTTGGCGGTGACGACGCCGTACTCGGGGTACTCGAACTTCCACCACCACTGAATACCGGTGACGTTGACCTCATAGACCTTTTGATCCGTGGGCACGGTACCGACATAGAAAATGCCTTGCACGGTAGGCAAAGCGATGACTCCGACCAGGAATACGGAGATCAGGATCAGGGCGATCTCGGTCGCGGCGCTGCCGTGGCCTTGATCGGGAAGCGGGGTGTCTTTCGTGATCGGTCCCTTGTGATGGAACTTGACCAGGCAGTAGACCAGGAAGGATCCCACTACCGCGAACATGACAAGGCTAACCCAGAGGGTAACCATGAAGGTGCTGGTTTGACGATTGGCCACGGGGCCGAGTCCGTCCAGGGTGCTGCGCACCCCGTCCACACAGCCCGTGACCGTCAACGCCAGCAGAGCGAGAAGAAAGCGCCAGAGCGCGGGGCTCAAGGCTTTCATGTATCTGTTTGACATCATATTCCTCGTCGATGACTTCTACTAAGGTTCGGAACGTTTCATCCGTTGGACCCCTGGCCCCTCCTCGAAAGATGAGCTATTGATTAGCGACCATCACTCCGTAGAGAAGGGGTAGGTAGACCACCGAGGTGAGCAGCAGCTTGCGCGCTGCCACCGCGGTTTTGCGCCAGCAAAGCAGCACCCCGGAGTACAGGTAAACCAGTCCGAGGATCAAGGCGCAGTAAAAATAGAGTTGGCCCGTCATTCCCACCAGGGTGGGCGCGAGCGATACCGGCAGCAAGGCCAGGCTGTAGATCAGGATCTGGGACGAAGCCAGACGCCCTTCGGGATCGATCACCGTGACCATCGGCAATCCGGCCCGAGCGTAGTCTTCCCGACAGAGCCAGGCGATGGCCATGAAGTGGGGCAGCTGCCAAAGGAAGAGGATGGCGAAAAGGATCAGTCCACCCAGATCCAGCGCGCCCTGGCCCACCACGTAGCCGACCAGCACCGGCAAGGCTCCGGGTACCGCGCCGACCACCGTACAGGAAGGGCTCCACGACTTCATTGGAGTGTACATGAAGACGTAGGAGAAAAATGCGGCGAAGGCCAGCAGGCCGGCCCAGGGCTGCCAGAGTCCCAGGCCCAGGGTGCCTGCGGCCACCAGCAGTCCGCCGGTGCGTTCGACCAGCGCGGGATGCACGCGTCCTGCAGGGATAGGGCGATTACGAGTCCGGTCCATCCGAGCGTCCGTCTCGACTTCCATCACGTGGTTGAGCATGCTCGAACCAGCGCCCAGCAGGAAGACACCGACCACCGTGACCACCACACCTTTGACCGTCCAGGGCTGCGAGCCCAGAGCGTATCCGCAAAGCGCTGTGAAGACGCTCATGGTGGTCAAGCGAACCTTGGCCAACTCCATCCAGTCCGCCCGGCTCACGTCCTGCATCCGGGTCGCACCAGTGGCCTCTTCCCCATTTTCCGACTTGGCCCGAGCGGGTCGGGTCAACTTCCAGGACCAGAGGTAGATGGAGAACGCCGTGGCCAGAACCATGGCGCCATTCATCACATGTAGCGAGGTAGGCACCAGCGCCCGGGAATGCCAGACGGTCAAAGCGCCCAGGGTGATCTGCACGGCGACCAAACCGACCAGCAGAGTCACCAGGCGGACCAGCGCCTTTTCCGACTTATGAAAGCGGTAGATACGCAGGCAGAGCAGAATGGCCATCGCGGCGACGGCCATGCCCATCAGGCGGTGGGTGAAGTTGATAGCGATCTCGGTCGAGGCCAGCGGCGGCACGATGTGCCCGAGCGAGGTGGGGAAGTCCGGAATAACCAGGCCGGCACCCATATGGCGCATGGTCGCGCCGACCAGAAGTTGGAGCAGCACCAGGCACGTCATCCCAGAGGAGGCAATCAGCAGATTGCGAGCGGCCCCGCCAGTGATCGTCCCCTCAGCCCTTACGAAGCTCGAGGAGGTGACCCACATCAGACCAACGATGGTGCAGAAGAACAGCTGAGCTGTGGTTCCGTGGGCCACCGAAACGGCGGTGGGCAGGCGCATCAGCACCGTAAGTCCGCCCAGCAGACCCTGGAAGATCACCAGCGCCAGGGCGAACAGTGCCAGGCGGCGGACGGTGGTGGCGGCGCGAATGACGGAGGCCCAGATAGCCGCCACCAGGACCAGAAAGCCCACCGCCGAGGCGACCAGGCGATGCCCGTGCTCGAAAGCCACGCCTCCGACCATACGAGGGTTGATCTTACCGAAAGAGAGAGGCCAATCGGGTACCGACAGACCGGAACCCGTCGTGGTGACCATGGCTCCAATAAACACCAGCAGCGCCGTGCTGACAACGAGAACCCTCACAAACAGTGCAAAGGGGCTCGGAAAAGCCGTATCCCCCAGACTCTTCGATTCTCTCACCATGAACTTTAACTCCCAATCCCGCGCCAATTGTGAAGGATTTCACAAGCTATGTCAACTCAGATAGGTCGCCTGTAGCGACCCCTCTGGACCTGTAGCTCACACCTTCCAATGGCGCTCCGACGACCCTCGCTGGCGCGTATCGGGTGGCCGTGACGCCCTGAACTCCCCCTCAATGTGTCGCTCGGGCCATCATGCCCTGCCTGGGGACAAACTAATCCGTCGCCCTGAAATCGTCCTCAAAGATGGACACGTCTCCACTCCCAGAGGGCTATGGAACCCGCCATCGCCACGTTGAGCGACTCGCTGTTCTCTGCCATGGGAATGCGGAACGGGGTCGTCTGCTCGGCCAACTCTTCGGGTAGGCCCCGAGTCTCGTTGCCCAGCAGAATGGCGCTCTGCTCCGTCCACTCGACCTGCTGCAAGGCCCTGGTCGCTCGAGGATAAGCCGCGTGTAGCCCATATCCCGCCGCTCTCAATCGTTGCAGCGCCTCACTCCCCTCCCCCAGCGGAAGCTGCAGCAAGCGAGCGTTCAAGAGCGCCCCGGCCGACGAACGAGCGACCTTGGCCGCCCAGGCTCGACAGCCACCCAGACAAAGCAGGGACGACTGACCCAAAGCGGCCGCCGCACGAATCAAAGTACCGAGGTTTCCAGGGTCGGTCAGGTCCCAGAGAACCAGCAAAAGTCGCTGCTCCAGCAACTCCTCCCAGACAGCTTGGGCGGGACGATAGACACCGCAAAGTCCGCTATTGGCGGGCACCGAGGCGACCTCGTCAAGCGCCTTCCCCTCCATTATGAACCAGCGTACCGCCGTCGCCGCGCGAGCCTTCCCCTCCCACCCCTTGGGATCCGAGTCGAAAAGCTGACGCGAGAGTAGAACCTGCTCGGGCGGGCGCGCCCCCTCCAGCGATTCCAGCACCGCCGCGCGGTGCTCCAGAAAAAACCGCTCGTCCTGGCCCTTGCCGATCCGCCTCCACTCCTTCCAGATCGCGTGATGACGACCCGGCTCGGAGAAAAGCGCGGTCACGAGAGCAGGGTAGCCAGACGGCGAGCGACGTCGTCCGGATTCTCTCCCAGGCGCCGGGCGTAGTCGTCGAGCTGATCCGCTCCGATCCGGTTGATGGCGAAGTAGCGAGACTCGGGATGATGGAAAACCATCCCGCTGACCGAAGCCGCCGGCCACATCGCGCCCGAGTCGAGCAGCTTCATCCCGGTGTGCTTCTCGACCTCGAGTAGCTTCCAGAGCTCGCGCTTGGTCACGTGGTCGGGGCAGGCCGGATAGCCTGGAGCGGGTCGAATCCCGGAGTACTCTTCCTTGATCAGCTGCTCGGGAGAGAAGCTCTCGCGCGTCTCCAGACCCCAGCCGATGCGAAGCTCGCGATGCACCCACTCGGCGCCCGCTTCGGCCAGACGGTCGGCCAGCGCTCGCACCATGATGGCGTGGTAATCGTCGTGGTCGGCTTCATAGATCTTGGCCGCCTCTTCGCAGCCAAAGCCCGCGGTGACCGCGAACAGCCCCAGAGTGTCCCCGTCCGGCGACAAGAAGTCGGCCAGCGATCGAGACGGCTTACCCTGGCTGCGCTCCGTCTGCTGCCGCAACATGGGCCAGCGCGAGTCGCCGACCACGATATCGTCGCCTTCCGAATGGGCCGGCATCACCGAGAAAACCGCCCTGGCGGTCAAAGTCTTCGAGCGCACCAGGTCGACGAGCATGGCCAGCGCTTCGTCGAACAGGCTCTTGGCCTCGGGACGCTCGAGAATGCGGGGATACACGCCGCGCATCTGCCAAACAATGAAGAACGGAGTCCAATCGATCAGCGGCACCAGTTCTTCCAGAGGTAGCGGATCGCGCACCTGAACCTGGGACAACGCGCCACTCTGCGGTAGCCCACCCGACGGCGCGACGTAGGTCCAGTGCTTGGAACGCGCCTCGGCCAGCGGAAGCAGCGCGACCTGGCTACGCTGCAGGAAGCGCTCGCGCAGTCGCACGTGCTCGGCCTGAATCTCGGCCAGGTAGCCCGCCGACGACGCCTTATCCAGCAGCTTACTGCACACTGCGGCCGCCCGCGAAGCGTCCAGCACGTGGACTACGGTCTGCTCCGTGACGGGCGCGATCTTCAGCGCCGTATGGGTCGCGCTGGTGGTCGCCCCGCCAATCAGGAGCGGCTGCTCGAAGCCGTCGCGAGCCATCGCTTCGGCCACTTTGACCATCTCGTCGAGCGACGGCGTGATCAGGCCGGACAGGCCCACCAGGTCGACCTGATGAGCGCGCGCCTGGCGCAAGATCTCTTCCGTGGGCACCATGACCCCCAGGTCGATCACCTCGAAGCCGTTACAGCCCAGCACCACGCCCACGATGTTTTTACCGATGTCGTGGACGTCGCCTTTCACCGTAGCCATCAGGATCTTGCCCTGCGAGCGGGCCCCTCCCGACTCTTTCTCAGCGTCCATGAACGGCAGCAGATAAGCTACCGCCTTCTTCATCACGCGGGCGCTCTTGACCACCTGAGGCAAGAACATCTTGCCCTCGCCGAAGCGCTCACCGACAACCGACATACCGGCCATCAGCGGACCCTCGATCACCTCGAGTGGACGGGGGTACTTTTGCCGAGCCTCCTCGACATCTTCATCGATGTAGTCGACCTGGCCGTTGACCAGGGCGTGCGAGAGGCGCTCTTCGACCGTGCCCTGACGCCAGGCCACGACGGCCTGCTCGGTCACCTTCTCACCGCCCTCGTGGCGGTACTTCTCGGCGATCGTCAGGAGGTTCTCCGTCGCCTCGGGGTGGCGCGCCAGCAGCACGTCCTCCACAGCGATCCGAAGATCCTCGGGAATATCCTCGTAGATGCCAAGCATGCCCGCGTTGACGATGGCCATGTCCAGTCCGGCCTTCAGAGCGTGGTACATGAACACCGTGTGCATCGCTTCGCGAACCGGGTTGTTTCCTCGGAACGAGAACGACACGTTCGAAATCCCCCCCGAGATCAGCACACCGGGGCACTCGCGCTTGATGGCTGTGATCGACTCGATGAACGACAAGCCGTAGCCGTCGTGCTCGGGGATCCCCGTCGCCACCGTCAGCACATTGGGGTCGAAGATGATATCGCACGGCTGCCAGCCCGCCTGCTCGACCAGCAGTCCGTAGGCTCGCTTGCAGATGGCGATGCGTCGCTCGGTAGTGTCGGCCTGACCCTGCTCGTCGAACGCCATGACCACCGCGGCCGCGCCGAACTCTTTCAGGAAGCGGGCCCGCTTCAGGAACTCTTCTTCCCCGTCTTTGAGCGAGATACTGTTGACCACGCAGCGCCCCTGGGCGCACTCTAGTCCAGCCACCAGCACTTCCCAGCGGGACGAGTCGATCATCAGCGGAACGCGCGAGATGTCGGGCTCGGAGGCCAGCAGGTTCAGGAACTGTCGCATCAGCCCCTCGGAATCGAGCAGCCCTTCGTCCATGTTCACATCGAGCAGGTTAGCTCCGTTTTCGACCTGCTGTCGAGCCACCGTCAGCGCGCCGTCCAGGTCGCCTTCGCGAACCAGACGAGCAAACTTGGGAGAGCCGGTCACATTGGTCCTCTCCCCCACCACGATCAGCCCCGTGTCGGCGTCTTGCCGGAACGTCTCCAGACCGCTGACCGCGAACTGCTGCTTGGTGGGCGAAGGGCGACGCGGAGCGCGCCCCTTCATCTCTTCGGCGATCGCCTTGATAAAGGCCGGCGTGGTGCCGCAGCAGCCTCCCACCATGTTCAGCCAGCCGTTCTCGGCAAAGCGAGCCAGAACCTTAGCCATCTGCTCGGGCGTCTCATCGTAACCGCCCAGAGCGTTGGGCAAACCGGCGTTGGGGTAGCACGAGACAAGAGTATCGGCCAGTCCTGACAGCTCACCGAGGTAGGTCGTCATCTCGTCGGCGCCCAGGGCGCAGTTCAGGCCCACGCAGAGCGGATTGCAGTGGCGAATCGAGTGCCAGAACGCTTCGAGTTGCTGGCCCGACAGCGTACGTCCGCTGCGATCGGTGATGGTCACCGAAATCAAGATCGGCAAACGGCGCCCGATCTTGCGGAACACCTGCTCGGCGGCCACTACGGCGGCCTTCGAGTTCTGGGTGTCGAAGATCGTCTCGATCAGCAAGCAGTCGATACCGCCCTCGATCAGCGCCTCGATCTGCTCGGCGTAGGCCTCCCGCACCTGGGGGAAGGTCACTTCGCGAGCGCCCGGGCGATTGACGTCAACCGAAAGCGACAGCGTTTTCGAGGTGGGACCAACGGCGCCCGCCACCCACACCGTGCGCCCCGCACGGTCGGCGCAGCGTCGCGCCAGACGGGCCGCCTCGACGTTGATCTCCCAGACCAGCGACTGAGCGCCGTAGTCGGCCATCGACAGCGACTGGGCGTTGAAAGTGTTGGTCTCGATCAGATCCGAACCCGCCTCGATGTAGGCCGTGTGAACCTCTTCGACGACCTCGGGTCGGGTCAGGCAGAGCAGATCGTTACAGCCCTGAAGCGGGCTCGGCCAATCGGCAAAACGAGAGCCACGGAAATCGGCTTCCTGCAGCTTGTAAGCTTGCAGGGCCGTTCCCATGGCTCCATCGAGAATCAGAATACGCTCGCTTGCGGCGCGCTTGAAGGCTTCTTCCATCATATCTCCTACGACTCTCGGCATATCCGGCAGGTCGCAGAAGGCGCCGCGACCCGCTCCGGCCCGGCGTTGACGTCAGTTTTACTCTTCGTCGTCCTCGGGCTCGTCGTGCTCCTCGACCGCCTCGCCTCGAGCGGCGGCCGCTTCGGAGGCCGTCTTCTGCAGCGCGGTGGTCATCAGATTCAACGCCTTCTCGGCGTTCTGCATCTTTATAGCGCCATCGCGCACGTCGCGCACTCCCTGAATCAGGGTATTTTTGTCGCGGTCGTCGAGATAGCCGCCCATCGCGTTCAGCGCATCGCGGATCGCCCCCATCCCTTCCAGCGCCTCGTTGCGCTGTTCGGCCAGCTCCTCTTTGAGCGTCTCGATCTGGGACAAGGTCTCCTCGCTGGCGTCGGCCGGCGGGTTCATGTCGGGAATCTCTGGCATAGTCGAGATGGCGTTCTCCATCAGACCGTCCAGCCAATCGAGCACCCGCTCGAACTCTTCGTCGCTGGAGCGACCCTCGGAAATCTCGTTGACGGCGTTGAACAGGCGCTCGAGGTTGGCCGTGATGACCAGCTCACCTTCGTTGAGGTTGGCCGTGCCGTCGTCTTCCTGGAACGACATGGTGGAAGCGATCCCCATGCCGGCCTGCTGCGGGAGCTGAGCTCCGCAAGAGCTGCAGGAACGGCTGCCTTGCTCGTTAGGTTTGCCGCAGCGAACGCAGGACACCTTGCCCTCGTTTTCGCCCAGGCGATCCAACTCTTCCTTGATGTCCGACAGCTTCTCGGAAGCTTCGACCAGCATCTTCTGGGCGCGTACGAAGTCTTCCGGCTCGGCCTCGCCATCGAGGTATTCCGAGAAGATCGCCAGCGCTTCCTCGTGCAGCTCGTAAGCGTCGCGCAGCTTGGCGACCTCTTCTTTGACCGCTTCGCTCTGGCCGGGCATACCGACCAGCTCGTTGACGCCGGCCCGCTCCTCGCGCAGCTCGGCTTCGTAGCTGTCGATGGTGCGGGAGAACTGGTCGGGACTGATACCGCCGGCCTGGAAGCTGTTCGAGGCGGAAAGCATCACGTTGGTGCGTGTCAGGCGGCAAGGGCCCTGACTCATAAGCGCTTCGTTGAGCGAGGCCATAGCCTCTTTGACTCCGTTCGAGGTGCGCAGCAGCTGGTCGAACGCATCGTCAACTTCGGCTTTGTCCTTACGACCGGTGTCGATGGTTTCCCCGACCCGTTCCAGGCTCTCAATCTGCTCTTCGTAGGCGCGCACCAGACCGTCGCGCTGCGGAGGCTGCTCGCCTTCGCCGGCCAGCAGTTCAGCGATAGCCGCCTTGGTCATCTTCACGATGTTGGCCAGCGCATCTTGCAGATGCTGACCTTCCACGCCGCCCTGCAGGTAGCGCTCTTTCATCTGAAACAGACCGTTGAAGAGCGGCATATCGGTGGGCCCTTCCGACAGAGCCGACGACTGCATGATGGTGACGGCAGTGGCGGTAGCGGTGGCGGCGCGGAAGATCGTCGCGCGGACCGCCTCATGGCTTTCCGGGGTGGCCTCGGCAGCATAGTCCACGATCTCTTCCAGGGCGGCCTGCATGTCGTCGAAGCTCTTTTCGAAAGCTTCCAACACGGCGTCTTTGGCCCCGTCGTTCTCGAGATTGTTGAGCGTCTGCTCGCGAGCCTGATCCAGGGAAGCGATGGCGTCCCTGGCGGACTTCTCCAAATCAGCCGGGCTCAACTGCCCGTCGAGTCGCAGGCGAACCTGCTGCAAAAGGTGATTACACAGGGGCGAGGGGGTTTCGCCCTGGTCCACAGGAGATTGCGGGGGCGTCGATTGTGTTCCGGCCATGGAGTCCTCCAACATCGTACCGGGGCCTTTGAGAAAGTCGTACGGCCTCGGGCAGGTGCCTATTAGAGAGCGATAGGAAGCATTCCTTCGCCATGACCCGGAGGCTCGTCGGGGATGGACCTTTTCTGGGGAAGGAAGGTTGGAGGGAGAGGGTTGGAGGCGGCTGGAGTCCCGAGTCGCGCCGATGGGAGGGAGAGGCGGTTCGAGACTTACTCCCAGGCGGGCAGACCGACCAGGCATTCGAGCAGGGAGTTCTTCGTCTGCTCCACGCTGGTCTGCTTCTCCGGCGAAGGCACCAACCACATCAGACCCTGGTCGATGTAGTGATCCTGAATCTCTTGCTGAGCGGGCGTGCAGCTATCAAAACCCAGCACTCGACGCCCATTAGGGTCGGTGGCGCTGAGCAGCCCGTCGAGCGCTTCTGCGGTTGCTCGATCCTGGGGTACGCCCTCGAGAATGAACCCTTCGGCGAACTGCGGCTGGGCCAGCAGGTCGTCGAGTTCGTCCACCTTCGTCCTGGCCAGAGAGATCAGCGGCAGGCCGGTCTCTTCGGCCAGGCCCTGGCCCAGGTGAAGTTCGGGGTTGGCCAGCAGGTGGACGACCTGAGGGAAAGCAGCCAGCGCCGCACCGGCCGAACGGTCGGCCTGGCGAGACATGTCGCCGGCGCTCATCGAGCCGCGGGAGGCGCCAGCGGGAGGAGTCTCCAGGCCCGGAACCAGCTCATCGATCGGCTCGGGAGCCGAAGACTCGGTCGGCTCCTGCACCGGGGTCTCGGCGGGGCGAACCGCAGAGAAGGGGCCGGTGGGCCAGGGGCTATGACTCGATGCGATGATCACACTCAGAGATTAGAGCGAAGATAAGAACTCCTCGTTGCCGGGTTGTGAACATGTGCCCAATCCCCGACAGATACCCTCATGCTTAAAACAAAAGCCCACCGCTCTTTTGGGAGGGTGGGCATTTCTGTGGACGGACCATCCCGTAGGAATACGGGAGACCCCGGTTAGAAGTCGGGGTCGTGCAGAAGCTTGAGCAGATGCTTGGCCATGTTGTCGCCGGCGTTGCCTGCCAACACGTCGTTGAGTCCGCGGCGCGCCTCGTCGAAGTCGCCGTTCTTGTAAGAGGTCAGAGCCAGATTGTAGGCGGCCTCGGAGTGCTTGGGATCGTACTCCAGCGCCTTGGTGAACTCGGCCTTGGCCTGGTCCAGGAAGTTATCCGTCTCGGCCATAGAGACGCCCAACATGAAATGGACATCGGCCTGCTTCGCGTCGACCCCGCCTTTGGGGCCGTCGTTCTTCTTGAACGTAGCCAGCAGCTTGGTCAGGAAGCTCTCTTTTTTCTTGGGCTGGGGCTTGCCTTTGAAAGCGTCTTTGCCCACCTTCTCACGCCCCTTGGCGTTCTTGCGGAACTGGAACCAGGGCTGGGCGTCGTACTCCTTACGCTTGTCCTTGGCGTTGAGCACGTTGTAAGCCGCCACCAGCTCTTTCATCTTCTCGTCAGAGGCAGCTTTCATCCCAGGGTTGAGATCGGGATGGTACTTTTTTGAGAGGTCCCGATAGGCCTTCCTGATCTCATCAGGCGTGGCGATCGGTTTCACCCGAAGAACCATATAGTAATCTCGTTTCTGCAAAGCGACGCTCCTTTAACCTTGTGGGGGGATGCTCATTTTCGGTTCCCACCCGCATTCCTCTATTGAGGATCCTACTCGGGTAATCTTCTGCGAGGAGAATTCCGCACTCCTCCCCGTGGCGGGAGAGAATGGCAAAGAGTCTCCTCGTTCACCGGGCGGAGGGAACCAAACCCCGCCCTGTGGTAATCCTATCTATGCACAGCCTGTTTCGCCGGCTCCTTGGCCAGCCCGCCCCGGAGGCCGCCCCCCTCCTCTCCGAGACAGGACGCCTGGCCCTGAGCCCCATCAAAGACGAGGACCATCAACTCGTAGCTCGCTGGTTCCAGGACCCCGAGAGCTGTCGACTGGCCTTCGGGGTGGACACCGACACCCAGACCCTGGTCGACATGACCGCAGAGTACCTCCAGGAGCTTCGCGAAGACACCACAGGGGTCCTCATTATTTCCTCATGCGAGGGTACAACTCCCGCGCTCCCTTTGGGATTCTTACGTTACAAACTGTTTCGCCAGAGTCGTCGGAGCCTGGCCCGAGTGGGCATCCTGCTGGGCGGGACCGAGCATCGGGGACAGGGGCTGGGGAGCGAGGCGATGACCACGCTGCTGGCCTACCTGTTCACCCAGCGCAAGGTCGACCTGGTCGAACTCGACACCGCTCACTTCAACGGCGCCGCCCAGGGCTGCTTCTTGAAATGCGGCTTCCAGGCGATCCGGGAAACCGAGGTGATCGGTTTACACAACCGCTGGACCGAGCGGCGCATCATCATGCGGATGAGCGCCTCGGAATGGCGCGCTCTGCATAAGGCTCGAACGGCCACCTGACTGGGAAGCCACAGAACCGAGGCGCGACCTAACGGCCCGCTTTGACCACCTGGCGCTCGACCGGGGTCTCTTGCTGGTACGAGGCAGCCTGACTGTCCACGAAGCTCGCGATCCGAGTCTCCTCCGGCAGCGGGCAGACCTGGCCGACCAGCCAGTCGTAGTTGGCACCGCGACCGCCCCGCAGCCGGAGCTGGTGCAGCTGGCCCAGCTTATCCTGAAGCTGGACCCGACCGACCATCGTGGCCTCTCCGCCGCCCTCGGCTCCAGCGGCCAGAGGGCCCGTGCTCAGCGGTTCGCGATGACGGTCCAGGCTGGCCAGACGTAGGCCGTCCAGCGCGCTGGAAACCGAGCCGGGCAGCACGGCTGCCGTCGAGAGCAGCATCACGTCTTCGCCCTGCTTGGCGGGAGACATCAGACCCAGGTCAGACAGCAGAGCGCTCTCTCCCACCAGGGTCGTGGCCAGATCGCGACTCTGCAGCTGGGCGTCGAGCGCCTTGGCGTTCAAGTTGGCGGCGGCGGGCGCTTCGCCCGAGCGGAACAGCTTCAGCGAGAAACTTCCGCTGGTCGCGTCGTAGGTCAACTCTCCCGAACTGTAGGCGGTGCTGCCGTTGACCCGATGAAAAAGGTGGCCGCAAGTGGACCGGTTTACCGGGAAGAACATGCGGGCGGTGCCGCGCTCGCCCTGGGGCAGACCTTCCAGGAAAGCCAGTCCTTCGAAACTGGACTCCTCGACGGCGGCCGCCTTCGCTTCGGCGGGTTTGGCGGGGCGCACCAGGCTCACGGTATCTTCTTCCCAAGGCCCCCAGCCGCTGGTTCCGGGCTGAAGGAACGCCTTGACCTGAAGGACGCCGCCTTCGGCGGGAAGCGCTTCGTAGGTCATGCCAGTCTCGGTACTGTAGCTGCGGTTGCCAGCCGAGAGAGTGAAATCTTCTCCGTCGGTGCGATAGCTCATCACCGGGCCGCCGGACCCCGCCGCAGGCACGGCCGGGTACTGACCGCCCGTCATATAGGCGCCTTCCAGCTCTTCGACCACGCGCGAGAAGTCCGCGCGTTCGCGGCGCAGGGCCACGGGGTCCGTCTCTGGCGTCTGCACTTCCAGGACGACGCGGCGCCCCTTCCCTTCCTCTAGCAGTTCGCGGTCGAGCGACGACAGGGCGCCGCTGCCCATCAGAGAGCCGGCCAGTTGCGACACCACAGCAGCGTCGCCTTCCATCACCGTCTGCGAGGACGGCACCAGGGCGGGGGGAGTGAGGACATTGGGCTCGGACCCGGGAGTGAAGGCGTAAGCCGCCCCCACGCTGCCCATCAGCAGAAGCGCCAACCAGCGAGCGGGAAAGTTTCGTTGAATTATACCGGTTTGTTCCGATCGGCGAAGAACGGGGAACGGAAGGATTTTAGAACCGGTAGGACTCACGAAAACAACGACCTCATGAAAATGTTTCAATTCCTATTCCGAGGTCTTTTCAAGCATCCTCCATGCCCCAGGAAAATTTCTCAAGTTCTATCCCCTGGCACACCCCCGCCCGCCAGACAAATTGAAGCGGGGTCAAACCGGTAGGTCCCGGCGTCAAACCGGCAAGTCCCGGCGTCACGCCGCCCATCTCGGTTTGGACCCGCCCCCGCTCCACGCCACTCCCATCAAACCAGCCAGGCGGCGTCAAACCGCCATTCCCCGGCGTCAAACCAACGATTCCCGGCGTGCAAACCCGAATCTCCGGGCGTCAAACCGGCAGATCCCGGCGTCACGCCGCCCATCTCGGTTTGGAACCGCCCCCGCTCCACGCCCCTCCCGTCAAACCAGCCAGGCGGCGTCAAACCGCCATTCCCCGGCGTCAAACCCACGATTCCCGGCGTGCAAACCCGAATATCCAGGCGTCAAACCGGCAAATCCCGGCGTCACGCCGCCAATCTCGGTTTGGACCCGCCCCGCCCCGCTCCACGCCACTCCCATCAAGCCAGCCAGGCGGCGTCAAACCGCCATCCCCCGGCGTCAAACCCACGATTCCCGGCGTGCAAACC
>JAEXNA010000104.1 GCA_023447635.1 Vulcanimicrobiota bacterium | reverse complement strand
CAGCGCTGCCGCCACCACGTCGCGAGCCAGCAGACGTTCTCCCGCCGGGGCCGATTTCTGCAAAACCGGCTTCCCCGCCGCCAGCGCTCGGTCGACCAGCGGCTCGCGCAACTGGGTCAGGGCCGCCCCCTGCAGCGCCGCCGTGTGGACAGCGCCCGTCCGGTAAGAGTAAGGCTCGCAAGGCTGCCCCAGAAACACCACGACCGTATCCACCGCCAGCACGCCGTGCACCGTAGCCACCAGCTGCGAGGCGGCCTCGGCCAGACCCGGACGCCCGGCCAGGGACGACGAGAACCCCTCCAACAGGCGCTTCTCCTCCTGGGCCCGGTCTCTCTCCAACCCGACCTGGCGAGCCGCCTTCTCGGCCCCCTTCAGGCGTCCCAGCAGCTCGCCCAGCGACTGATCGTGGGCCACCAGCAGGGCGTTCTCGGCGGCGGCTCGGGTGGAAGCCAGCAGCGGCAGCAGCAGCAGCGAGAGCACTGGATGGGCTACCACCGCCACCGCGAACAGCGGAGCCGCCAACGCGGTGCCGGCCTCTAAAGGGCGAATTCTCAGATGAAGCTGGCGCCAGATCGCGCGTTCCTCGGGGGCCGACGGAGGTCGACTCTCTCCTCCCAAACGCACAGCCAGATAGAGCAGCGGCCCCAGCAGGGCGGGCAGGTACGGCAGATGGCCGGCAAACTTCCCGGCCAGCGCCACGCCCAGCAGCGCCAGCGCCAGAGCCAGACGCTGCCCCAGGTTGACCCAGAACCCCGCCTCTAAGCGGGCCACCGCATCGAGCAATACCACCGCCACCGCCAGGCCCGGCCCCAGTCCGGGGCAGAGGGCCACCGTCAGCAGCAAAGGGGTGGCGGGAGAGAAGCGGTAGCCTGCCAGCAGCGGCACCCCCAGCGTCTCTAGCCATAGACTGCCGAAGCCCAGAACCACCGCCGACACCGGCTCGACCGGTAAGGCCGACAACAGCAGCGCCGCCAGCAAAACGGCAAAAGCCAAACGTCCCTGGTCTGCCAGCGTCATCCGAAAAAGGACTAGCGGAGCAGAAAGCCGTCCGCGCCCCTGGCCTCAGGAGGCTCCGAGCCGCCGCCCGACCCGCCGCCGTACTTGGCAGCGAACTCGCGGTAGTCGCTTTCCACCTGGCGGGCGTAGGTCTGGCTGAACTTTTCCAGGTTGCCCAGAAGCTGCGATTCGCGCCCGTCGACCCAACCCTTGATGTCGGCGCCCGACGAACCATGCGCTCGCGCCAGCACCTGCCCCAGCAGCGGAGCCAGATCAGGCAGATTTTTGGCCTTGTCTTTGAGCGAATCTTTCTCCCGCTCGCGCTCGCGAGTAAAGAACGCCACCTCGCCGAGCTTGAAAGCACGGTGACGATGGTCCACCGGGCTGCCCATCTGCTTTTGGAAACCCAGAATCTTCTCGCCGTCACCTCGACTCAGGTCGCCATCGGGAATCTGCACCGGCGTCGGCAGCACCGCCTTGACCTCGAGAATCCAGGGGTCACCGCCCGGCTCCTCGATCAGGGTGTAGTACCGCTCCAGCCCACGGGTGCTGCCGCCCGAGTGGGGCTTGGACGCCATGTCCAGAATCGTCAGTTCCGGGAACGCCTTGCCCAGCGCTTTGCGCATCTGAGCGCCCCGCCTGGCCTCGGGCTCTTCGAGGTCCTCGCCGCGCAGCAGCGTCTTGCGGTCTTCGCTGGTCCACTTGTCCAAAAACTTCTCGTTGTCTTTTGAGCCGGCCTTATCGATCAGCTCCTGAACCTTGCCGTCGGTCTCGGACCGTTCCAGGTAGGCGGGACCGTCCTGGCCCAGCGAGTCCAGGTAGCTCTGCCCCATCTCGCGCACCAGCCCCAGACTCTCGTCCGAGCTCAGGCCGCCCGAACGTCCGGCCACGTACAGGCTGACGCCCATCCGCTCCAGGTCCCATTCGGGACTGCCCAACTCGGACTGATCGAAATCGTTGAGTCCCCACACCGTCTTGCCGTCGGGTCCGCGAAAGGTCCCCGCGTTCAGGATATGCGCATCGCCCACAATCCCCACCGTGGGCGCAGGTTCGGGCAGGAGCCGCGAGCGCTCCAGGAACGTGCTCTGCAGATCGCTGTAGAACAGGGCGGGCATGCCGCGGAAAAAAGCGTGGCTGCTCTCGGCCATCAGCTCGCGCTTCTCCCTGGCCATCTCCGGGCTGATGCCGAGCTGGGCGTCAAAGCCCTCCACGAAACTCACCGCTTGTTTGGGCTCCCGATACTGCGGGACAGCCTTGAGGGTGACACCCTCCTGGGGGCTGGAGGTTTGGGAAAGACGGGGGTTGGAGGCACGCGCGGGCCCCCGCGAACGCGCGGCCGCGGCGGTGGTCGAGACGGACAGAGAAGAGATCACGTCGGCTGGCTCCTTGGCAAAGGCGGCCCCGTGGCCCCCATTTTGGCTAGTGAGATAGAATATCATGATCACCGCGGGGAGAGAAAGAGGGAGTCTCATCCTTGAACGGTCCTCATAGCCACGGTTTACGGTTGGGGATAGCTGACGGAAAACCTCTTGAGGGTAAAGTGCGATCCCGAGTCGCCCTGCAAGTCCTTGAGCGGAATGTAGCGCGGGTCCCAGTACAGCTTCGAGCTGCGCGCCTCGATGCTGACCTTGCCTCCCAGTCGCGTGGGGTCACCGGGGTCCGAAGAGATGCTGCCTGGCTCGCCGCTTTCCGGGTCGGCGCCGTAAGCGACCAGCGAGCCGCGCAAGGTGAACACCCCGGTGGCCGGATGAGCGGGCGCGTCCGAGGCGATCACCTCGACGTCTTGCCAGCTGTAGAGCAGCCCCTTGAAGGTCAAATTGCGATAGCCCGAGCGCGGCACTCCGTTCTCGTTGACGATCCGGTTCGAGAAGGTCGAAATCTTGAGCTGCTCTTTGGCGTAGATGTTCAGCTGCAGCGCCGAGTTGCCCCGGTTGGCTTCGTCGTCCGGGTCGGGCGCAGCCGAGCCGCCTTCTTCCGGGTCGTCAGGCGGGTTGGCGTCCTCCAGCTCTTGCTCGACCTCGTTGGCCGGCTTGCCCTGATTCTCCATCACCATGGTGCGCCCGGCCAACATCTGCACCGTGCCCGCCGAGGTGATGGTGCCGCTTTTCCCCGTCACGCCGCCGTGGATGGTCACGTCGTCGTTGGCCGAAATGGTGGTGCCCGAGAGCACGATCTTCATCGAATCGGGGGTAAAATCGTCGCGCCTGGGCGGTAGCGTCTCGGGCTGCTTCGAGCTCCACTGGGTGGGCGAGTGAGGAACCAGGGCAAAGCTCTCTTTGCCGCTGGCCGAGGGGTCGATGCGAAGGTCGATATCTTTGACCGTCAGCTGGAAACCTTGCACGGGGATCCCGTTGTCGCCGCCCCAGGCTCGCTCCATCAACGTAGTCGGCTTGATCGACAGGCGGGCGCTCAGGTCGCCCAGGCCGTCGCTGCCGCGCACCCCGGCGAAGTCCGTACCCACGGCCCTCCCGGAAAAGCCCGGGTCACCCAGGTTAGGCACCTGCGGAAGCGCCTTGTATTCGTCATAGGTCATGTCGAAGTAGTACATCTCGCGCTGCCCGTTGCCGAAGTCGCCGTAGGCGTAGACCCCGCCCGGCAGCTTGACCGAGTTCGAACCCGAGGCTTTTTTCACCGCGTCCCAGGGCAGATTGTAGAAATCTTTGCCCGAGTCTTCTTCGACTATGGTGACCCGGTTGTTGCCCGGAAGTTGAGCCTGGAACGCTTTCTGGAAATCGTAGTTGATCTCGCCCCTGGTCCCTTCGGCCACCCGCACCAGGGCCGGGCTTCCGTCGCTGCGATGCAGATTCACGCCGCCTTTGGTGCGCAGACGCAGCAGTTCGTGGGTGGCCTGCTTGATCATCGAGCCGCCCAGCACCACCCGGCTCTGGCCGGTGCCGGTCTTGATGTCGATGCCGCCCCCGGCCATCACCACGGCGTCGGTAATAGCGCGCTCTTTGTTCATCAAGTAGACGCCCTCTTTGACCGAGCGGGCGGCCACCCCGCCGCCGCTCCGCAAGGCTCGCCCTTCGACCACCAGGCAGACCGACTGGCCCGGTAGCGGGAAGCCTGTGGTGGGGTCGAGCACGGCCGAATCCGGGCCGCTGGCCCGGGGCACCACCGTCTCGGTGTCGAGCAACAGATTGTTGACGCTGACGTACGGCATGGCGAAACGTAGCTCGCCCGAGGGGTCGGGGCGACCGTCGCCCCCGGTCCCGCCGCCGTCTTGGAAGTTGAAGCGCAGGCGGAACTCGCAGCGGCTGCCGTCCGTCCCGGTCAGAGTGCCCAGAACGTTCCCCTGCTCCTGCACTACCGTCAGCACTCCCGCGTGGTCAAGCAGGGTCTGGCGAGCCGCTCCGCCCTTCCAGTCGGGGGTCTCTCGCAGTTGGGTCAGGGCGAATTCTATGCCCGACTGGGCCGCCCGCTCGGCCTGCTCGTGAGCCGCCGAGTGTCCCGCCGCGCCCAGCACCGACGGCATGCGGATGACGGCCACGCGGAGGATCAACCCCAGCACCAGCACTATCAGCATGGTCGACAAGAGGACAAACCCTCGACCGCGCACTCCCACTCCCATCCTCTCCCCCTCCAACCCTAATTCCC
Organism: Vulcanimicrobiota bacterium; assembly: GCA_023447635.1. GTDB lineage: Bacteria > Vulcanimicrobiota > Xenobia > Xenobiales > JADMJV01 > JAEXNA01. Next base: position 7,887 of record JAEXNA010000104.1, on the reverse strand, counting down.
CGGGACTACCGACAGCAGCAGGCTGCGGGTGTAGGGGGATAAGCTCATGTCTTCCTGGCCCAGCCGCATGACCTTGCCGGCTTCGGCCAGTTGAAAGCCCGAGAGGCGCAGTTCGACTTCGTTGGGAAAGCCGGTCGGCGCTACCGTGGCCGCGAAGTCGACCAGACCAACGGCTACCACCTCTTCGGATTCGGCGGTCGGATTACCAAACTCTAGCCGATGGGCGGTGCGCGGCCGCTTCAGTCGCTCCCCCACCTGGGCCGGGGTCATCAACTTCTCGATCCGCGCCTCCGGAGAAGACGCCGAGGTCGCCTGGCCGGTGTCGAAAACGCGGCGCACCAGCATTCCGTGCGGACAGTGGTAGCGACCGCTGCCGCAGCGTACGCCGTAAAGCGCGTCGTGCTCGCTGGGGATAGCCAGGTAGTAGACGATGTTGCGCTGCCAGAACGGCGTTCCGTCCTTCTTGCGCACGAACTGACCGCTAGCCGGGTCGACGGCGGAAAGGAACCACAGCACGTTGCCGCGAGTCCCGCCGGGCGGCAGCCAGGGCGTCGTCCGGGTCGAAGCGTGCCGAACGGCGGTGTCCCTGAGGTCGCGCTTCAGAGCGGCGGCCGCTTTGGAAAACTCCAGGTCCACGTCCTGACTGTTGGCCGTGCGTTTCCAACTGCTCAGGCCGGTGTTCAACAGTCCGTACGAGACGATCAGAAAGGCGGAGAAAATGGCCGCTACCAGCAGAAGTTCCACGATCGAAAAGCCGCAGGCGCGTCGTTTCAAGGCTGGCTCCGGTTGACCAGCTGGCTGACCTGGATCTCTTGCTTGCCGGTGCCGGCTCTGGCCTGGGCGCCGTCGGCGGCCCAGCGCACGGTGACCGTGACCTGCTTGAGTCGGTTGCCGTCCCCGCCGCTGGCGGTACCGAACGGCTGTCCGTTACGCTGAATTTCGAGCGCGGTAATCAGGTAGGCGAACTCGGTGGTGCCGACGACCTCTTTGCCGCCGTGTCCGTCATCGTAGGGGTTACTCTGGCTCGAGATGTCGCTGTCCCAAAAGGCGGCGACGTCGCCGTCGCTACCCGTGGCCAGGGCGTTCAGAGTGCGGTCCATCACCCTCGAGGCGACGGAGCGGGCGACCACGCTTTTCGAGGTTTTGTCCTGCGCCTTCACGCCCGAGGCCAGCACGGTGACCAGGCCCAGCAAGGCCAGCCCCATGACCGCCAAAGCGATCAGCACTTCTCCTAAAGAGAACCCCTCCCGATTCCGCCTCATCCCTAAATAGTATCAGAGATGGACTCTTTCGGGTAGCGAAAATATCCAACACTCAAAGATTAGAGACCAGGCGGATAATGGGCAAGAAGGTGGCCACCGCCACGAAACCGGCCGCGACGCCTCCCACACTCAACAGCAGCGGTTCGGCCAGTGCCACCGCCCGGCTTAGAGCATCGTTGACATCGTCGTCCAGGATGGCGGCCGTGCGCTCTAACGCTTCGTCCAACTGACCGGCCTCTTCGGCGACTTCGATCAGCGAGGTGGCAAAACGCGGGATCGAGGTCGAGTCGGCCAGGGCGCTGCCCAGCCCCTGACCCTGCATGATGGCGCTGTTAGCAGCCTCCAGGTCCTGGCGGAACTTGGCATTCGAGGCGACTCGGATGCTGTTCTTTAGCGCCGCCACGATGCTCAGGCCGACCTTCAGGGACGAGGCCAGCACGTCCAGGCAGCGGGCCGAATCGAGGCGGGAGAGCAGCGGCCCGATCACGGGCAGGTCCAGGCAGAAGGTGTCGACCTGCAGTCGGAAGGCGGGTGAGTCGCGATAGATCTTCCGGAAGCCTCCTACGCAGGTGCCCAAGATCAAGGCGGTAACCCCCATCAGCCAGGGGTTGGAGAGCCACCCGGAGAGTGCGATCAGAACCTGGCTGGGCCAGGGGACGTCGTCGCCCAGGACGGCGAACAGCCCTTCGTCGCCGGGGGCCACGAAGGTGACGAACAGACCGACCACCAGCAGCATCACGGTCAGCAGACAGAGTGGGTACGCCATGGCCGAGACGATCCGCTGCCGCCGCTCGATCTGACGCTCCTGCAGGGTGCTCAGGTGACCGAAGGTGGCCACCAGCGAGCCCATCTTTTCGCCATTGGCCACCATCTCGACGGTCAGGGTCGAGAAAGCGCTGTAGCGCCGCATCCCGGTCGAAAGGGGGAAGCCTTTGAGAACGGTGTCCAGGCAGCCCTGCAGGACGCTGCGGAAGGCGGGATTAGGCTCGCCAATCTCCAGGTAGGAGAGACTGTTGGGCAGGGAGACGCCGGCCTGCAGCATGGCGTGCAGGCGGCGGAAGAACAGCGCGATATCCGAAGAGCGAACACCGGACATAGGTAGCAGTCCGATTCGACTTTGCCGGGCGGGAGCCTTCGTTGAAGCTTAGCGAATTGCTAGCCCGTAGTGAGGACGGCGGCGTCGCCCTATATGGGCGTCAAAGCCCATTTCCGATGACGCCAACCCGTCGGGGACCGAACACTTAGCGCGGGCGGCGGGTGCCGGGCGGAGCGATCCGCTCGTAGTACCAGTCCCGATTCTCTCCGGCGGTGGGGTCGCGGAACTGGGTCCCGGCGATGATCAGAACGGCGATGATGACCCCAAGGGCGAAGAACAGAAAGAGCAGGTCTTTAGCCGACTCCTTGTTCATTTTGCGATGACTAGACAAGGTGATCCACCTGATACCCCTTCGCCAGGGACTCAAACGAAGCTACCTGCTCGGCCACCCAGGCGGTCTCGCGGCCGGTCTCTTCGGCCAACAACTCGGCAACCTTTAGCGCGGCCTCGCTGGCTGCGGCGGCGTCGAACAGCAGACTGCGCGAACGGCGACTGAGCACGTCGTCGACCGTGCGCGCCATCTCGTAGCGGGCAGCCCAGCGGACTTCGCCCACCGTCAAGGCGAGGCGCGGGTGGATCCTGGCGTCGTTCCCGTCCTGCTTCAGCAAACGGCGCAGTTCGACGGCATCCGAGCCGTAGTGGGCCAGGTCGCCAAACTGGTCCGCGTGCTGATGGTAGCCGTGAATGTTCAGATGCTTGGTGATGCAGCGGCGCCCGTCCAGGCCGCCCAGCGTTTCGGCCGTATTGATCAGGTCTTCGGCCATGTGGCGGTAGGTGGTCCACTTGCCGCCCGCCATAGTGACCAACCCGGTTTTCGAGACGCTGATGGTGTGATCGCGGCTCAGGGCGGCGGTATTTTCGCCGGCGCCGGCTTTGACCAGTGGGCGAATGCCGGAGAAGACGCTGAGCACGTCGCTCAACTCGGGCGGCTTTTCCAGATAGCGGCGGGCGTTCTCTAAGATGAAGTCGACCTCTTCCCGGGTCGGCTTGGGCTCGAGCAAAATCTCGTCGACCGGGTTGTCAGTCGTACCGACCACCACGCAGTTGTGCCACGGGATCGCGAAGAGCACTCGACCGTCGGTGGTGTGAGGCACCATGATGGCGGTGCCTCGGGGGAGAAACTCCTTGGGGAGGACGATATGGACGCCGGTGGAGGGGGAGATCATCGGCTTGACCTCCGGGTCGTCGAAGCGGCGTACGGTGTCGGCGAACGGGCCGGTGCAGTTGAGCACGACTTTGGCTCGGAACTCGTGACTGCGGCCGCTCTCCAGGTCGTGAGCGGTCACGCCGTCGACGAACCCTTCCTCGTTGCGCAGCAGGCCTTCCACCCGAGTGTAGTTCAACAGCACGGCGCCCTGCTCGGACGCGGTCTGAGCCATATTGATCAGCATACGAGCGTCGTCGAACTGGCCGTCGTAGTAGACCACGCCGCCGCGTAAACCCTCGGTGGCGATGGTGGGGATACGCTCGACCGTCTCTTCGCTAGAGAGCAGTTTGCTGCGCCCGAACGAATATTTGACTGCCAGCGCGTCGTAGACTTTCATGCCGACGCCGTAGAACGGCGCCTCCCACCAGGTGTAGTTGGGCACCACGAAGGCCAGGTCCGAGACAAGGTGCGGCGCGTTCTGGCGCATGATGCCGCGCTCTTTGAGAGCGCCCATGACCAGCGGGATATCGCCCTGCTGCAGATAACGCACGCCGCCGTGCACCAGTTTGGTGCTGCGCGATGAGGTGCCTTTACCGAAGTCGGCGCCCTCGAGCAGCAGCACGGAGTGGCCTCGGGATGCCGCATCCAGCGCCGCCCCGACGCCCGTCGCCCCGCCGCCGATGATCAAAATATCCCACGGTTCCGTGCGGTTCTGCACCAGGCCAAGCATGTCGTCACGATTCATGCGAGGAGTTTTCCAGTCCCACGCCCCAACTCCCCCTCCGTCCGGCCCGGCCGGCCAGCAAACCGCCGGCCATGGCCAGCAAGGGTCCGAGGCTTCAGCAGTCAGACCCAGCAAAAAGTGAAACTCGAGCCCCGAATCAGCACCCGCATAGCGAAGAAAGTCGATTCGAGCCAAACAGTCCTCTCGGCTCTCGACCTGCTCCCATCGCTGGGCGACGACACGGCCGAACACCTTACGCGCCGCGCTCAGCCGTGACTCCATCGGAAAATCCGTGGGTCGCAAAAAAATCTGAGCTTTTTCGTTCCAGGACGACTTGTAGCGCCGCACGACGCGCGCTTCCGCCCAGACGCCGGGCGGAAGGCACTCCTCACGGACAAGTCGAGTCACTTCTTCTTCTGTCGGCGGTCTGTCGCCGCTCTCCAGATGGGCCACCCGGCGTCGGTCGATATTGGTCAGGCGCGCAGTATCTTCTTGAGTCCGCCCGGCGCGCTCGCGGGTGTCCTTCAGGGTATCGGCAAAGTTCATGGTCATAGCACCATTGTCGTTCGAACTTATGAACGCGAAGAAGCCGACTTATTGCCGACTCCTAACAAGAAGATTGCCAAAATTTGAACGAAGCCCGAACATCGAAACCGGACGTCAAACCGAACCTGCCGGCTCAGTCGAAGATGTCGAACAGTTCGCCCAGGAACCCCTTCTTCTTGTGCCGCTTGTGGCCGTGCCCGTCGTGTCCGTGTCCACTATGCCCGCCGTGACTGTGCCCGTAGCCGTGCTCTTGCCGACGGCCGTGGTCGTGGTCGTGATGTCGGTGCTCGTCGTGCCGGTGGTCGCGATCGTCGCGGCGGAACGACTCCTGGCTATAGCTCGGCGGATAGTAGTCGCCCGAGCGGTCCAGCAGTTTCTCTAGCTCTCCTCCGTCTAGCCACACTCCGCGGCAGCGGCTACAAAAGTCGATCTCCACGCTGGCGCGGTCGGCTCGCCTGAGCCCCTCGCGACATCTGGGACATTCCATCATCTCGCCCTCCTACGACATGTTCGTCTGCAGTGGACTTCTCCACCCGATGCCGCAACCCCTCAAACCCACAGTCGCACCCTCTCCTCAGCCGGTCGAAACAGCGCCTGCCCCGGCTCCAAATTGAAAGCTCCGTAGAAAGGCTCGAAATTGCTCACCGCCTCCAACACCCGAAACGACGGCAACGGATGAACCGCCGTCCGCAACTGAGTCAGTGCCGCCTCGGGCCTCAACTTCTCCTGGCGGGACGCCGCGTAGGCCAGGAAAAAGCGCTGGTCCCGCGTCAACCCCTCCACAACCTCATCCGGAACCTCCCGACACATCGCCGCGTAAGCCAGCTCCAATCCACCCAGGTCGGCCAGCGCCTCGCCCGTCGTCAGACGACCGTCGGCCGGCACCCCCTGATAGTGGAACTCGCTCATCTGCTCCATCACCGCGCTCGCGATCTCGCGAAAGTTCCGCTCGTCGCGCGTCCTCCACCACGGACTCAGCGCCCCTGAAGCGTCATAGCGCGCCCCCGAGTCGTCGAAGCCGTGAGTCAACTCGTGCCCCACCGTCACCCCCGTGCTGCCAAAGTTGACGGCTGCATCCCCCTGCGGGTCGAAGAACGGAGGAAGCAAACGAGCCGCCGGAAAGGCGATCTCGTTGCGCTGCGGACTGTAGTAGGCGTTCACCGTGCAGGGCGACATCGCCCACTCTAAACGGTCGACCGGGGCGCCGATCCTGGCGATATCGCGGCGGCGCGAGCTGCCCTTCGCGGCCATGATATTTGCGAAAAAGTCTCGCCCGATCTCACAGTCCGAGTCATCCTGCCAACGATCCGGGTAGCCCACCTTGATCTTCAACCCGTCGAGCTTGGCCAGCGCCTGAGCCTTGGCCGAAGCGCCCAGCCAGGGCCGATCTTTGATCCTCTCCCTCAACACCGCCACCAGACCGTGAATCATCCGCGTCGCACTCTCCCGGGCCGAAGCCGAGAAACAGCGCTCGACAAATTTGCGACTCAGCGTAGAGCCCAGCAGGGCCTCGGCCAGCCCCACCATCACGCGCCAGCGAGGGCTGCGCTCCTCGACCCCGCTGAGCGTCGCAGAGAAAAAGTCGAAATGAGCTTCGCGCAACTCTGCCCCCAGGTAGGGGCAGGTTTGGCGAGCGACCTGCCAGCGAAGATAGGCCCTCCAGTCCAGCAGCGGCACGTCTTCCAAAGAGCGGTCCAGCGCGGCGAAGTAGACCGGGTTCCCCAGGTTGAAGCGGTCCGCCCCAGGGTCGACCCCTATCTCGTCGAGATAACGAATCCAATCCCAGCGGCTCATCGAGCGCCCCAATTCCCGGCGGTTCAGGGGGAAGTCGTAGTTGCGAGGGTGGCGGCGCTGCACCGTCGATTGCGAAGCGTTGGCCAGTCTCATCTCGACCCCTAAAGCCCTTCGCGCATCGTACCCACTGCCGCCCAGCGGCTTGAGCACGCGCGCGATATGCCGCTCGTACTTGTCCCGAAGCTCGAGATTACGTGGCGAGTTCGAGGTGTAGTAGCTTTCGCTGCCCAGCCCCAGCCCGCCCTGGTCGGCCCACCCCACGGTCAACCCGGGATCGTGCAGGTCCGCGCTCGAAGCAAAAACGAACAGTCCCGCCAGCCCGGCGCGATGCATCTCGGTGACCGCCGACTGCAAACCTTCCAGGTCAGCGACCGAGTCGACCAGCGCCAACCAGTCGGCAACCGGATCGCAGCCCTGAGCATCCATAGCCTCGGTGTCCAACCCGGAAACATAGAAGTCGCCCAACCTCCGCTCTGGCGTGCCCGGCTCGAAATCTCCGTTGGCCGCCTCTTCCAAAATCTCGTGGAGCGACGCCTCCACCCGCTCGGCCAGTTCCGATCGCAACCCGTAGCCCGCCCGGTCCGGCGGAATCTCCAGTGCGTCCTCATAACCGCCCACGGCGAACCGGTAAAAATCCTCGCCGGGAAGAGCACTCGAATCCAGGAACGAGCGCGGGTAGCCGGATGCCGACGGCCATCCGCCTATCGCGGCGCCAGGACCGTCGTCGTTCTCCCTCCGCCCCGAACCGGCCGACCTGGGAGTGTCGGCGGCTACCCGAGAGATCTTCCGCGAAGCGGAGTCGCTCATTCGTAGCGCCTTCGCCCCGACCGCCCGCCGCCCTTGATCTCTCCAGGTTTGTACCCGGCTATGGTCTTAGCGGATGCCCCCCGAATCCGGGGATAGCCTACCGCGATCCGCTATGGACCGCCTCACGAAAAAGGCGCCCCTAAGGCCTACTTTTCGCACTTCTCGCGAGGCATAGTCTATTGAGGTGCTAAACTTCCGTGCGTTGACTGGACCATGAATTAAGCCTCCTCAAAAAACTGTCGGACCAGGCCCCGAAGCGAGGCTGGATTGCCTTGGTACCGGTTGAAGCGACGGAACAGACGGTCGCAGAGATCCTTGAGGGTGGCGAAGTGACGGTTGTGTGTCGTCGCTCGTTTCGTCAACCGCCACAGATTCTCGATGGGGTTGAACTCGGGCGAATACGGAGGCAAGAAATGAAGCTCAATGCGGTCGCTGTTGGCCTCGACCCACTCTTGAACCAATCGCGCGTGGTGATAGCGCACGTTATCGAGGACCATTAGGATTTTGCGCT
>JAEXNA010000103.1 GCA_023447635.1 Vulcanimicrobiota bacterium | reverse complement strand
GGTTTGCTCCTTTGGAGAGGCGCATGAGGGGGGATGCAGATCGATCTGGCCTACGCCGGCCGACCTCAGGGCGTGGACGCGGCGGCCCTTCGGGCTCACGAGTTGGGCTATCAGGGGCTGTGGACGTCGGAGACCCGGCACGACCCGTTTTTGACCCTGGCTCTGGCTTCGCGAGCCTGTCCGGATTTGGCGATCGGCAGCGGGGTGGCGATCGCTCTGGCGCGCAGTCCGTTCCCGCTGGCTCAGTCGGCCTGGGACCTGTGGGACTTGAGCGGCGGCCGGTTCATCCTGGGGCTGGGAAGTCAGGTTCAGGCCCACATCGAGCGTCGTTTTTCCATGCACTGGGACAAGCCGGTGGCCCAGATGCGCGATATGGTAGGCGCCCTGCGGGCCATCTGGTCGGCTTTTCAGAGCGGATCGCGCTTGCGCTATCAGGGGCCGTACTACCAGCACAGTCTGCTGACTCCGAATTTTAGGCCGGGGCCTTCCGACTATGGGTGCGATATTCCGATCGCGCTGGCGGCGGTGGGGCCGCGTATGACGGAACTGGCGGGAGAGGTGGCGGATCTAGCGCTGCTGCACCCTTTCACTCATCCTGATTTCTTGCGGGCGGTGACGCTGCCGGCTTTAGAGCGGGGACGCTTGCGAGGAAGCCGTCGGGCGGTCTCGGTGGTGGGCTCGCTGTTTGCTTTTGTCGAGGACGGCGAGGCGTCTCGTCGGGAGCAGGCGGTGCGCGAAAAGATCGGTTTCTACGGCAGCACTCCGGCTTACTGGGGCGTTCTGGAATCTCTGGGTCGGGAGGGTCTGGGCCAGCGACTGCACGCGCTGTCGCGGGAGGGGGCGTGGAGCGAGATGGGCGCCCTGATCGACGACGACCTGCTCGAGGTGTTCCGAGTTCGAGCAAGCAGCCAGGAGGCGCTGTTCGCAGCGGTCCGTTCGCGCTTCGAGGGGCTCTACGACCGGGTTATTCTGACCCTGCCGGGCGAGTAGGCTCGCTGCTGGCCCTCCAGATGTACCAGTTGGGATAGACGTAGACCCAGTAACCGTCAGGCAGAGCGGCGTGGCCGCGGTACGTGCCGCCGGCCTGGAAGCCTCGGTCGTGGAAGGCGCCGAACTGGATGTAGTCGGGCTCGACTTCGATGGTGCGTTGCAGTTCGGAGTATTTACCGTCCAGGCTGGCGGCTTGGACGGGGTCGGTGGTCGCCCTGTCGGGGGGAGGGGGCAGCGGTTGGAGGTATTCGGCCGGCACTTCGAGCGGGACGCGGCTGTTGTAGGCCTGCAGTTCGACCACGTAGTTCTCCCCTTCGGTCCCAACCAGGCGGCCCATCCCCTTCTTTCCTTCGTAGGAGATCATCACGTAGTCGTACAGGTGGAACGGTTCGGGCAGGTCACGCTCGACTTCGGGGGCGGTGGCGATGGTGAGGTCTCCAAACCAGGGGCGGCGGCTGCCTCCACTCTGCTGGTATTCGTGGAAGCGCATGGCGTCGGCGATCTCGTCGGCGGTTTCGGCCAGGGTGACCCGGAGGTCGCCGTTGCGGTCGGCCGAGGGGGCGCCGGCGAAGCTGTCGATCAGGGTCAGGGTGAAGGTCCAGTTCGAGATCGAGGGGATGGTTCCCGAGGCCGAAGCCAGGCTGGCCGCTTGCAGTCCTTTGGCTTGCAGACCGTCGGCCACCCCGTCGAGGGCGCCGGAGAAGCAGCAGTCGGCGAACAGCAGCGTTCGTTCCGCTTTCAGAGGAGTCAGCAGCGCTTCCAGATCGGCCATGGAGACTCCGGGCTGCCGGCGGTAGTCGTAGGGGACCAGCAGCACCTGACCCTGGGCACCCTGTACCCCGTGCCCGGCGTAGTAGAACAGGAACGTCTCGTCAGGCTGGGTGGCGGCGACCTGGCTCTGGAGCGCCTCGACGACGGCGGCGCGGGTGGCCTGGTCGTCGAGCAGCAGGGTCATGTTCGAGGCGGGGACGCCGCGCTGGAGCAGAATTTGATAGAACTCCTGGTCCTGGCGGGCGGCGGTCGAGAAGGTGGGGATGGAGGGATCCTGCCAGGCCAGCACGCCGACGATCACCGCGCGGATCTTGGCCGGCTCCAGCACGGCGCTCTGGGCTAGCGCGGGCAGGGCCAGGAGCCAGACCGCCAGGGCCAGCAGGAGCGGCGCTCGCCAGGTCCGGGCGAGGAAGGTTGGAACGGCGTGTCGTGCGAGGAGGCGTGCGGCGAGGAGGCTTCTCATTGGAGGGGATCAACCTTGGGATTGGGATAAGGATGCGAATTTCGAGAGCTTCTGACGGCTTCGATAGCCCTGGAGTGCTTCGATAGCGTTCGATTCACTGATGCGCGAAAGATTCCGCTGGTCGGCGAATCGGCCGGGCTAAGGCGCGGGTCGAGGGTAGAAATTCAGGATTCCCCGATGCGCGGGCGTGCTCGCATCGGCGAATCCAGATTCCACAGCGTCGAATCCGCATTCCGAATTGCTGAATCGTGACTCTGCATCGCCGAATCGAGAATTGGGCCGGCGCGAGCGGTCGAAGCCCTCGATTCACCGATGCGCGGAAGTTTCCGCTGATCGGCGAATCGGCCGGGCTGGGCGAGGCGTGAGGGTCGAAATTTAGGATTCCCCGATGCGCGGGCGTGCTCGCATCGACGAATCCGGATTCCACAGCGCTGAATCGAGATTCTGGATCGACGAATCGAGACTCTGCATCGCCGAATCGAGAATTGGGCCGGCGCGAGCGGTCGAAGCCCTCGATTCTCCGATGCGCGGAAGATTCCGCTGAGCGGCGAAACGGCGAGGCTGGGCGAGGCGTGACAGACGAGGGGGCCTGGTTAGCTGGGCGGGATCAGCTGGTCAAGAGCCCGGCGTTACGAGCGGCGCGGGCTAGGAGACGCGGTACTGGTGGAGGCCCAGAAATAGATCAGCCCTCCAGATTCCCCGAGGTCTGGAGGGCCGACGTCTGTGGCTATCGCTTTTAGGATTCATTTGCCCTTAGCAAGAGCCGCGGCTTTCTTCTGGGCTACCAGCGCCAAAAGCATCTTCTTGGCCTGAACGATCTCTACGGTCGTATCTTTCACGTCAGCTCACCTCCTTCTTCAAAATTTTCCACAGTTTGCCCGCAGACGAGGCAAAATGCAAGCCCTCTCGGGCACGATTTTTTGGCATTTCCGAGTTGTAACATCTGGCGCCGATTTTGCATCGTTTCGCCGTGTTCGTGCGGGTCTACCGACCACGCTCTCTCGGAAGAGTCGGGCTATTCAACCCGGGTCATCGAGACTCCCGCCGACAAACGCCCAGGAGCGGTAAAGTGAGGCCGCTTCGGGTAGGTCGTGGCGCAGATAGTGGCGCGCCCTCGGGTCGTCGCCCAGATAGGCGTCGAGAAACGCTGTTGTGGTTGAATTCACCATGGTGGCTGTGTGTTTCTTTACCCGCCCGAGAACCTGGCTGAAATCGGAGTGTTTGGTGTCTCCAACCAGGACATGAAAGCGCTCGGCGCTGCCCACCCAGCGGTAGGGGCGCAGATGAACGTTGGGCCCACGCCCTACCGTCCAGAGGTCGTCTCGGTCTCCAGACATGAAGAGCACGGGTCGGTCGATACGCGCATATCCTTCCTGGGTCATGCCCAGGCGGCGAGCCGGGAAGGCGTCTCCATAAGGCGACATGCAGACGAAAGCTTGGAAGCGCGGGTCCTGCAGCGGCATGACGGAGCCGTCGCCATCGAGGATCGGCACCCCGGCTACGGCCTGAATGGTGAGGGCTCCAAAGGAGTGCCCCACCAAAGCGGCCCGATTGGGATTGGCCCGTCGGTAGATGTGCGCGGGAAGGCGGCCGTCGCTGAGCAGGTCCAGGGAAAGCTGCACTTCGGCCACTCTGATGGCCAGTTCTTGGCGAGAGAAAGCCGCCAGCGGAGTCCGTCGAAAGACGGCCAGCCAGTCGCTGCCCGCGTGCACAGGGCTGAGCACGACGTAGCCGTGACTGGCCAGATGTTGCTCCAGGTAGCGTGTGGCCTGGCCACGCGCGCCCAAGCCGGGCGAGATTACGACCACGGGAAATCCGCCCGCCGGGGGAGAGCCCAGGGGATAGAGCACGCTGATCGGCACTTCACGCCCGCTTTTATGATCTCGATAGATCCGCTGGTGAAGTTCGACGGTGTGAGGGCCGGCCTCGCATTTGTAGGCCTGGCAAACGCCGTCGGCAGGACCCGGCGGTTGATCCAGCAGCGATCGAAGGGTGCCCAGGGGAGAGTCGTCATGTGCGCGCCCCCCGCCGCCTTCGTCCTCGCGCGGACGGAAGGCGTCGGCCAAACGGTGGCTGATTCTCAGCGTGCTGGCCAAAACGCGATCGACAGACATAGCTCTCCCTCTCTCCCTTCAAGAATTAGTTCTGAAGTAAACTTAACCTGCCACCGATGGGCATGGTTCCCCTCGGCGGGCTCAGCCCACCCTATACCTCGGATTTGCTACCCTGTTCTTCGGCCTGTGGCAGGAGGTCTCTAAGGGGACGAGAACCCCGTGGACTTTACAGAAGCTTTTTCTTGGCCTATCCTGGCCGAGGTCTTCTACCAGAATTTTACCTGAAGGTGCAAACTATGCTCACCAATCCTGACATCGACGTCATGCTCCACAACGAGGACAACCAGATCGGCAACAAGTTCAGCCTGATCACGCTGGTTGCCAAGCGCGCTGCCAACCTGCGCAGCGGCAACCCTTCGCTGGTTGACGTCAACTGCCGCAACCCGGTCAGCGTCGCTCTGCACGAGATCTCTCAGGGCAAGGTCAGCGCGCGCCACCCGGTGGCCGGCGAGACCACGCCCGGACACGAAGACGACGCCGCCGCCGCTGCTCTGGCCGCCGCGCTCGGTCACATCTCGCTCGGCGAGTAGTCTCGACGCGACGACGTCCCGTCACGGGGATGGAGCCATCACGGCCCCATCCCTTTTCGCATTTCCCGGCGAGAAATGGCAGCGGGGGTTTTGAGGCTTTCGATTCGCTGATGCGCGGAAGTTTGCGCTGATCGGTGAATCGGCCGGACCGAGCGGGGTTTTTGAGGCTTTCGATTCGCCGATGCGCGGAAGATTGCGCTGATCGGTGAATCGGCCGGACCGAGCGGAGTTTTTGAGGCTTTCGATTCGCCGATGCGCGGAAGTTTGCGCTGATCGGTGAATTGCCCCCCGGACCCCGGACCCCGGACCCCGGAGGCAGCCAGCCCCCAGCCCCTGAGGGCCGATCTCTTTAACGCTGGTGTGACACCCGCGCGCTAAGCTAAAGCATCATCAAAAGCAGGATGGACCACTCGCCATGCAGATCAATGCCGCCGCCAGATGCCCCTATCATCAAGCTCAAGCCGCTCCCACCGCGGCGCCGCCGGCCACCATCCCCAACCCGGGGAAAGGCGAAGGCGACTTCAGCGTGGATGAGATCATGTGTCCCGTGCTCAAGACCGGCGTCAACGAAGGGCGCATTACGGTCGACAAAGACGGCAACGCGAGCGGCCTGAACAGCTACCTCAAGGACGACCTGAACGTCTCCTGGGCCCTGCGCCAACTGTTCGTCAAGGGCGGCAAAAGCGCCAGCGACGCCTCGGAGCAGCCCGGCGACACCATCAACCTGCGCAACCTTCGTGGCAGCAATCTCGACCACACCGCCGACAGCCAGATCCTGCGTGACGGCTTCAGCCAGGAGCGCCTGGACCTCGCGCTGAGCTTCTCGGCCGACGGCGAACGGCTGACCCTGGCCGACCTGGGCAAATTCCAGCAGCACCTGTTGGGCGAAGAGCCCGGCCTCAAAGGGAAGTTCGTAGGCGGGATGGAGTATGCCGCGGTGGTCGCCGTGTTCGGACGCACCGACGGCGAAGGCCAGCGGTTCATCAGCAACGCCGACTTCGTCTCCCTGTTCCGCGACAACGAATTCCCCGCGGACTGGGAAAGCCGTACCCTCGATAAGACCGGCTTCTGGGACGTGGGCGCCGCCGCCGTCGAATTCTTCCGCGACCACCCCGGCGACCCCGCCTCCGCGGCTCCCACCGCCAAGGCCGGCGGCGTCTGCCCCTTCAAACACGGCCAGGAGTTCGACATGGCCGAAGCGGCCAAACACCACTCTGACAAACTGCAGTAGATGAGCGACCTCTATCAAGGCCTGGAGATCCACCCCTTCGAGCAGCCCGAACAGTGGCTGGCCTGGCTGGCCGAGCACCACGAGCAGCAGGAAGCGATCTGGATCAAATTTGCCCGCAAAGGCAGCGGTCTGACCTCGATCAACTACGAACAGGGGCGCGACGCCGCGCTGCGCTACGGCTGGATCGACGGTCAGGCCAAAAGCCTGGACGCCACCCACTACCTGCAAAAGTTCTCTCCCCGACGCGCCCGCAGCAAATGGTCTCAGATCAACTGCGCTCTGGTCGAGACGATGATCGAGCAAGGGCTGATGTTCCCCTCCGGAATGCGCGAGGTCGAAAGGGCCAAGGCCGACGGCCGCTGGGAGGCCGCCTACGCTCCCCCCTCCAGCATAGAAGTCCCGGCCGAATTCCAGGCGCTGCTCGACCAGAACCCCAAGGCCGCCGAAGCTTTCTCCGCCCTGAAATCGATGGAGCGATACCGCATCCTCTACCGCCTGCACGACGCTAAAAAGGCGGAAACGCGAGAAAAACGTCGCGGTCAGTTCCTCGACGAACTGCTGCAGAAGGCCGAGCAGCCGCTCTCGTAAGGGTAGGAGCCGAAGGCGGTCACGGCCAAGGCAGAGCCATGAGCGTGACCAACGATCCTTCCGGGCGGCGGTGCCTGACCATTTCCGTCGATCTGGAAGCCGCTCCGCCCGTGGTGTGGGAAGCGGTGGCCAGCGAAGCCGGGCTCTCGGCCTGGTTCCTGCCCAGCGAGATCTTCCTGGGCTTCGACGGAGAGCCCGCGCGCTTGACCCTGCACCTGGGGCCTCACACCAGCCGCTCGGTCGAGCTGAAAGAGTGGGTCACGGGCCACCGTTTCCAAGCCGTCTACGAAGAGCCGGCGCCGCAGGCTCCACCTCTGACCGTCTCCGTCGAGCTGCAGCGACAGGGAAGAGGCAGCCGACTGAGCCTTCTCCACACCCTGGACACCACGACCGACGAATGGGACGCGCTGCTGACCCAGGCCGCCGAAGGTTGGGCCGGCTTTTTGCGCATCCTGGCCCTCTACCTGAACTACTTCGCGGGCCGCCGCAGCGCCAGCTGTACCGTCCAGATCGCAACGACGCTCCATGCCGAGAAGGCCTGGGAACTGCTGGCCGAGCCGCTGGGGCTGTACCTGGCCGCGCCCGGCCAGTGGTGCCGCTCGGAGGTCGACGCCCCGGTCCTGGCAGGCCTCCTCGAAGGCGAAGCGGCCAACAGCGCCGGGGCGATCCTGCGCACCGACGAACCGGCGCCGGGGCTGGCCTACCTCCGCGTCGCCAACATGCACGGATTCCGCGTGCCCACCGTCCGGTTGTACCTTTACGGCGAACAGGCGCCGGCCGTGATTCGACGCCAGGAGCCGCAGTGGCAGGCCTGGCTGTCCGACCTGTTCGGGTGACGGCCCGGTGAACGAGTGGGCCTCGGTAGGGGTCGTCCATCTGCGCGATCTGGTCGACCGCTCGCGCTGGGATCTGCGCAAACTTCCCGCTTTCCTCGACCGACTCGGAGGCAGGCCCGGCCAACTCGAAGTCAGCAGCCTGACCCCTCCCCGCCGCCTGATCGTACTGAGCCGCGCCGACGAACTCGAGCTGTGGCCGCAGTTCCGCTGCTGGCTGTCTCAGGCGCAGGAGCTGCATCTGGCGCTCTGCTACAACGAGCCGCTGCCCCCTTCGACCCGCGACGCTTTGGAGCGGGAAGTGCTGACCTTGCTGGCCGGTCTCCCGATCGTGCGTCTGGAGCACTGGGAGAAGGGCGCTCCGGCCCCTCCAACCTTGACGGCGCTACTGCAAGAGTCGGCCTTCGGGCTGCCCCAGCCAAGCGCGCTCCCCCCCTCCAACCGGAGACTGCCGGCCGGAGAGTGGACCGACCTGCCGCGCAACCTGATGGGCGACCCAGAGCTGATGTGGCCACGTTGGATCTGCCAGCGGGAAGGGCGCCCCGCCCTTTACTACCCTCCCCAGGGCCAGTTTCTCGACCTGACCAGTGGGCAGTGGAGCGACCCGGTAGCGCCCCGCACCGACAGTCTGAACATGGCGGTGTGGCCGGACGGCGAGCGGCTGATCTCTTCGAACCAGGCGGGTCACTACTCCGTGCTGGACCTGGACAGCCGGGCGCTGCGACTTTTCCAGGGGCCGCGAGGCGCCCCGATCGGCATCTGGCCGGGCGGTCGAGTCGGCTGGTCCGGCCATCGCGCCCGCTTTAGCTGGCTGACCTTCGACGGCTCGGAAGGCGGGCTGCTTTCGGCCGGCGACCACGACTGGCCGGGCGGACACGAGAAGAAGCAGTACGGCTATCTCGACAACGAGCCGTGCTGGATTCATCTGAGCCCGATCAACGACGCCTACCTGTCGGTCTACCAGAAAGACGCCGTGATCTCCCAGACGCTGCCGGTCGGCTGGAGTCTGATGGACGGCGCCTGGGCCGCTCTGGCCGAACCGGCGAGCGATCCGACCCGAGCCCTGTTCTTCGTACACGACGGCGGGAGCGGTCTGGGCGACCCGGACGAGGCTGAAGACGGCGACGCCCGGGAGGCGCGGCCCGTCATCGCCCTGGGTCCCGACCCCACCTGCCGCTACGCCCTGGACCTGAGCCGTCCCGTTTACCGCGTGGTCGGGCCAACAGTCTGCCCGGTCGAGCGGGAATCCGACGAGCGGTTCGCCGTTTTCGACGCCTACCATCAGCCGGTTCGCCGAGGTCAGGGGCGGCTGTTGGGCGGGTGGGGGCGCTGGCTGACGGTGCTGGACCAGGGACGCCTGTGGAGTGAGGAGACCGCCAGCGGCGAGCGCCACGACCTGGGGCCGGAAGAGGAAGAGATCAGCTGGGCGTTCTCCTTGCCTGCCTCGTCGAATATGGTGCTGGTGCAGGAGCGGGAAGCCCGCGTTCGCGTGCGCCTGGTCTGAGAGTCCGCCTCGACTCTAAGAGCTCGGGCTCCTCATCAACTTCTGACGGACCCCTCATTGGCCGATAACAGCAGGGGAGAGGGCCCCCCCTCGCGATACCAGAAATCCCCGGGTGGAGGGGTAGAGGAGTAGGTACAGGTCATGGCAGCGAGCGGTCCCGAGGACAAGGCGAAAGGGGAGGACAAGGGGAGAGGAGCGCGCCGTAAGACGCCCAGCCGGGCCGACCGGGCCGCGGAAACCAAGGCGTCTATCGTCTCGGCCGCCCTGGCCGAGTTTCTCGACCGCGGCTTCGCGGGCGCTCGTTTGGACGAGATCTCCAAGCGGGCCGGCGTGGCCAAAGGCACCATCTACATCCACTTTAAGGACAAAGAGGCGCTGTTCGAGGGGATCGTGCGGCAGATGATCCTGCCCGCCCACGACGCCATGGAGGCGAAGGCCAAAGAGAAACCTCCGCAGAGCCCGGAAGAGCTTTTGGAAGAGTTCTTGCTGCCGCTGCTGCGCGATCTGCAAGCCGAGCGCCGACTGGATCTGCTGCGCCTGCTGATCTCCGACGGACCTCGTTTCCCGGCTTTGAACGAGATCTATTTCCGAGTGGTGGCCGAACCCAACCTGCTGCGCATGCGCGAGATGGTGGCCTCTTCCACCAAGCCGGAGGTGAGTGGATTGTCGGAGTTTCCGCAGCTGATGACCTCTCCCATCATCTCCGGCCTGATCTGGAACCTTCTCTTTGGCAGCTTCGAGCCGATCGACCTCGAAGCGATGCTGCGTACCCACGTTCGGCTGCTTTCGGTCTGGATGACGGGTGAGAACTGCGCGGGTGGAGCCAAGCCTCCGGCCGCTCCCAAAGAGGAGTAGACGTATGAAAGCCAGGCTTTTGAATGGGGTCAAACTTTTCTCGAGTATGGACCCGGACCATCGGGTCAGCCTGGCTCACCACATCGAAGAGCGCACCGTCGCAGGCGGTAAGACGCTGGTCAAAGAGGGCGAATCGTCCAGCAGCCTGTTCATCCTGATCGAAGGCAGGGTCCGCCTGAACGTGCGCGACGACCTGGCCCAGAAAACTCGACTGGACACGCTAGAGCCGGGCGACGTTTTCGGAGAGCTAAGCCTGATCACGGACGAGCCCGCGTTTATCTGGGCCGAGACGGAATCGGCCTGCAAGTTGGGGGTGCTGGACCGGGACGATTTCCAATCGTTCTTGCACCACCACCCCGCTGCAGCCGTCGAGATCCTGCAGATCCTGGGTCGGCGCACGGTGCGCCTGGAGCACGCCATCAAGAAGACGCGCAGCCAGGACGTCAACGAGTTAGACAGCGAGCGACTAAAGTTTGGCGACCGGGTGGCGGATTGGTTCGCCGCGCTGATCGGAAGCTGGCCGTTCATCCTGGTGCAGAGCGGGATTCTGGCCACCTGGGTCTTCTTGAACATCGTGGGATGGGTCAAGCCGTGGGACCCGTACCCGTTCATCTTGCTGAACCTGGCGCTCTCGTTCCAGGCCGCCTATGCGGGACCGATCATCATGATGAGCCAGAACCGTCAAGGCGACAAAGATCGCCTGGCGGCCGAAGTGGACCATCAGGTGAACCTGAAGTCCGAGATGGAGCTGTCGCTGCTGTTCAAGCGGGTCGACGACCTGGAAGAGCAGCTGCGCACCCATATGGACGACGCCGATCGGCGGATGGAAGAGCTGTCCGGTCGCCCCGACGCGGAATCCCCTTAGCGGCCGCGCTTGATCAGGGGCGCTTTGACCGGCGCCTTTTTCAGTTCGGTCGGTCTGGCCGGAGCGGCTTTGGGAGCCGGTTTCGCTGCAGGCTTGGCCGGGGCGGGTTTGCCTCCGGGATGAACCACCGTCGGCCTGGGCGCCGCCGGCTTAGCCGCTTCGGGCTTTTTCGCCAGCACCGG
Source organism: Vulcanimicrobiota bacterium (assembly GCA_023447635.1). GTDB lineage: Bacteria > Vulcanimicrobiota > Xenobia > Xenobiales > JADMJV01 > JAEXNA01. The sequence goes on along the minus strand of JAEXNA010000103.1, from coordinate 23,158 downwards.
CGTCAGTTCGGTTCCGGGATAGTAGTGCTTGATGATCTCCGGGTACTTCAGCCCCGCCTCGGCGCGACCCGCAGCGCCCTGCTGGCACAGCCCGACGCCATGCCCCCAGCCGCCGCCCACCACGGTGATCCCGCCGTCTTTTTCTTCGCGAAGATAGAACAGGGTGCTCTGCAGCCCTCCAGTTCCGATCTTCCCTCCACTCCACAGCCAGCGGATGGCGTCGCCGGTCACCGTGTAGGTCTCTTCCGGGCCTCGGATCTCCAAGGTCTCCACCCGTCCCTGCGGCCCTCGGCTGGTGACCTTGATCGAGCTCAGCTGACTGAGTCCACGATACTCCTTGCCCAGCGACCCCTCCAACCCTTTGGCCAGCTTCTCCCGAAGCTCGGCCTTACCGAACTTCTCCTGCCAGCGAAAACGGCCGGACTTGGTGCAGTACGAAGAGGGCGGTTTGTCCAGGAAGGCGCGCAGGTTGGCCTCGACGGAAAGGTCCAGCGGCTGGGCGGCCGGCTGGTCCAGGCGTCCGGTCAGATAGGCGAGTTTACTGGACTTCGGCCAGGTACGCCAGACGTCGACTCCAACCCCTCCACAGGCCGCGTGGAAGGTGGTGTCGGCAGGTTTGCCCGCGTAGAGAAGCTGCTGTCCAGTGGTCTGACGCACGGCCAGGTTGGTGCTTTCGGCTTCGCTGGCCAGGCCGCGATAGACCTGGCAGTGCACTTCGGCGCAGATGTCGAAACCGTCGTGCCGCTTCAGGTGGGACAGCCCGTAGGTGCGAGCCACCACGGCCATGGTTTTTAGCGCTTCGGGCGGAAAGTAGGCGGGCACTTCGCTGGGCACCACGCCGGCCAGGTAGTGCTCGAAGTCCAGCACGTTGACCAGTTGGCCTTTATCGCCGATTTCCAGAGCGCCTCGATAGGCGCGCCACTGGTAGGTGCCGTTGGGTCGAAGCTGCAAAAGCTCCAGGAAAGGCTTGCCTGTCACGGTGGTCGGCTTGCCGTTCCAGCTGTAGGCTTTGCCGGCTTTTTTTCCTCCCACCGTCAACCCCTCACGGGCCCGGAAGGTGACGCTTCCGCTCAGGGTCTCTAACCCGACCCGGACGGGAGTCCCCATGGTGGGGAGATCGGAGACGGGTGGAGTGGGCCACAGCGATTTCCCGGCTTCGACGGGGACGGCCGCCAGGCCCGGGGAGAGGCGGTTGAGCAGCCCCGCCAGCAGGCGCTGGACCTGCAGGCTGTCGCTGTTTTCCGGGGCAAACAGGTCCTCGCCGATGAAGATTCCGCCCGGCCCCTGCACGATCGAGGCTTCGTCGTTGCCCCAGGAGGCCAGGATGGCGGTGCCGGGGTGAGGTTTGACCTGCATGGCCAGGTGGCGGCCCAGCGGAACCTCTTCCCCGCCCAGCGCTTTGCTGAGCTGAAGGTGGTCGACGGTGGGGCCGGAGCCGACCCAGCTTTTGAAGTCGGCGCCGTACATTTTGGCCAGCGCGAAGTTGTTGGGCGTCCACGAACTGTTGTCGTGCGAGCGGTACGAACTCATGTAGGTGGCCAGCACGGGAACGCCCTTTTCCTGCACCTGCTCGACGGTGGTGGGGCTCATGTTGCGAATATTGGGCAGTACCAGGACGCGGCCGTTCCAATCCTCGAGGTCCTCGGGGTCGACCACTTCATAATCCACGCCCAATTTTTGCAGGGTCGCCTCGGCGCCCTGCCACTCCCAGCGCGAACGCCAGCCCAGGGCGTTGAAGGTGGGAGCGCTACGGAACAGCCCGACCGGTTTGGAGGGAGGGTCGTGGGCGGGCAGCGCGCCGCCGGGCAAGGGCGGCCAGGGCCAGAGTAGCAGGGCGGCGGTGAGCAGAGAGCTGAAGGGCGAAGTCATGGAATGTCCTTAAAGGGGGAATCCTTGAAAAAGATTCGCAAGGCGGACGGCTCTCCCTGTTCCGGGGGGAGGAGAGGGGGTTGGAGGGGCGCACTGGCGAGGACTGGCGCGCTGGCGAGGGGCACGCTGGCGAGGGGCGCGCCAAACCGGGATTGGCGGTTTGACGCCGAGGTTTGCGGGTTTGAGACCGGCTTTTCGGGCTTGCAGACCCGAATTTGCCGGATTCAAACCGGGAAAGGTCGGCTTGACGCCGCGCGGCTCGGCTTGACGGGAGGGCGCGATGAGCGCGAGTGGCGTGCTGGCGAGGGGCGTGACGGTGAGGGCTGGCCAAACCGGGATTGGCGGTTTGACGCCCGGGTTTGCGGGTTTGAAACCGGGCTTTTCGGGCTTGCAGACCCGAATTTGCCGGCTTGAAACCGGGAAAGGTAGGCGTGACGCCGCGCGGCTCGGCTTGACGGGAGGGCGCGAGGGATTCAGGCCAGCGCGGGGATGCGAGCGGAGGCGGAGGGAGCCTGGGCGGGAGCGTTGCTCTCGACCCGCGCCTTCAGATGAGCGCCGACGGCGAAGTCGGCCAGCGTCTCCTGCACTTCGGGGTTCCAGCTCAGGCCTACGTGACCGCCGTGATCCATCACGCGGATCACTTCGAGGTCGCCGGAAGAGCTCTCGAGGTCGCGCAGCGCTTCCACGTCCTGCGGAGCCAGAATGTAGTCGTCGGCGGAAATCAGGGTCAGCACAGGGGTGTCCTCGATCGCTTCGATGGCTTCGCTGAAGCTGTACCGCTCGGACATCTCTGCCGGGGTCATGTCGCGCTCGTCGAGCCAGCGGTCGTTGACCATCCAGCCGTCGCTGAACAGCTGGTAGGTGAAGTTTTCGACCTGCTGGTCGTGCTGCTGGCGCAGTTTGCGGCGCTCCCACCAGCCCGCGTCTTTGTACTCTTGCGTGTTCTTCGGCAGTTGGTTATGGCCGAATTCGGTGTCGACGATCTCGATCATCTCCATCAGGCCGTCGCGGCTGCCGTACTTGTCGGCGATCTTGATTTCGGTGATGTTGGTGCCCGGACCGCGACCGGCCAGGTCGCTTTCGGGGAACCGCTCGTAGCCGTACTTTTTTACCTGATTGCGATACTTCAGGCCGGTGGTGGGAATGGAGCCCGCGCCTTCGGCGTACTTCTCGCGCAGGCCGTCGAGTTGGCGCATCGAGTGTTCCAGGTTTTCCGGGGGAGAGACCCCGACCATGCTGCCGTTGATCAGCCGTTCGTCTTGCTCTTCGTCGAAGCGCACGAGGTTGGCGCCGTGCAGCGCACCATACGAGTAGCCGCCGACCGAGATCTGCGCAAAGAACTCGGGATAGGTCGCCTTGAGCTGGGCCAGGATCTCGTGGCTGGCCTCGGCGTCGGCGCGCGGGTTGCCGGGGTGGTAGTGCGGCTTGTCTTCGAGCATCACCTTGCTCAGGGAGTTGGGGAGGACCACGTAGTTCATTCCGCGTTCCAGCGCCATCTTGCGGAACACGTTGGTGTGCGATGACGATTCGCCGGTGCTGTGGATACCGGGCAGGATCACCATCATCGGTGCGCCAGGCCCGTTGTGCGTGCCCATCAGCACTTCCACGCCTTCGGCGTAGTGACCGGGCGCGAACACTTCGACGCTCCGTTCGCCTTTGGGGATCTCGATCCGCTCGCCGCCGATGGAGCCCGCCACCGAGGCGACGTAGGGGTCGATGGCGTGGTAGTCCAGCGCAGCCACTCGCTCTCGCACGTCGTCGATGGAGACGAAACCGGCTTCATCCCTGCGCTTGCCGATTTCGACCAGATCGCCATGGCCGGGCAGGGGCGAGACGATGTCCTGCCACTGGGCAAGAGTCGGCTCGGCGGGCCTGGGTGAAGCGACCGGAGGCGCGGCGGCAAGAGTTCGAGAGCTATGAGATGAGCTGATGAGCATGGAGAGCTAGGCTCAATTTAGCCTAGTCCGGGATCCGACGCGTCTCTAAAAGGTAAACATCCGGTCACGCTCTGTCAGACTGCGAATGGCCGGGTTGGAGTGGGTGAAAACGCCGAGTTGGAGTCGGCCATTCCGCGCGAGCGGGGCCGGGTAGCCTATCTTAGCCCCAGAACGAGTGGAACGAGATGGACATCGAGGCGCTCGAGCAAGAGCCCTGATAGTCGCCAAAGTCAGGGCCGTAGGGGCAAGCGGCGTTGTTGTACGAGTTCCAGCCGTAGTCGGCCAGACCCTGATTGGCGTAGCCTCCGTTGCAGCCTCCCACAGGGCCTCCCATATCGGGCGTGGCGTAGGGCAGGCCGGCGCCCATCATGTTGGAGAGGAAGTTGCCGCTCTGGGCTCCCATCAGCATCCCCATCAGCATGCCGTAGACCATCATCATCTGAGCCACGCCGCTGAAGTCGCAGCCGTCGGCGGCGCTGTTGCCGTTGAGGCACTTGTCCAACTCGGGGGCGGACTGGCAGCCTGCTTTCAGAGCCTTCAGATTGCAACCGTTGTCGACCATGTTCTGGGCCGGCACGGCCACTTTGGCGCCCATATTGGCCACCGCCGTCGAGCCGCCGAAGGAGGGGGCGCGGCCGCTCACCGTGACGGAACTGCCGGTCGAAGCCTTAGCCGGGGCGGCGGGCACGGTCTGCTCGCGGGTAGGGCGGGTGTAGCCCATCACGTTTCCGTTGGCGGTGGTCCATTTGGTCTGGCTCATAGCGGTGTAAGCGGTCATCTTTATCTTCATCCTTTGCGTGGAGTGCTTTCGATAGGCTTACTTTAGCTCGCCAGCCGGACGCGTTCAGTGACGATCGTCAACCTCCAACCCCTCTTGCCTCACCAAAGGAGGCCCACCTGTAGTGGGGAAGGGACCCGGCATGAGTCAAGAGCTGTTCCAACACGTGCCCGAAGCGCCCACCTTGCCCGGCTCGGGGCCGCGCCAGGCCAGCTTCGACGTGGCCGATCTGTTTCGCGGGCCGGCGCCTCTGCCCACCTCCACCGCCCCCGGCGGCCAGAGACTCGACGAGAAGCTGCGCCAGGCCTACTTCTGGATCATCAACCACGCGGTGATCAGCCCGCACTACGACATCGAGTACAACGAGCAGCCGCCCCAGGTTTTCAGCTTCGGCGACCTCAAGAGCAAGCTCACCCTGCCCACCGCGCAGAGCTACTCCAGCTTTGTCCTGCTCCCCCTGCTGAACTTCGCGGTGCGCCGACGCTGCTTGCTGGTGGGAGGGCCCGGACGCGGCAAAACCGCCACCGCCATCCTGATGGGGATCCTGGGCGGCTATTCGCTCAAAGAGGTGCGTCGCGGCATCCAGCACGGACAGCCGCAGATGACCATCTCGGACCTGCTCGGCAACCCTCTGCCCGCCGACCTGGTGAACGCTCAGCGGATGGAAGATATCCGCATCTCCTGGCGCTCCTGGCTGGGCATGCGGGTCAAGATCATCGACGAGTACAACCGCATCCCCACGCGCACCCAGTCGGCGCTGCTCACCGTGCTAGGTGATAACTACGCGGAGGTGCTCGACCACGTGTACGAGTGCCCGCCCGCGGCCTGGTATCTGACCGCCAACGACGACGCGGGCGGCGGCACCTACGAGGTGATCGAGGCGCTGCGCGACCGCATCGACGTGGTGGTGCGAGCGCTGCATTTCAACACCCGCTTCTTCGGCGAACTGCTGACCCGCATGGAAGAGGGGATCGCCCCGGAAGAGGTCGTGCCCAATCAGCTGATCTTTAGCGAGGACGAGCTAAAGCAGCTCTACGGCGAAATCATGGCCGTCAGCATGCCCGCTCCACTGCTGCGCCGCCTGGAGTTCTTCGCCAGCCAGTTCGAATTCTTCGAGCCCGGCGGCGAGCAGATCGAGTACAAGACCAAAGACGCTCTGAAGCTTTCCGGGGTCGAGAGCCATCTGCTGGCGCAGCAAGACGGCAAAGACAAGCTGAAAGACCTGGGCTTGCAGACCCGCAACGGACTATCGGTGCGCGCCATGTTCAGCGTGCTCGCCTTCGTCAAAGCGATGGCCTACTTCCGCGGCGCCGCCGAAGTCAGCCTGGAAGACATCCGGCAGCTTCTGCCGTTCGTGCTGCACGACAAGCTCCAGCCCGACCCCGACTGCCCCTATTTCGAGGCGCCCGGAAACCAGGTGCTGCGCGTCGACCGGATCAGCTGGATCCGCCGCCTGTTCGACCTGAGCTGCGCCGAATACGACCGCCTGGACCGCGACCGCAACGACCCCGTGGCCGAACTCGAAGCCGAGTTCCAGCAAGGTCTAGAAGGGCTCAAAGCGCCCGAGGTCAAGGCTCGCCTGGTCAAAATCGAGCGCCAGTTGCAGGCCGTGGCCGACGGGAACAAGCTGTTCGGCCATCTCTACGACGACGTGCTGATGCTGAAGTACCTGCATCAGCGCTACACCAACTACCTGAACTGGCTGCAGTGGAACCAGCCGTGAGCGCCTTCCAGGAAGAACTGCTCGAGCGACGCGAGCGCTACAACACGGTCTACGCTCTGGCTCGACGGGTGCGCCCGCGCATCGACGCCGAGCAGTTCGGAGAGAACCTCCAACGGCTGGTCGCCCCGATCGTCGACTCGCTCCCTCCAGCCGAAGGCCGTGCCGTGGTGGAACCGCTCTACGACCTCTGCCTGGAGCTGACCGGCAGCGATCTGTTCCGCCGCAGCCCGGCCGCCACGACGGTCTGGCAGCGCCTGCTCCCCCTGGCCGGCCCTCTTCTGCTCCACCAGCCTCAGCTTCTGGCCGCCGCCCTGACCAATGCCGCCTACAACTTAGAGCAAGAAGACCCCACCGATCTGGACGGCTGGTTCGAGGCGCTGGAGAAGGCTCGCCCGCTGTGCGCGGACGCCGAGACCTGGCTGAAGGTCGCCCAGGTGCAGGCCTGGCGCAGCGGCCTGGCCCATTTTCGCGAGTCGGCCATCGTATTGGGCGAAGCCTTGCCCTCCGACCTTCGAGCCACCCTGTACCCAACCTGGCGTCGCGACCTGGAGGACCCGTGGCACCGCCATCGCCGCCACGGCGCGCCGCCCGCGCTGCTGCGAAAGGTCGGCGGGTTCGTCGGTTTCGGAGGCAAGTTCCGTCAGCCGCCCTGGGTGGCCAACGCCGGAGCCGGCCGCTTTTTGGTCGAAGACGGCAGCGACTCGTGGCTGCTCTGCTCGGACCCGTTCGGGTCGACGCTGCGACGCGCCACGGCCGACATTTTCGACGACGAGCGGCCCGAGGTTCGGGTCGAGGACAACGGCACGGTCAGCTGGGACGGCGAACTCGTGCGCTTCCCCGACCTGGGCCCGGTGCGCAGCTACGCCGTCTCGCAGAACCTGATCGCTCTGACCAGCCAGCGCTCGCACCACATCTTCCTGATCCTGGGGCCAGGTGCCTGAAGAGAGCTTAGAGTCGCTTCGCGACGCCTGGCAGGCCGAATGGCCCCGGGCGCTGGCGCTGTGGAGCCGCTACACCAGGCTACGCGAGCCGGAATATCTGTTGAGCGAGGACGACCACCAGGGGCGAAACATGGGCAGCTTTGCCCAGATCGGCCTGAGCGACCATCGCATCACCGTCTCGCTGCTGTTGGTCCATGGCTACGGACTCGAAAATTACGCTTTGGAGATCCTGGCCCACGAAATCGGCCACCACGTGTACACACCGGGCAACCTGACCGACAACGCCTTTGCCCTCTCCCGCTCGCGTCGCGCCCTTCCCGGCCTGGAGCCGCAGGCGCCGATGGTGCTGAACCTGTATGAAGACCTCTTGATCAACGACCGCCTGGTGCGCTTTCACGGCCTGCGTATTGCGGAGGTCTACCAGCGGTTAAGCCGCTCGAACCGTAGTCAGCCGAGCAAGGTCTGGTCCCTCTACACCCGAGCCTATGAGCTGCTCTGGGGATTGGAGCCGCAAAGTCTGGGCGGGGCTCCGTTGGATTCGCCGGAAGAGGGCGATGCTCAGCTGATCGCCCGCCTGGTGCGCGTCTACGGACGCGACTGGATGGACGGCGTGGCGGGCTTTTCCGCCCTGCTCTACCCCTACCTGAAAGAGGACCAGAGCCCCTCCATCCCTCGCTTGCTCGACGCCGTCGACGCGGGGGCGGACGGCGGCGTGCCGCAGGGGCTGACGGCCGAGGATGGGGCCCCCGTCGTTCATCCCGCCCACGACCCCAGGGTGGTCGGCTCCATCCCTCAAGAATCTCAAGAGAGCAGCCCCCAGGACAGCAATGATCCGGGTCGCACCACCTCGGCCGGTCAGCAGGAAGGGCAGTGCCGCCAGCCGTTCCAGTACGGTCAACTGCTGCAGGCGCTGGGCCTGAAGCTCAGCGACCTCGACATCGTGCGGGCCTATTACCGCGAACTGGCGCTACCCCACCTGATCCCGTTCCCCACCAGAGAGGCGCCGGAGTCGCAAGAGCCGCTGATGGAGGGGCTGGACCCCTGGGACATCGGCAGCCCTTTGGAAGAGGTCGACTGGCTGCAGTCGGTGCTGATTTCGCCTCGCATCTTCCCCGGCCTGACCACGGTGGCCCGCAGTTGGGGCAAGATGTCGGGCAAGCAGCGGAATCCCGAACCGCTGGATCTGGACATCTACGTCGACTGTTCCGGCTCGATGCCGAACCCGCGCATGGCGCTGTCCTACATCGCGTTGGCCGGGGCGGTGGTCATGCTCAGCGCTCTGCGGGCCGGAGCGCGGGTACAGGCGACCTTGTGGAGTGGGGCGGGCCAGTTCGACACCACGGGCGGTTTTATCCGCGACGAAAGGCGCCTGTTCGAGGTGCTGGCCGGTTATCTGGGCGGCGCCACCGCCTTCCCGAACCACGTTCTGCGCGACACCTATCAGGGGCGCAAGGAGCACGATCGGCCGGTCCATATCCTGCACCTGAGCGATGACGGGATCGACACCATGGCAGCGCCGGACGAGAAGGGGAACCCGGGGATGAAGCTGTCGGCGATGGCCTTGGAGAAGGCCAGGGGAGGGGGGAGCATGGTCTTGAACATGCACCCCACCTACTTGCAGCGGCCGTTCTTTATCGAAGCCCAACAGCAGGGCTGGAAGATCTTCCCCGTCTCGGACCTGGCCGCCATGGTGGCCTTTGCTCGAGAGTTTGCCCGTCTGAAGTATGCCAAGGCGCCGCCGCGCGCCTCACGAAAGGGAGCGTTATGACCTCTGAGGGACCGGATATCCGCGAGTTGACCCGTCACCTGGCCGACACACCGGCCATCTTCCTGGAAGAGCCGATGCAGCCGTCCGGGCAAGGCGGAGTGCACGTGCACGCGGTGGTTTCCGACCTGCTGGTAGCCCTGGGGGGAGAGCCGCTGGGGGAGGCCCAGATGCCGCAGTTCCGCTACTTCGACCGGCACGCCGTGCGTAGCGAGCGCAACCGCCTGCGGATCGCTTTGCTGGGCGCCTGGCTGTTCTCCCATCCTTCCCTGCGTCAGGCGGAGGCGCCCGATCGGGTGCGTCGCTGGCTGGGCGAGGAGACGGCCCAACTGGCCGCCCTGGTGGCGGTCGAGGACCTGGTGGGCGACAGCGATCGGCGGGAAGAGTTCGCCCGCCTGGGGTTGCAGGTGTTGAATTTGAGGCCGCTGGGAGAGTCGGAGGGAGAGGCCCGGAGTCGACTGGCCGCCCTGTCATCGGTCGAGCGTCACCGCGTGATCGCCGAGGCGCGCCAGGCCGAGGAGCGGGCCCGCCAGGTGCGAGAAGAGATGGAGCGACAGCGCCGGGCCGAGGCGGCCAGCGTCTACAGCAATGAGTGAGCCGGCCGGCCCGACGGGGTCGAGCACGGGCCCACGGGAACTTCGCCTCGAACTGCGCCCGGAGCAGCGGGAGTTCCATACGCGCCTGCTCGAGCACGCTCACGCGCCGCGCTACAACTATACCTCGAGCGATATGCTGACGGCGGACACGCTGGCCCAGGTTCGGCGTTTTGAGAGCGAGGTGCGGGAACGCCCGTTCTGGGCGCCGGGCGGCCACCCCGAATGGCTGGCCGAGTTCACCAACCGGGCCTACCGCGAGGTGCCGTATTACCGTTCCTACGGCCGCCCCCCGCGCCGTTTCGAGGAGGTCCCGACCTGCGGACGCGAGACGCTGCGGGACGAGCCGTGGCGCCTGGTTCCGGACTCGCTGGATCTGCGCGATATGACCCTGTACACCACGTCGGGGACCAGCGGGAGCAGCCTGAGCATCCCCACCGATCCGGTGGTCAGTTCCCTGCTGCTTGTCTTGCTGGAGAGGCTGTTGGAGGGGGCGGGCGTCCGCCTGAAGAGGGGAGGCGGAGCGGTCGCCGTGGCTCTGGTGGCGATGCACAGCCAGACCCTGACCTATCCTTCGATCTCGCACTATCTGGACGGCGCGGGTTTTGTGAAGATGAACCTGGCCCCGCAGGAGTGGAGGGATCCGGAGGATCGCGCGGCCTTCTTGCGCGACCTGGCTCCGGGAGTGGTGACGGGGTCGCCTTACGCTTTCGAAACGATGGCGGCTCTGGTGCCGGACCTGCGTCCGCAGGCGCTGATCAGTTCGGCGGTGGCGCTGCATCCCGGCCAGGCGCGTCGTTTGGAGGCGCTGTTCGAGTGCCCCGTTTTTGACCTCTACAGCATGACCGAAGCTCGCGCCATCGGCGGGCGTCGGCCGGCTTGCGAGGACGACTTTGCCTTGCTTTCGCCCGACCTTTACGTCGAGGTCCTGGGGCCCAACGACGAACCGCTGGGGCCGGGCGAGGTGGGCGAAATCGTGATCACGGGCGGGCGCAACCGCTGCTTGTCGCTGCTTCGCTATCGCACCGGCGACCGAGCGGCCCTGACCTTTGTCGACGGGCGCCCTCGCCTCAGCCGGTTCGAGGGGCGAGAGGAAACCTTTTTGCTGGATGCCTCTGGCGAGCGGGTCCCGACCTTGAACGTGGTCGGGGCGCTGAAGGCGCTGCCGCTGGTCGGCTTCTCGCTAGTCCAGATGGCGGACCGCTCGGTCGTTTTCGAGTTCTGCGGCGCCTGTTCGCCGGAGCAAGTTCAGGCGCCGCTGGAAGCCCTCTTTGCGGGCCCGGTCCAGGTCGTCCGGAAGTCGGAGTGGGAGGGGAAGCCTCATCGCTTCCGCTCCAAAGGCCTCTGACCCGGTAGCTTCAGCTCGGCTCGCGAAGGTCGGCTGGAGTGAGGCTCTGTGCCTCGCCGCGGAGCAGCGGGGTCGGCTTGCCGTCGGCGCCCACGGCTACGAAGGTCAGTTCGGCTTCGGTCACTTTGACGTCGTGGGTCTGCTGGTCCGACATCAAGCGCATGGCGTAGACCTGAACGGCCACCGTGATCGAGGTGCGTCCGAAGCGGGTGGCCTGAGCGAACAGGCTGACCAGATCGCCCACGTGCACGGGTTGGTGGAACACGACTTCCTTGATCGCCACGGTCACCAGTTTCTGGCGCACGTGGCGGTAGGCTTCGACGGCGCCTGCCTGGTCGATGTAGGAGAGGATCACGCCTCCGAAGATCGTGCCGTGACCGTTGGTGTCGCGCGGCATCATGCTGACCCGGATCACGGGCTGTTGTCCATCTGTCATATGGACCGGCCGTTCCACGCCCGAGGGGCGGAATCCCACAATTTTAACATGTCCGGTTCAGATTCTATTTTCGCTCCACCATGGTCGCGTAGGGTGGGGGCAAGACTGTTCTAGCAGGTGGCTCTTTTGACGACGACCTCTCTTCATAGCAACTCGGGTATCGCGACGCGGCTGGCCTCGCATCGCGCCCGCGCGTCCTCCCCTCCACCTGCCTCCCCCTCCCCCCTGACCTCCCAGGAACCGTCCGAGAGCTTCTTGCCCGACCCCGGTGAACTGATCGGTGAGGTGAAGACCTTTGTGGGGCGCGTTCTGAAAGGGCTGGCGCCGACCCCGGTCGAGCCTACCTACGGTTCGGAAAAGGGCGAGCATGCGGTCGCCGTCGACTACCGGACGTTCGTGGACGAGAGTCGGCAGCGCAAGATTCCGATGGCGATGTACTACCCGAAGGGGATGGAGAAGGCGGGCAGTTCGCCCGTGGTGGTGATGTCGCACGGGCTGGCCGGCAACAGCGCGACCTATCAGTATTTCGGGCAGCATCTGGCCAGTCACGGCTACACGGTGCTGCAGCCGACCCACGTGGGAAGCGACACCAACGCGGTGATCACGCGCTCGCCGGTGCTGACGTTCACTCAGGGAGAGCTGAAAGAGCGCGTCGTCGACATCAAGTACACCCTGGATCTGGTGGCGGACAAGGACAAGCGGCTTCCTGGCGAGTTGACCGACAGCGCGGATATGAAGCGCGTGGCTCTGGCCGGACACTCGTTCGGAGCTATCACCGCGGTGGCGATGGCGGGCGTGGATGTTCACGACGAGAACGGCAAAAAGGTGCCCGTGGCGGACCGCCGCATCGACGCCTACATCGCGATGTCGCCCTACGGCGATTCGCTGCCGTCGCATCTGGCGGGCCTGGACGTGGACACCTACGACGATATCAAGAAGCCGATTCTGTACATGTCGGGCAGCGAGGATGGGCTGTTCACCTTCGGCAAAGGACCGACCGTTCATCTGAAGCCGTACCAGGACACCGGCACCGACGACCGCTTCCACGTAGTGGTGGGCGGAGCCCGGCACGCCGACTTCGCTCGGGTGGGCGTGTTCGAGAACCGCACCGTCGACCTGACCCGCTCGACCTCGACGGCGTTCCTGGACGCTTACCTGAAGGGGAACGACGAGGCCAAAGAGTTCATGGTCGAGGAACTGCCCGCCGCCGCCCTAGCCCGCAAGTCGTGGGCCTTCGTCGGCCCGCCAAGCTCTCGGCGCAGCCAGAGCGCGTAGCTCTCAGGCTTCCAGCGGATCCAGGTTGGAGGGGTCGTTGATGGAGGCGGCGTTCATTTTGGGGCTGACGCGGTAGGGGTCGCCCAGGATGGCGCGCGGGCCGGGGTCCCCTCCACCCTGCAACCAGGCCGTCACGGCGGCGGCATCGCGCAGGGCTACCGGCATCCGGTCGTGATAAGGGTGAACGGGCGAGCCCTGGGAGTCTTCCGTCAGCACGGTGTAGCTCCAGCGCTGGTCGTCCTTGCTGTAGGAGGCCAGGCCGGCCAGCCACAGCAGGCTCTCGCCCCGGCCGCCGGGAGGGATGAAGTAGGGGGCGCGTTTGCCGTCGACCTCACTCCACTCGTAGAAGCCGGAGGTCGGCACGACGCAGCGCTGGTCGGTCCAGGCCTGGCGGAAGCTGGCGCGGGTGGCGGCGGTCTCTAAGCGGGCGTTGATCAGAGGCCGCTTGGGCGGCTCTTTGGCCCAGTGGGGGATCAGCCCCCAGAGGGCCGATCGCAGGACGCCGCCTTTGTCGAGAATCGGAGCCTGGATGCCGGGGCACACGTTGTAGTGCTCCCACGGCAGCTCCAGTTTAGGGAACTCCGACTCTTCGACAAAGGGAAGCTCCAGCACTCCGGCTGGCAGCTTCACGGCGTAGCGACCACACACGGTCGGGGGTTACTCTTCGGACGGGGTCGACGACTCTTCGGGCTTGGCGCCTTCGGCGGGGGTCGCTTCCCCTTCGGGAGCGACCTCGGCGTCGGGGGCCGCTTCGGGAGCCGGGTCGAGCCGAGGCCGACGGGGCCGGGTCGAATCGATGGCGTTGGGCACCTCGACCTTTTCCAGAATCAGTTCGATACCCTGATCGGGGATCTCGATCTTGACGATCTGGTTCAGGGCGTTGAGCCAGAACTCCATACCGCTGTCGGTGATCAGGTGGGTGGCCCGTACCGCGTTGGGGTCGTCCGGGGTCAGGGCGTCCAACTGCTCCTTGGTGCTGCGGGTCTCCGTGATGCCGTCCTCGGTGGGCTGACCGCTGGGGGTGGCTTCGGTTCCCTCGGTTTTCGGCGCCTCGGTTTTTTCACTGGGGGCGCCTTCCTCGGGGTCCGCCGCACCATCGCCTTCCGGCTTGGCTTCCGGGGCAGGCTTAGCCTCGGGGGCAGGCTTAGCCTCGGGGGCAGGCTTGGCTTCGTCGGCGGGCTTGGCTTCGGGCGCGGGCTTCGCTTCGTCGCCGGGAGCGGCTTCGGGCTTGGTCTCGCCCTCAGGAGTGGCCTCGCCGTCAGCGGGATTGGCTTCCTCGCCGTCGACCTGCATCTCCTTATTGAGATCCTTGGGCAGCGACAGGGTCGACTCTAGGCGAATGCTTTCCAGGTCGCCGACCTCCAGCGTCATTTCGCGGGTGGTCTTGCGGTCCGGCAGGTAAGCGTGGATGGGGAACTCTTTCTCCGACCCGACCGTCAGCGGCACCTGGCCCGCCATCAGCGCCCACTGGCTCAGCAGGCGAGGATCGGTGAAGTAGGTGCCCTTGGCGAACGGGTACTCGCGACCTTTGTTCTTCTCGTACTGCTCCGAACCGGGGGCGCCGGGACGGATCAGCACAGTGTCTTCTCCGAACTGGTAGGTGGTCGTTTCGTCCTTGGCCGCGTCTTTGTAGCTAAGCACGATGCGACGAGGCAATCCGTTAGGCTGCAACAGCTGTTCGGAGGTGGTGACCTGGGTTCCGGCGGCGCCTTTGACCTCGCTGCGGGCGTTGAAGCGGAACACTTCTTCGCCGTCCACGATTTCCAGGTCGCCCATCTCGGCGACTTCGGTGCCCACTCGCTCGCCGTCTTTGTAGACGCCGTAGGTGCGCTTCTCGCCCAGGTTCCACTTCAGCTCTTGAGCGATGAAGGGGACCTTCTTGGTGGCTCGCGGAGCGTAGTCGGTGACCCGGATATCCATGCTCTGGATGTCGCCGGAGTCCAGCAGGGCGATATGAGCGGCGCCGACTCGTCCGGCTTCTCCGGTGGAGGGGTCGAAGGGGGTCCAGCCGATGTCTTTGGACAGCCAGATTTCGACCCAGTGGTGAGGCACCCAGTCGCCGTCGCGGAACGCCACGCCGCTGATTTTGCGGGCGGGCAGACCGACCGCACGGCTCATCGCCACCAGCAGCAGCGCTTTGCTTTCGGGGTTGCCGACTTCACTTTCCAGGGCGTAGCGGGCCGAGGGCAGCGAGACGCCTTCTTCGATGTCGGTGACGAAGCTGTTCAGTCGCTTGGCCGCCTCGAACGAGTTCGGGCTCTTCCAGGCGATCTCGCGCGCTTTGGTGGCCAGCGGCGGGTACTCTACCTCCAGGCCGGGACCGGGGTTGAGCAGGGGCAGCAGTTCCGGCTCGACGTGTTTGCGCTCGAGCGGGTAGGGCGAGTCAAACGGCACCTCGCGGGGCACCGACCGGACAAACACTTTGCCCTTCATTTCGCCTTCGCCCAGTTCGCCGGTGAAATACTGACGATAGCCGGCGATACGGTGGTCGGCCAACTGGCCGCCGCGCAGGTGGATGTCCACTTCGGCTTCCAGGGCGGTCAGCTGCTCGGGGTCGGGGAAGACCACATTGGAGGGGATGATGCGGGATTCGGCCAGGTCCAGCCCTTTGAGGGTGGCCAGACGCTTTTCGATCCCGGCATCGGTGCGAACCATCTTCAGGCCGCTGCCGACCTCTTCCACCTCCAGCAGTTCAAACGACTCGGCCGCGACGCGCACGCGGGCCAGCAGGGTGCCTTTGAGGTCGCTGATGGGGTAGACCTTGGTTTTGACCTTGCGACCGTCGTAGAGGTACTCCTCGACGGTCGGTTCGTAGACGACCACTTCGCCGCCGCCGCGCAGGATCGGGTCGTAAGCGGGAACGACGCCGCCGTTGACGGCCGAGCGAACCATGACCCAGTAGTGTTCAGGGAAGGTGTCGATGTGTCCCCACAGGTTGTTGAACAGGAGCTGGGGCGCTTTTTCGGTGAAGTCCTGGAAGTGCACGGTGCGGCTGTCGCCGGTGCGGTTGGTCTGCGCCACCATCGATTCGGAGTAGATACACTCGACTTCGAAAGAGCCGCCGCCGGCCGCCTGCACGCATTTGAAGTAGGCGGGCCGCAAAGAGGTGCGGTCGAGCATCAGGCGCGATTCGAACTTGGCCGGGGCGATACCGCCGAAGCCGACTCGGATCTCTCCGGTCGAGGAGATGATTACGGCGTCGGTGGCGCCCAGGTTCATCTCACCGGTGACCCGGTATTTGCTCCAACCGATCCACTGTCCGTCATAGAACAGCTTGAAGTGGCGCTCGCCGGTAGGTTGGATGCCCGCTTTGACCACGGCCGGTCCTTTCGGCATAGGGAGGGGCGGCGGGGGAGCCGGGATTTCCACGGGCGGCGCGCCGTTGTTGCCGGGGCGAGGGCCGTCAGTGCCCGGGAGATCGGGCAGGTTCAGCGGCGGCAGTTGGTCTACCGGGACTGGCTGGCTGGAATCCACAGCGGGGTTCGGCACGGTCGAGGCGGGAGGCGTCGAGGCGGGCGGCGTTTCTTGCGCCATCACACCTTGAGCTCCCAGCATGGCGGCAACGGTCAGCGCCGCTCCGATCTTCTGCTTGGTGGTTTTGGTTAAGCCCCAGGGGCGTGTAGTCTTCATTTCAGCCTTTGATCCAACCCGTCAAGATGTCCTCTGGTCGTGCGCTTCGCATCAGGGTTTCCCCGATCAGGAAGGCGTCGACGACCCCTTCAAACCGCAGGAGATCCTGCCTTGTTGCGAAGCCGCTTTCCGATACGCGGCAGATCTCCTTCGGAAGCCGTGGCGCTAGGGCTGCGGTGGTGTCTAAGGAGAGCTCGAAGGTGCGGAGATTTCGGTTGTTGATGCCGACCGCCTGAGGCAGGACGGGCAGCTTCATGGTACGCTCGAGTTCGGCTTCGTCGTGAATCTCGAGCAGAACTTCCAGGTCGCAGCGCTGGGCCGTGGCGATCATCTCGGCCATGGTGGCGTCGTCGAGCATGGCGGCGATCAGCAATATGACGTCGGCGCCCCAGATTTTGGACTGGATCACTTCCCACGGTTCGAGCAGGAAGTCTTTGCGCAGCACGGGCAGGGAGATGGCGGCTCGGGCTTCGGCGAGATCCGCTTGGCTGCCCTGGAAGAACGCTTCGTTGGTGAGCACCGAGACGGCTTTGGCACCGCCTCGCTCGTAGGCCTGGACCTGGTCGGCCACGCTGCCCTCGAAGGCGAAAGAGCCTTTGCTGGGAGATGCCCGCTTCATTTCGGCGATGATGCTGGGCTGGCCGGCCGACGAACTGCGTAAGGAGTCGACAAAGGAGCGGCGCGGGGGTAGAGGGCGGGAGCTTTCGAGGCGGGCGGGCCAGTCTTCGGCTCGGCCGCTCAGGAACGCGGGCTCAGCCTGTTTGTGAGCCACGATTTTGTCCAGATACATGGGCTGTGATTTTCTTTCAATGTCCTGTTTCCTGCAGGCTTCCCCGTGACGGCAGGTTTGTGCTCGGGGGTGGGCCAAGTACCCGCGTTCATGGACGTCTCCCCTAGGCACCTTCTGGGCTTCGAGGTCAACGAGCGCCTCCGCCTGATCGAACTGATCGAAGAGCGACCGTTCGCGTATTTCTTTCGCGGTGAGGTGCTGGCGCTGTCCCGAGTGGTGGGGACTTGCACCGTCACGGTCTATCGTCCCTCCCCCCGGACCAATCCCACCGACCTGGTCGAAGCGATCAAGGCGGCTTCCCGCAACCTTCAGGGCGAGTTTATCTACGCGGCCCAGCAGGTGGACCAGATTCGCCACGGCGACCCGGCCGGCTTTGTCTACGTGACGGGCGAACCGGTCACCACCACGCTCTCGTTAGAGATCACCCACTCCCGTTTCATGGGGTACGAAGAGGGCGAGCGGGTGATCTGCAATGTGGCCCGCGGTTTGCTGCCCTACCACGAGCAGAACTTTACTCACGGGCGTATCCGGCCTTATCACATCGTCAAGACCAGCGATGGCTGGAAACTGGCCGGGCATGAGATGACCGAGATCGAAGAGCGTCTGGACCGTTTGAACCGGCGTTCCGAGGAGCCGGTCTATCTGCCGCCGGAGAACTATCGCAAGGGGCTCTACGGCACGGCGGTCGACCTCTGGGCGCTGGGTGTGTGTACTCACCAGGCGGCCTGCGGCCGTTTGCCCTACTCGGACGAGGGCGACCTGATCGAGCAGCTTTTGAAAAACGCGCCCCGGGTGGAAAAACCGCCGGGCCGCTTCGGTTCGGTGGTTCGCGCCTTGCTTTCGCAAGAGCCGGAGGAGCGCTGGAACCTGCGCCGCTGCATCGACCATATCGAGCGGCCGCGCGACAACGATTTTCAGGCCGGAGGCGGTGGCTATCAGGCGCCGCGTCCGAGCACGCCGTCGGACGAGACGCAGAAGACGTCAGCGTCGCCGCGACGACGTTCGGGGGCGGCCAAGCCGCTGTATCTGCGGGCCGGCTTTCTGGTGGTCTGTATCCTGGGGTTTGCTGGAGGCGCCTATCTGGGCTGGGATACGGCCAAGTTGCCGCCGGTGCCGCAGCACAACAAGCCTCCCGAGGCGCTCTATTCGGTGGATTTTTCGAACGCTCAGGTCGATGCTGACGGTCGCCTGGTCACGCGCACGCCGGAACAGACGGTGGCTTATGCCGAGGACCTTGGCCCGGGCAACCGTCTGGAGATGCTGCAGGTTCGTCCGGGCGCTTTCTCTATGGGCAGTTCGGTGAACGAGCCTTACGGCGACGCGGTCGAGCGGCCTACCCATAGGGTTCAGGTCAGCGGGTTCTTCCTGTCGCGCTTCGAGATCACTCAGCAGCAGTGGGCGACGGTCGCATCCTGGCCTAAGGTCAGCGTGGACCTGCCGACTCGCCCGTCGTCGTTCAAGGGCGAGGACCGGCCGGTCGAAGGGGTGACCTGGCTCGAGGCCAAGGAGTTCTGCGCGCGTCTGTCTCGACAGACGGGGCGACTGTACCGTCTGCCCACCGAGGCCGAGTGGGAGTTTGCATGCCGGGGCGGGACGGAGACGCCGTTTAGCTTCGGGCAGACGATTTTGTCGTCGCTGGCCAACTATCAGGCGGACAAGCCTTATTCGTCGGAGGGCGTGGGCGAGTACCGACGTCAGACGTTGGCGGTGGGCTCTCTGGGCGCGGCCAACTACTTCGGGCTGTCGGACATGCACGGCAACGTGGCCGAGTGGTGCGAGGATATCTACGGTCCCTACTCGGGCGGCGATCAGACCAATCCGACGGGGCCGGCCTCGGGGCGCTCTCGCGTGGTGCGCGGCGGCGGTTGGCGCAGCTATCCCTGGCAGTGTCGCTCGGCGGCGCGCGTGGGAATGCAAGAGGGGTTCCATCGCAACGACATCGGCTTCCGGGTGGTGCTGCCCGAGGTGGTGCTGGTGGAGAATCCGGAGAACAAGCCCTAAGTTAGGGCTGCTTCTGTTAGCTCCAAGCCCGGACCGGCGGCGTGACGCCGGCGCGTGGCGGTTTGACGCGTTGGCCGCTCCGCCAAACTTGCCCCACGCCCGATTTGGCGGCGTGACGCCAGCGCGTGGCGGTTTGACGCGCTGGGCGGGTAGCCGGCACTCCGCTGGTCCCGCTCACTCCACTTTCTCGGAGAAAAGAAAAGGACGCCGTGAGGCGTCCTTGTTCTGGCGGAGCGACAGGGATTCGAACCCTGGTGGGAGTTTCCCCCCTCACGCTTAGCAGGCGTGCGCCTTAAGCCTCTCGGCCATCGCTCCAGCGGTGGCTATGATACACACTGCTCAACCTGATGTCTAGCCCCTGGCGAAAGTGGGCCAGGGAAGCGCGCGGCCGCTACAGGGCAGGACTCTCCACCGGATTCCCGTACGCTCGGGCATGCCTAAAGTTTTTGTCAGCGATTCGATTTCCAAGGAAGCTCTTGCCCAGTTGGAAGGGCACCTCGACGTTCATATCGAGACCGGTTTGTCCGAGGCCGAGCTTTGCGCCAAGCTGCCCGGCTTCGACGCTCTGATGGTGCGTTCTGCGACCACCGTGACCAAAGCCATCATCGAGGCCGCCAAGGACCTGCAGGTGATCGGCCGCGCTGGCGTCGGTGTCGATAACATCGACGTTCCCGCCGCCACGGCGCGCGGTATCATGGTGATCAACTCGCCCCAGGGGAACACCATCTCGGCGGCCGAGCACACTCTGGCGCTGCTGCTCTCGGCGGCCCGCAAGGTGCCTGCGGCTCAGCGCTCGATGGACGACGGCAAGTGGGACCGCACCTCTTTCACCGGTCACGAGCTGTACAATAAAACGCTCGGAATCGTGGGCTTTGGCCGTATCGGCCGCGAAGTGGCCGCCCGCGCTGCCTCTTTCAAGATGAAAGTTCTGGCCTACGACCCCTTCGTCAAGGACGAGGCGATCGCGGCAACCGGTGCCGAGCCTCGGGAACTGGACGCTCTACTTGGCGAAGCCGATTTCGTCACTCTACACGTCCCCAAGGTCAAAGAGACGGCCGGTTTGTTCTCGAAAGAGCGCTTGCTCGGTATGAAGAAGGGCGCCTACCTGGTCAACTGCGCTCGAGGCGGTATCGTCGACGAGGCGGCCCTGGTCGAGGTGCTCGAGGCAGGTCATCTGGCCGGTGCGGCCTTTGATGTGTTCGAGAAGGAGCCGCTGCCGGTGGAGTCGCCCCTGCGGGGCGCCAAGAACCTGGTCACGACTCCTCACCTGGCCGCCTCCACCGAAGAAGCGCAGCTGCGCGTGGCCGTCGACGTGGCCGAGCAGATCCGCGACGTCCTGGCGGGCGGCTCGGCTCGTTCGGCCGTGAACCTTTCCTACGTCCCTCCCCAGATGCTGCACGAACTGCGGCCCTTCGTGGGTCTGACCGAGCGGATGGGCTGCTTCCTGTACTCGCTGCTGGGCGGCAAGGTTAAAGCGATCGAGGTGCTCTATCGCGGCAAACTGGCGACTCTGGATGTGGACCTGCTGACCAAGGCCGCCGTCAAGGGTGTCCTGGCTGTGGGCTCGCCCGAGACGGTGAACTTCGTCAACGCGCCCCTGGTCGCTCAAGAGCGGGGCGTCGAGATTCGCGAGAGCAAGTCGGCCAGCTCGTCGACCTACTCCAGCGTCGTTGAACTGAAATTGGAGACGGACAAGGGTGTCCTGACGGGGACCGGGGCCATGTTCGAGGACGACCAGCCTCGCCTGGTGGCCCTCGATGGTCTGGGACTGTCCGTGATTCTGAGCGGTCACAAGCTGATCACCTGGCAGACCGACGAGCCTGGCGTGGTGGGCCGCGTCGGCTCGCTGCTGGGCGAGGAAGATGTGAATATTGCCGAGATGCAGGTTGGCCGCGCCACCCCGCGCACCAAGGCGATCATGGTGATGTCTATCGACAACGCTCCCAGCGCTGGGGCCATCGAACGCGTCGAGGCGCTTTCGGGAATCGACCGCGCTCGGTTCGTCACGCTCTAGTCTTTCCCGGGTCGTGCGAGACGCCCCGGGCCCAGCCCGGAGGCGACCTCCAGGGTAAAAATAGCACTCCTCCAGTTCGGCTTCTCCGCTGCGTCACCATTTTCGAAAAAATGGTTTGAACTGTGGACGTCCATGGAAGAGGAATCATCGCTTACGGCTCAGAACGCCGTCGGCTCACACGAAAGGATTGGAACATGACCGCAAAAGCCAGCACGGACCTGAACTTGAAGAGAATCGGCGAGGAGATCGACATCCTGCTGACCGAGATCTACGGTGAATACGTGGCCGAAGGCTCTCCGACCAAGCTCGGTGGCCTGCGCTTCCTCGACGTGCCTAGCGCCAAGACCTTCGCTTTCGAGAAGACCCAGCCCCTGGACGACGGCAACCTGCTGGTTCTGTCGGCTCCGATGGTCAGCGACCAGGCTACGGTCGAGAAGCAGATGAAGGACGGCCCTCACAGCGCCTCCTTCCACGAACTCGCCGTGCGTACGTCGTCGGACGCCGGTAAGGGTGGCAAGTACTTTCTCGAACTGACCTACCGTCTGCCCACCTCGAAGTGGCTGACCGAGGACGCCATTCGCAAGATGGCTGAAACCGAAGGTTGTAACGGCAACGAAGCCGTGATTCTGCTGCTCAAAAACGAAGTTCTGCCGATCGCTCGCGATGTCATGGCGCACTTCATCACCGTCGTGCGCGAGCACAGCAAAGATGACGCCATTCTCTAGAGCTTTCAGGACTCTCTGAGAGAAAGCCACCCTTCGCGGGGTGGCTTTTTTTGTTGGAGGAGTCGAAGCTAAGCGGGCACTCGGCGAGGCCGCACTCGGGCACTCGGTGGACCCGCACTCGGGCGTTCGGAGAGCCCGCTATCGCTGGGAAGGGTCGGCGGTCGAGGGGGGGGTCGCAAGCATCGCGGGAGCCAACTCTCGCTGTAGCTTTTTGCGGGCGCGGTTCAAGCGCGAACGGACAGTGCCGATCGGCAGTTCTAGCAGGTCGGCAATTTCCTGGTAGGAGAGCCCTTCGCCGTCGAAGAGCACCAGCGGTTCGCGGAATTCGTCGGGTAGGCGCTCGATGGCTTCCTGGATCTGCTCGGTCCAGTCCTTGAGTTCGAAGATGGCGGCAGGGTCTTCTCGTACCGCATCGGGGCCGGACTCTTTGAGTTGGCTGTAGAGGTACCATTCTTCCGTGTCGTCGAGCGACGTAGGGTCGGGGCTGCGTTTGCGCTTGTCGACCTTGTTCAGAAACAGGTTCTTCATGATGCGGAAGAGCCAGGCTTTGCAGTTGGTGCCCTTCTGGTAGTTGCCCCAGAAGCGGAAGGCGCGCAAGAACGTGTCTTGCAGAAGATCCTCGGCATCTTTCTCATTGCGAGTCAGACGCAGCGCGTAGCGGTAGAGCGCGTCGAGGTGAGGCATGGCCTCTGTTTGGAAGTCGTCTTCCATGCCGCTCGGTTCTTCCCCCGATCACGCTCGCCTGCTAAGGGGTCAACAATTCGTCGGTACTCATTCAAGCGTGTCTGGGTCTTCCGGCAGAAGGGGCGAGAACGCGACTTTTCGAAACCTCTCCACGGGAGCTGATGAGGTCCGGTGGCCTCTGTGATCTTCAAAATCATTGTGTTGTCGCAAGGCAGCGGGAGGGTTCGACTCCCTCCAGTTCCCGCCATCCTTCATTCTGTTGCGCCACCTCTTCGGCGTCGCAAGGCAGCGGGAGGGTGGCCTCGGGGGACCTCGGAACGGCTTCGCCTTTCGACTCCCTCCAGTTCCCGCCATCCTTCATTCTGTTGCGCCACCTCTTCGGCGTCGCAAGGCAGCGGGAGGGTGGCCTCGGGGGACCTCGGAACGGCTTCGCCTTGCGACTCCCTCCAGTTCCCGCCACCTCTTTTTCTCGAGCCTCGTTCGCCGCGCGGGCTCTCGGCGCGCCCGCACGCGGGCTTGTGGAGTGCCCGCGTCTTGTTTTCTCGGACTTCGCCGGCGCGCGGGCCCTCGGTGTGCCCGCACGCGGGCTTATGGAGTGCCCGCTTCTTGCTCTCTCGGGCTTCGCAGCCCCGCCACCCCAGCGCTCCAC
>JAEXNA010000093.1 GCA_023447635.1 Vulcanimicrobiota bacterium | reverse complement strand
ACCATGCGGTCCTCATCGGCGTGGGCGATGGCGCCTTTCTCCAAGGCGCTCATCGCCTCCAGCGCTTTGTCCAGCGAACCAGAAAGCGACTCGAGCACGGACGCGCTCAGTCCCGAAGTCGAGAGATCCAGGGTGAAACCCACCTCGGGGTACTCGTGATAGAGGGAGGTGAAGGTGGACCAATCCGGGGTGAAATTCACAGCGGTAGGGGCGGTTGCGCTCATACAGGGCCTCTTTCTTGGAGTTATCCGAACAGTTTGGACACGGACAGATGGAAGTAGTTGCGACGGATCGCCTCGCCCAGCAGCGGGGCGACCGAAAGACAGGTCACTTTGCCTTGCTGAGCTTCGGCGCTGATCGGCACGGTGTCGGTCACGATCACCTCTTCGATAGGCGAGCGCTCGATAGCCTCGATCGCATCGCCGGCAAAAAGGCCGTGGGTAGTGGCCGCGAAGACGCGAGAGGCGCCCTTTTCGACCAGCATATCGACGGCCTTGAGCAAGGTTCCGCCGGTCGAGATGATGTCGTCGACGATCAGGCAGGTCTTACCCTCGATGTCGCCCACGAAATCCATGAGCTCGACCGCCTCGGGCCGAGGTCGGCGTTTGAAGATGATGGCCAGGCCCGCGCCCAGACGCTCGGCAAACATGCGCGCTCGGCTCACGCCGCCCGCGTCCGGGCTGATCACGACCAGGTCCTCCTTGGGGATCCCTTTGTGGCGGAAGTACTCTACCACGATAGGCATGGCGACCAGGTTGTCTACCGGGATGTCGAAGAAGCCCTGGATCGCGGCGGCGTGAAGGTCGACCGTGATAACTCGGTCGGCGCCCGCCACCGTGATCAGGTTGGCCACCAGTTTAGCGGTGATCGGCTCGCGGCCGGTCGTCTTCTTCTCCTGGCGCGAGTAGCCATAGTACGGCACGATCACGGTGATCGATTTGGCCGAAGAGCGGCTCAAGGCGTCGCACAAGATCAGCAACTCCATCAGCGAGTCGTTGACGTTCCCGCAGGTCGGCTGAACCACGAACACCTCGGCGCCGCGAACGTTCTCATCGATCTGAACGCGGGTTTCCCCGTTAGAGAAGTTTTTGACCAGGGCCTTGCCCAGGGGGACTTCCAGGTAGGAGGCGATCGCCTGGGCGAGCTGAGGGTTAGAGTTCCCGGTGAAGACGACCAGGTTCTCTCCTTCCAGGGTAGGGGCTTCTTGCGACTCGAGGATCAACATGAATGGGCGGTTCCTTTATAGATTACCACGGCGGGCTTGTTCGCGTTCGATAGCCTCGAACAGCGCTTTGAAGTTGCCCGCTCCAAACCCTCGACAGCCTCGCCGCTGGATCACCTCGAAAAAGACGGTGGGCCGATCCTGGATAGGACGGGTGAAGATCTGGAGCAGGTAACCTTCGTCATCGCGATCGACGAGAATCCCCAGGCGAGCCAGGTCGTCGATGTTTTCCTTGATCTCGCCGATCCGCTCGTCGAGACCTTCATAGTAGGCCGGCGGAATGGTGAGAAACTCGAGTCCGTTCTCTTTGAGTTTTCCGACCGTGGCGATGATGTCGCCAGTGATCAGCGCCAGATGCTGAACTCCGGGGCCTTCGTAGAAGTCGAGATACTCTTCGATCTGGGACTTCTTCTTGCCAGCCGCCGGTTCGTTGATAGGGAACTTGATCTTGCCGCTACCGTTCTGCATCACTTTGGACATAAGAGCGCTGTAGTCGGTCGAAATCGCTTCGTCGTCGAAATGTATCAGCTGGGAGAAGCCCATGGTGTGAGCGTAGAACTTGACCCATTCGTTCATGGCGCCGAGTTCGACGTTGCCTACGATGTGGTCGATCGCTTGCAAGCCAGCTTCGCCGCCGGGCGGAAGCTCTTCTCGAGCTTCGAACCCCGGGAGGAAGGTGCCGCTGTAGGCGTGGCGTTCGACGAACGTGTGGATCGTCTCGCCGTAGGTGGCGATGCTGGCCGTTTTGACGGTTCCGTGTTCGTCCTGGTGAACGGCCAGGTCGTGCACCACACGGGCGCCTCGTTGGACCGTTTCGGCCAGACTTTTCGCGGCGTCGTCGACTTCGAGCGCCAGCACCTTGACGCCGTCGCCGTGCTTCTGGACGTGCTGGGCGATCGGGTGGGCGCTACTCATGGCGCCGGTCAGGACGACCTGAATTTTGCCTTGCTGCAAAAGATAAGAGGCCGAATCCCGGTGTCCGGTCTCCGGCCCCCTGTAGCCCTTGATGGTGAAACCAAGGACGGTACGATAGAACTGGGCGCTTTGTTTGGCGTTTCCTACGTAGAACTCGACATGGTCCATACGTTTGAGGGGAAGAAAATCGTCAATCTCGCTCGGGGTCTCGGTTTGAGCCTGCATAGTTACCTCCGGTAGGGGCTGGATTGGGGGATGGCCTTTGCGGGTTAGAGGCCATGTCCTGCCACCTGAGTAGGCAACTACGAGGGTCCGCAGAAGTTTTTCCCTCCTGCGGAACGCTCCATTTACATCAGCAGTCCGTCGACCGGCTTGATGGCCGGAGGGGTATCGGTTTCTCCCAGCATCTGCCGCAGGTCGATCTCGATATTGCGGGAGAGCGACGTCATATTGACGTCGTGCATAAAGTTCTCGAACGGGTCCTCACTGGTGTCTCCCACCTTCTCGGAGATCAGGAAAGTCCAGCCGACCAGCACCGAGATCGGGATGGTCAGAAGGTCTTCCAGCAGCTGGGTGCTGCCCACCGGGCCCAGCAGCCCCAGCGGGAGCAGCAGGCAGAAGGTGACCACGAAGGTGTGGGAGGTGTGAGCGTACTGGCGGGGGAGGGGAGTGTTCTTGATCCGCTCACAGGCCCCCTGAAGGTTGTTGTACTCCTCGAGCACTCTCTGAATCGAGGTGTGCCGGTAGGCGTCGAGCCATCCCTTGTCCAGCGAGAGACGCCGCAGATGCTCGCTCTGCAGGCGGATGATCTGGGCTGGAATGTTGGCTTTGCTCAGCACGTCCGGGAGTTCGTCGGGCGCAAGATAGTCGCGCAGCGCGGGTTCGAACTGGTGCTGCTCGGTGTGGCCCTGAGCCAGGCTTTTGGGGTATTCCGAGAGGTCCGGAGAAGCGGGAGCCCGTTTTCGCAAGTGTAGCGCAAGAGCGTACAGCCATCCGATGTGGCGATAGATCAGCACCTTCATCTCGCTGTCGAGTTCGGATTTCGGAGTCCCCGCCGGAGGGTTGAGGAACCCGATCACGCTGTTGGCCCAGGTGCGGCTATAGTTGACGATGCCGCCCCACAGGGTTCGCGCCTCCCAGTAGCGGGTGTACGCCTTCTCGTTTTTGAAGCCCAGGTAGAAGGCGACGGCGATGCCCATCAGGTTCAGCGGCTCCAGCGGCAGCACGAAGCGGTAGCCGTAGTGGGAGAGGATGCGATGCAGTCCAACGACCACGCTGCTCCAGGCGGTCAGGACCATGACGAGGCGCCAGGAGAGGCGGACGATGATCGGCCAGGTGAGTTTTCTTCTTACGTACAAGGATTCTTCCGTTTCTATCGAGGAGTGGGTAGCTTGCTTCTGAGGGAATGTAAGGTCTCCTCGGCGGTAAGTTTCCGAATCTCTATGAAGACTCGATGAGAAAGCGCTGGCCAACCGGGCCGATTGATGGGCTACTTCGGTTTGAACAGCGGATTTTCGAGGAAAGAAGCCCCCTATGACAGTCAGATTGCGCAACACGCTCACGGTCAAGGTTGGCAGCGTCGGTATCGGCGGCTCCAACGATGTTCGAGTCCAGAGCATGACCAACACCGACACCGCCGATGTCGAGTCCACGGTGACCCAGATTATCCAGCTCGCCGAAGCCGGTTCGGAACTGGTCCGCTTCACCGTCAAGGACGAAGAGAACGCGGCGGCCGTGCCAGAGATCAAGAAGCGGGTGCGCGCTGCAGGCTACGATACGCCGCTGATCGGCGACTTCCACTACAACGGGCACAAACTGTTGGTCTCGCACCCCGAGTGCGCCCTGGCTCTGGATAAATACCGGATCAACCCGGGTAACGTCGGGGTAGGAAAACAGCACGATAGCAACTTCCGGACCATGATCGAGGCGGCCATCGAGTACGGTAAGCCGGTGCGTATCGGGGTCAACGGCGGGTCGCTCGATCAGGCGCTGCTCAAAGAGCTGATCGACGCGGACCTTGCTGCGGGTTCGCCCAAGGGGGCTAAGACCGTGTTCCTGGACGCGATGGTAGAATCGGCCCTGCGCTCGGCTAACCAGGCTGTCGAATACGGAATGCCGCGCGACCGCATCATTCTTTCCACCAAGGTGAGCGAAGTGCAGGAGATGGTCCACGTCTACCGCGAGATGCACAAGCGGTCTAACTTCCCGCTTCACCTGGGGCTGACCGAAGCCGGAATGGGTGTCAAAGGGACGGTGAGCTCGGCTCTGGCTCTCGGCGTCTTGCTCTACGACGGCATCGGCGACACCATCCGGGTTTCCCTCACTCCGAAACCCGGCGCTCCGCGCACCGAAGAGGTCGAGATCTGCCGCGAGATTCTGCAGAACATGGGCTTACGCAGCTTTACCCCCCGGGTGACCGCCTGCCCCGGTTGCGGTCGTACCACCAGCACCCTGTTCCAGGAGCTGGCGATCGAGGTCGAGACTCATCTCAAGGATCGCATGAAGGGCTGGCAAGAGGCCGGCTATGAAGGCGTCGAGTCGATGAAGGTGGCCGTCATGGGCTGTGTGGTCAACGGCCCGGGAGAGGCCAAGGGGGCCCACATCGGTCTCTCGCTTCCTGGCACCGGGGAACACCCCAGCGCTCCGGTCTACGCCGATGGTGAGAAAGTGGCCACGCTCAAGGGCGACGCCAAGACGATCGCTGCGAACTTCCTGGGAATGGTAGAGAACTACGTTCAGACTCACTACGCCCCCACCGCCGGAGCCACCAGGAGCTAGGCGTGGTAGGATTCCTACTGCAAAACTCGCCCCAGGATCGCGGCGGGTTCGAAGTTTTTTTCGAGCGCTGTATGGACGAGATGGGTCAGCCCGGGGCCAAGCCGCCCTGGGTCTTCCTGCGAGGCGACGGGGTCTACCAGGGGCTCAACGGTCAACGGCTCGACGAGCCCGGCTTTACGGTCCCGGTGGCCGGCGGCTGGAAGGCGTTGCGCGCTCGCGGCGTTGAGCTGTACGTGAGCAAAAGATGCGCCACCCTGCGCGGGCTGGGAACCGAGAGCATCTTCGTTCCCGGAGCGCGTCTGGCGGGTCTGGAGCGGCTGGCCGAGCTGACCCTGAAAAGCGATCGCGTGGTTGTCCTCTGATGGCGAGCTCGATCGAAATCCGCTGCACCCAACCGCGGCGCCGCGACGCCCTGGAAGAATCCGCCCGACTGGCCCTTTCGTTTGTTTCGGTCGCCTCCAAGCCCGGCTTTGCCCTGGACTGGAAGAAGGGCGCCTTGCGTTTGACCCTGGCGACCCCGGCGTTGCACGACGGCTGCTATCTTCCCGAGACGGCCCAGCAGTTGCTCGAGGCGGCCCAGTCGTTTGGGATCAGTATCGTTCGCCTGGACCGTGACGGGGACGAACCCGCTCCCGAAGAGTGGACGGCCTGGTGGTCGGCGCTTCCGCCGGCCCAGGACGGCGATTTTTCGACCGTTCTCGAGATCGTCTGATGCTGGTTCCTTCCCTCCGCAGGCCTCGAGAGCACCGCTGATGCAGCGTCTAGCCGTTATTTCGGACACCCATTGGGACCTCTGGGATCCGACCGACCCCTACGCGGAAGCGCTGCTGCGCCAGCTCGAAGGGATCGGTGTTCAGGAGATCTGGCACGCGGGCGACGTGATCCACGAAACCGTCCTGCAGGCGTTAGAAGAGATCGCACCGGTCGTCTGCGTCAAAGGGAACTGCGACTCGTTCTTTGCCCGTCAGCTACCCCACGCCGTGCGCCGACAGGTCGAAGGAGTCGGCCTGGGCATGATCCACGGCTGGGATCTTCCGCTGGACCACGCCGCCTCGATCGTAGAGCGGTTTCCGGCTCAGACCGAGGTGGTGATTCACGGTCACACCCACCGACGTCGCTACGAAGAGATTCCGACCGCCTGGGGCGCCTGCACCATCATCAACCCGGGCAGCGTCACTTTGCCTCGAGGCGGGGAGGAGCCCGGCTTCGGCGAGCTGGTGATCAACGGCCCGGTCTGGTCCTACCGGCAGCACACACTCGAACTGTAACCGTTCTGTAACCGTTTGCGACGAGTCCGGCATGAAGTTAACATGCGGGCAACAGTTTGGAGACTTTAGCCCGGGTGGTTAACAAATCCGTAACATTTCCGGTATGGGATACCCTGCTCTGAAGAGGTATGATGTCGTTAATAACACGACAGCCTCGGTTGTCATTCCAAAGGAGATTTCATGGCGTTCGACATCGGTAGCATCGGAAAAGATGTTCTTGGAAGTATTGCTGGTCAGGCGTTCGGCGGTAAGGCCGGAGCGACTCAGAGCTCTAACCCTATGGGCGCGCTCAGCGGTATGCTGGGGGGCGGCGTCCTGGGCGACGTGATGGGCGCCGTCACCGGCGGCAAAGCTGCTGGTGCCTTCTCAGGCGCCAACCCTAACTTTGGCGGGATGCTGGGCGGACTGGCGACTTCGGCGCTCGGCGGAGGCCCGCTGGGTATCGCGGCGGGTTTCCTGGGCAGCGCCGTGGGTGGACAAACCGGTGGGATTAGCAAGGGCCTCGAGGGTCTGGCTACCGGCCTGCAGTCGGCTCTGGGTTCGGCCGCCGGCGCTATCGGCGGCCTGGTCGGTGGCGCTATGGGCGCGATTGGCGACGCTCTGGGCGGCGTGGTTGGTGGACTCGGTAAAGCTGCCAGCGCCATTGGCGAGGCTCTGGGTCTCGGTAAGGCCGACGCCGTAGCCTCGGCTGTCTCCAAAGGTCAGGCCGAAATGGCGACCGCCAAGGACACCGTCTCCTCCACCAAGGCGGACGCGGCGGCCAAGAGCGCGGAAGCCAAGGCTGACGCGGCAGCCAAGAGCGAAGCGAAGAGCGAGACCACCGATACCAAGGGCGCTACCGACAAGGCCGATGCGGCCGACAAGGCTGATGCGGCCGCTGACGCCAAGGATGCGGCCGACACGGCTGCTGATGCCGCCGATGCCGCAAGCAGCGCGGACAGCTCGATGGGCGAGGCGTCCAGCAGTGCCGACTCGGCGGCCTCTTCGGCCGACTCTGCCTCGGACTCGGCCTCCGACTCTTCTTCGGATTCCGGCTCGGCTTCGGACTCCGGTTCGGCCGGTGGCTCGGAAGGGGCTGGCGGCGCCGGCGAATCGGGCGGTTCCGGCGGCTCCGACGGCGCTGGCTCGGCAGGCGACTCG
>JAEXNA010000102.1 GCA_023447635.1 Vulcanimicrobiota bacterium | reverse complement strand
TTTCTTTGCGCATCCGGGCGCGAACGTGGGTGTCCAGGTAGCGCTTGCGGATACGGATGTTGGAAGGGGTCACCTCGACGAGTTCGTCCTCGGCGATGTACTCGAGAGCCGACTCCAGGGTCGTTTCCCGGGGAACCTCCAGGCGCACGGTCTGCTCGGAGGTGGACGAACGGATGTTGGTCACCTGCTTCTTCTTACAGACATTGACCTCGAGGTCGTTGGGGCGGCTGTGTTCGCCTACCACCATACCGGCGTAGACGGTGTCGCCGGGGCTGATGAAGAACACCCCGCGATCCTCGAGACCGAGAAGAGCGTAGGTGGTGGCCGCGCCGGCTTCGGACGCGATCAGCGAGCCGCGGTTACGGTTGCGGATTTCACCCTTATAGGGGCCGTAGCCCGCCGAGAGGTGACTCATAATGCCGTAGCCACGGGTTTGGGTGAGCAGTTCCGAGCGGAATCCAATCAGGCCGCGCATCGGGATGTTGTAGATCAGACGAACGCGACCGGTTCCGGCGCCCAGCATGTTGATCATCTCACCCTTGCGCTCTCCGAGTCGTTCGACCACGGCGCCCGTGTATTCTTCCGGGACATCGACGGTGAGCTCTTCGATCGGCTCGAGCAGCCCTTCGGGGCTCTCTTTGAGCAGCACGCGGGGAGCCGAGACGGACAGTTCGTAGCCCTCGCGGCGCATCGTTTCCAGCAGGATCGAAAGGTGAAGCTCGCCTCGGCCGGCCACTTCGAAGGTGTCGGGCGAGTCGGTCGGATCGACGCGTAGCGCCACGTTGCGCTCGAGCTCTTTGTCCAGACGTTCCTTGAGGTGGCGCGAGGTAACCCACTTGCCGTCGCGGCCGGACAGCGGGCTATCGCTGGTCAGGAAGGTCATGGCCAGCGTCGGCTCGTCCACTTCGATGGGCGGGAGCAGCTGAGGGTTGTCGGGTTCGGTGATGGTGTCGCCGATGTCGACTTGACCCAAGCCCGAGACCACCACGATGTCGCCTACCGAGGCCACCTCGGCCTTGGCGCGGCCGAGACCTTCGTAGGTGTACAGGCCGGACAGGCGGTTCTTGCGCAGCGGTACGCCGGGTCGGCCGCAGCCCACGGTCTGGTCGGCCTTCAAGGTGCCGTTCATGATGCGGCCGATGGCCAGGCGTCCGACGTATTCGTCGTGGTCGAGGGCGGTCACCATGATCTGGAGGGGAGCGTCAGGGTCGCCCTTCGGAGACGGGACGGTCGAGGTGATCACCTCGAACAGCGGGGCGAAATTCTCGAACGGGCCGTCGGGGCTCAGTGAAGACACCTGGCTCTTGGCCGAAGCGTAAACGATAGGGAACTCGATCTGGTGGTCGTCGGCGTCGAGCGACATGAACAGTTCCAGCACCTCGTCGACGACCTGCTGGGCGCGGGCGTCGGGACGGTCGATCTTGTTGATCACCAGGATCGGGGTGAGGCCCATGGCGAGCGCCTTGGAGACCACGAAACGGGTCTGGGCCATCGGGCCTTCGGCGGCGTCGACGAGCAGCAAGCAGCCATCGACCATGCCGAGCACGCGCTCGACTTCTCCGGCGAAGTCGACGTGTCCAGGCGTGTCCACGATGTTGATCAGGGTGTCGCCATAGCGCACCGAGGTGTTCTTGGACAGAATGGTGATGCCGCGTTCGCGCTCGAGGTCGTTGGAGTCCATCACCCTTTCGTCGACTTGTTGACCGGGACGGAAGACGCCCGACTGCTTGAGCAGTCCATCAACCAGCGTGGTCTTTCCGTGGTCGATGTGGGCGATGATGGCGATGTTCTTGATGTTTTCTCTCATGTCTCTCTACTTTGTCGGGCTTTCCCCCCGAGGCTTAAGCCGTTTGCAGCCCGCCCGTTCTACAAGGGCATGAAGCGACCTGCACGTCCGGCTACGAATCGCGGGGAAAAAAACGCCCCGCCGTCACCGGCGGGGCGTTTCTCGATCGATTTCTCGATTGGACTGTGGGTCTAGAGAGCGACGCTCGTTGAAGTTAGCCGCACGTTGTTGAACAGGAAGCCGCCGCCCTGGTTGGCGGGGACCTGGTGGCTGGCACGGATGCGGAAGATCAGTGTGTCGATCAAAGCCGGGAAGGGGTCGACGAGTTGCTCGGCCGAGAAGCGATAGTACTCCTCCCAACTGCCACCGGTGTGCTCGAGGACGCCATCAACGTAAATCTCGACCACATCGTTATCGTCGCCATCGACGGTCGTGACCGAGATCCGGACGCTGTGAGGAGCGGTTCGAGAGAGGCCGGTCGCCACGTCCTGAGGAGTGAACACGTCCTGGTTGTTGACGGTATCGCGAGTGTACTCGCTGGTCACCAGGGCGATGCCGTCGGGTCGATCCTCGAGCAGCAAGAAGCTCATGCGTTCGGCCGGGCCGCCGTAGGGGCTGACTTCGGCTCGCAGGTCGGTCTGTAACGTCTCGGAGGTGGTGGTGACATCGAACGACGCTTCGAACCGGTTGTTGCGAGGCGTGGTCCCGGGGGTCGCCTCGGATTCGCCTACAGGGATGGAGAGGCGGGGGGCCACCAGTTGCTGGTCGAAAACGTTGGTGCCCACCGCGTTAGAGAGGCGCAGCGCTTGTTCGCCGAAGTTCGTGAAGGCCGCACCGGTGCGGGTGACGGCTACGATCGCCTGATCGATACTGGTATTGGACGCGGCCCATCCGTCCTGACCGTTGACGCTGCCCAGAGCAAAGTCTTCAAAGTCCGAGTCCGAACCGTCGGCCACCGTGATGACGGCGGTGTCAGAGATAGTGTTGTCCGCCACCGCACTGACCGTGACGGTGGTGGTTCCCAGAGCTACGGCCAGGATCTCCTCGCCGTCGACGATCACTGCGACGGTGGTGTTGCTAGAGGTCACGAGGTAGTCGTCGCTATCGAGCGCGACCGGGTTGTCGTCGGCGTCGAAGCCGCTTACGGCCAGAGTTACCGACTCGTTCAGGAGCAGGGTGTAGGTGGGAGGCGCGACCTCGATCCGGTCGAGAGGTCCGGCTACAACGGCGTTGACCTGGACGGCGACCGTGTCGGTGCGAGTTTCCCCGTTGGCCTCGAGGCTGACGGTGATCGTACTGTTGCCGGCGCTCGTAGGCGAAACCACGCCGGCCGAACTGATGCTGACCACTCCACCGGGGGCAGAGCCGTAGACCAGGCCCACCTCATCGTTACCGGTCAGGGTCACGCTGTCGCCGTTACTGAATTCGGCGACCACGGCGAGAGTTGCGGTCTGGTTCAGCGACAGACTCAGGCTGGCCGGCGACACGGTCAAGGCCTCGAAGTCGGGCACGTCGGTGACCGCGCCGCTGAAGCTGACCACCACGTTACGGCCGACGGCCACCGGGCTGGAAGCTACAGTTTCAAGGACGGGGATGCCGTTGCTCGTGTAGAAGGTTAGTACGGTGGACTGGACCGAGGCCGGGACGTCCGTGAGGGTGATGCTGGCGGCAAACGGACGGTTGACCGTGGCCACTCGGTCACCGCTACCGTTGACACCGGTGTACAGTTCGAAGCGAATGCTCGAGGTCCCGGCTGGTGCGGTGAAAGCACCCTGGGCCAGAGCAAAATTGTAAGTCAAGGACCCGGTCTGAGCCGGGTTGGGCGCGGTTCCTGTGAAAACGTAGTCCTCGCTGCTATCGCCGCAGCCACAGACCACAAAGGCCATCAGTAGTGCCATGAGCCAGCCTCGAGCCGGTCGCAGGCTATTCCAAGTGAGTTGAAACACAAATATCCCCCTGAGGAAGCTACCGGTCTCGCCAGAGGTTGGACCAGCGCAGCCTGCACTTCAGGGCTGAAATAACAACTCCTCGGATAGCGATGTTAATTTTCGGTCGACTTAGTTTTAGACCGAGCGGCGCGGAACTTTGACCTGGTCCTGGCGTACTTTGACGATAGTGCGGGCGGGGGTGTAGCCAGACATATTAGCCAGGGAGTAGATCAAGCAGTCGCGGCCGATCAGGGTACCAGGATTGGTCACGCTGTTGCAGCCGATGGAGACGCCGTTACCCATGATTGAGCCGAATTTTCTGATCCCACTGTCGTGGCGAACCCCGTCGATGCTCAGAATGAGGTTCTTTTTCCCCATATCGACCCGTACGT
Organism: Vulcanimicrobiota bacterium; assembly: GCA_023447635.1. GTDB lineage: Bacteria > Vulcanimicrobiota > Xenobia > Xenobiales > JADMJV01 > JAEXNA01. The sequence goes on along the minus strand of JAEXNA010000102.1, from coordinate 6,652 downwards.
TGGCGCACTTGGTTCCCGCGCCCAGGTTGACGTCGCGTCCCAGAATCGAGTCGCCGACGTAGGCGAAGTGGGCGGCTTTGGCGCCCGGCAGAAGGATCGAATGCTTCACTTCGGTGTCGTGTCCAACCACGGCCTTAGCCCCGACATAGACATCACCCCGGATGTAGGCTCCAAACCGCACCTCGGCGCCCGCAGCGATGTAGGTCGGCCCGGCGATGAAGGTGTTCTCCTCGATCAGCGCTCCGTCTTCGATGTGCACGTCGCCTTTGATGACGACACCGGCCGGCAGATTCTCCGGCAGGCGAGGGCCGACTCGAGCGAGCAGGTCTTTCATGCGGGCTTTCAGGTTCACCAGCCCCTGCCACGGGTACTCGCAGCCTGCAAAGAAAAAGCTCTCGGGTTCGCCATCGGTATCGAAGAATTGGTCTAGCATGGGACCGGGGTTCGCAGCGGGGGAATCACTCCCCTCCGTTCGGCGCTGCGGCCTTTTTCCGCCGTTTCTCCGCTCCAACCCCCACTCCCACCAGGATCAGTCCGACCACCATGGTGGCCAACTGCCAGGGCAGGATCATCACCGCGCGGCCCAGACTGACCACCACCCAGCCGCCCAACACGTAGCCGCCGGACTGCTTGAGCTGTCTCGAGGTTTCCGGATAGGCAGCCAGCAGGGGAGAGGCCAGGAGGCAGACCCCGCCGACGGCCAGCACCCAGAGGAAGTCGCCGAAGTTCGGCACTGCCGCCAGCGCCAGCAAGGGCGGGAGCGCGAGCAGAGCGATGCCCAGGCGAAGCGCTCCCAGCGGTCGACCTCGGCCATCGCGCTGGGGTCGGGTAAGCAGCCACAAACTGCTGGCGATGAGCACGGTAGCGGTGGGTAGGAGGCGAAGCTTGAAAGGAGCCTGGGCCAGCGCGAGTTGCCCGTCGGCCACTTCCAAGGAGAGCAGGAAACCGCCCACCATCAAGGGGTAAGTGCCGCTCGTCAGGCCTCGGATTCCGGCCATGACCCCCGCCAGCGAGGCCAGTCCAAGCGCTGTCGAGGAAGTGTTCGGCCCGTTGGCCAGGCCGATCATGATCAGCGAGAAGACGGTGTTCGAGGCGTCGGGTCGCCATTTGCGGGAGACCAGCGCCAGCGCCTCGCTGCTGGCCATCGCCAGAGCGATAGCGGAAAGCGATGGTTGCAGATGGCTCTCTCCCGCCAGCCAACCGAGGCCCAAGAGGGCCAGACCGTTGGCCAGGTCGGCAGGGCGAAGCCCCTTCTCCTGGTCCGGCAGGCGGTAGGCCCAGACCGAGGCTAGCAGCACCAGCAGGCCTGACTCGCGCGACCCCTGATTCAGGGTCCAGAGGAAGCCCCAGACGAGCAAGCTTGGGGCGCTCAGTTCGTTGATAGCCCTGGAAAGGGGAGCCCGGCGGGCCGCTTCGCCCAGCGCCAGAGCCAGCAGGGGAGTGGCTGCGGTAGCCGCCAACGAGGCGGCGCTCCCCCCAGCAAGTTCGAGCGGGATGAACAGGGCCGCGCCCAGTAACACGTCCAGTCCGTGATGGGCCGGGTCGGGTCGACTCCAACCCTGTCGGGGCGCCGGAAGAGCCAGGAGCAGGGCGTAAAAGAGGGGGAGGCTGAGCAGCGCCGGGTGGGCGGCGCCTTTGGAGGCGATGATCACGGTGAGGCCGAGCAAGGCCGAAAACCCAAGACTGATCGCTCGCGACGCTCCGCTGGCGGCCCAGCCCACGGCAAACAGCAGGAGAGTGATCCCGGTCTGAGGGGGAAAGGCGGCGTCGTTCCAGTGTTCGGCCAGGGCAAAGGGCGCCCACACCCAGGCCAGTTCCAAGCCGGGCTGTCGGTAGACGGCCAGGGGGCCAAGTTCAAGGAGCAGTCCGAGTCCGATCAGCGGAATCAGGGCGGACGCGGCCGGGAAGGTTTGTGAGAACATCGCGCTCATCACCCCAGCCCAGAGCGCCATGCGCGGCAGAGTTTGCTCCAGGGCTACCGCGATAGGGCCGCCCATAGCCTCTCGCGGCTGCAGCGCCCCGTGCTGCCAGGCCAGCGCCACGACGCCCAGCCAGGCCAGCGGGCCGCTCCACACGGCCGCGTTGGGGTAAAGGGCGAAGGCGGACATCAAGCAAGCGAGCATGCTGCTCAGCAGCACGGGAAGCGCGACCGAGACGACCAGCGCTTTTTCCGGAGCGCGCAGCCAGCGGGTCCCGATCACCCAGAGCGCCACCCATAGGCCGTAAGAAGCCAGCAGCGGTGCCAGTTGGCCGTTGCGGACGAAGTAGCTGCCGTCCTCGACCGTGCAGGCCATCAAGAACAGATGAGTCCAGCCGCCAAAGGTGGCCAGCATGGCGCTTAGCCCCAGGGTGCCGACCTGGCTATGCAGGTGCGGTTGGCGCGCCAGGTAGCCGAACAGCCCGGCCCCTACCAGGGCCAGAGCAAACCGCATTACGGTCTCTACAGGATCGGCTCCGGGTTGGCCCAGCGGGATCGGGACCGAAGTAAAGAACCCCAGAGCCAGTCCTACCAGTCCCAGCACCGAACCGAGGCGCAGGCCCAGCAGGCCGCCGGGATGCTCGGGTCGAGCAGCCAGGAACAGGCCTGCAGCCATCAGGGCGTAGAGGCCGACGCCGGATGCCGGAACGTCGAGCACGGCGCGCATCAGGATCAAGCCCAGCACGGTCACGCAGGCCTGCATGGTGACCCGGTTTGAACTTTCCCCAGGAGCTTCACGGGTCAGGGTCGGAAGGTGCAGATAGAGCAGCGCGCCGGTGAAGGCCAGCAGCGGCTTGAGAGAGCCTTCCTCGGGTCGGAACATGAACAGGCTGGCGAAACAGCCAAAGAGGCCGGCGGCAAACCCCGCTCGCTGAAGCTGGGCTTTCCACTCCTGGGCGACCTCGTCGTCGCTCGGGTCGGCTTTGATCGGTCCCAGCAGGAAGCCAACCATCAGACAGAGCGCCGAGGTGAGCAGCGGACCTTGAGACATACCGGCCATGACCAGGCAGAGGACGCCCGCGAACAGGGGCACCTTTTCGCGCATGCTGTGGGCCTGCCAGGCCAGCAGGCTGCCGGAAACCAGGAACGCCAGGGTCCAGTAGTCGCGGGCCGAGACGGCCGGTGGAAGGAAGTCGAAGATCTCCACGGCCAGCAGGGCGGGTACCGTCAGCAGGCCGGCCAGGATCGAGAGCAAGCGAGCGGACAGCGGCACGCTCTTGCGCATGCTGTGAGCTATGCCGTGCAGGGCGGCCGGAGAGATCAGGATCAAAAATCCGGCGAGGTTGCGGCCGTAGCCGTCCCAGGTGGCGCGCAGCCAGCCGACCACGGCGGCTACGACCAGCAGGGCGCCCAGGGAATGGAACCAGCGAATGTCGGCCTCGGCCAGCATCTTGGCGGCCAGGCTCTCTTCCTGGGGAAGGGGAGGGGTCGGAGGGAGGGGAGGAGGACCGGGTTCGGGCTCACGCAGCGGTGAGAGGGCCGGGGTGGGAGCCAGCGGGGTGCCCTCGGCCGAAGGCCGGACCGGCTCCGTCCCCTCCACCGGCCTTCCCTCCACCAGTGGTCCCTCGGGCAGGGTTTCCTCGGCCTGCGGCCCGACCAGTCTTCCCAGGCTCACGGTAACGGCCGTGGGGGATAAGGGGGAAGCGGTTGGCAGGGGAGGCGGAACGTCCCGTTCGGGGAGGGGAGATGCTCCGGGGAGGCCCAGCGGTTGGAGCAGAAGCGGAGAGGTCCAGTCGGACTCGGGCCAGGACGCTTCCGTGTTCCGAGTGCCTAGCGAATCCAGCCGGTTCAGCCGGTCCTGGTAAACACCGCGAAGCCCTTCGCGGACCTCATCGGGCAAAAAGTCCCAGTCGCCGGTTTCGCGCAGCAAGTACTGTAAGCGGATCCGGGCGGCTCCGCTCTGGGCGGGGTTTGGGTCGCGCGGCTGAGCGCAGACCGGGCACTGATGCTCCTTCGGCGCCAGGCTCCTCAGGCAGTTCCAACATCTCATCTGTCGTCCCCCTTTCCTAGAGCCTGTGGCCCTGCAGCGGTGACAGGATAAGGTTAGCGCTGAGGGCCTGCCGCCTCCAGGGTCATGTGACCCTTATTTCAGTTCGGACAACTGGGCGCAGAGTTCGACCATCTCGATCAGCGAAGCGGCGGCTTCTCCACCTTTGTTTCCGGCCTTACTGCCGGAACGCTCGATCGCCTGCTCGAGGTTTTCTACCGTGATCACGCCGTAAGTAACGGGGATGCCGGTGTCCAGGCTCAGTCGGCCCAGCCCTTTGGTGACCTCGCCAGAGATATAGTCGAAGTGCGGGGTCGCGCCGCGGATCAGGCAGCCCAGGGCGACCACGCCGTCGACGGTGCCAGAGGCCAGCAGGTGCTTCACCGCGACCGGCAGCTCCCAGGCGCCGGGGACCCGCACCACGTGCAGGTTCGCCTCTTCGGCGCCGTGGCGCAGGAACGTATCGACCGCCCCGCCCAGCATGCGCTCGACGAAAAAGTCGTTCCAGCGGCTAACCACCAGTCCGTAGCGTCGTCCCTGGCCGCAGACCAGGTTTCCAGATGTCGTCTTCATTGCTTTTAGCCTTCCTTGACCGTCAGGTCGTCAGGGAAGACGTGACCCATCTTGCCCTTTTTGGTTTGCAGATATTTGGCGTTGTGCGGGTTGGGCTCGACCGGGATCGGCACCCACTCGACGATTTCGATCCCGTAGCCTTCCAGCCCGCGCACCTTGGCCGGGTTGTTCGTCATGAAACGGATCTTCTCCAGGCGCAGGTCGGTCATGATCTGGGCGCCGATGCCGTAGTCGCGCAGGTCGGGCTTGAAGCCCAGCTGCTGGTTGGCCTCGACGGTGTCCAGGCCGGTCTCTTGCAGAGCGTAAGCTTTCATTTTGTTGACCAGACCGATCCCTCGCCCTTCCTGTTCAAGATAGATCAGGGCGCCTCGTCCGGCTTCGTTCATCGCCTTCATAGCGGCGTGCAGCTGGTCGCCGCAGTCGCAGCGCAGTGAGGTGAATAGATCTCCCGTCACGCAAGACGAATGGACCCGCACCAGCACCGGTTCGCCGTCGCTGACGTCGCCCCAGACCAGGGCTACGGCGGGCTCGCTCCAGACGTCGCTTTCGTAAGCGTGGACCGTGACCGTACCGTAGGCTGCGGTGGGAAGCTGGGTGGTGGCGGCGCGACGGATCAGGCGTTCGTGGCGGCGACGGTACGAGATCAGGTCGGCGATGGTGATGACTTTGTAGCCTAGTCTTTGGGCGATCTCGAACAGCTGCGAGGTGCGGGCCATGCTGCCGTCTTCGTTCATGACTTCGGCCAGGACGGCTACCGGTTCGAGACCGGCCAGGCGGCACAGGTCGACGGAGGCTTCGGTGTGCCCGGCGCGGCGCAGCACTCCGCCTTCGGCGGCTCGCAGCGGCACGATGTGGCCGGGTTTGGTGAAGTCGCTGGCACGGGCGTCGGGGTGGGCCAGGAGGCGCACGGTGGTCGAGCGATCGCCGGCGGAAACGCCCGTGGTGGTGCCTACTTTGGCGTCCACGGTGACCGTCATGGCGGTCCCCAGACGCGAGGTGTTCGAGTCCACCATCATGGGGATCCCTAGCTGCTCCAGGCGCTGCGGGGTGGTAGGGGCGCAGACGAAGCCCGACCCGTACTTGATCATGATGTTCATGGTCTCCGGGGTGCAAAGCTCGGCGGCGCAGATGAAGTCGCCTTCGTTCTCCCGGTCCTCGTCGTCGATCACCACGATGATCTTGCCCTGTCGGAAATCGTCGAGGGCCTCCTCGATGGTGGACAGTTGCTGAGTGCTCATAACGTTTCTAGAAGCCTGCTTCCTTGAGATGTTGAAGGCTCAGGCGGCCTTCGGGACCCCCGCCCAGCACGCGCGAGACGTACTTGGCCAAAATATCCGTTTCCAGGTTCACTGCATCTCCCACCTTCAGGCCGCCCAGGTTGGTAGCGCCGGCCGTGTGGGGGACGATCCAAACGGCAAACCCCTGGGCGCTTACCTCGGATACGGTCAGGGAGATTCCGTCGACCGCGATCGAGCCCTTGAGGGCCAGCATCGGCATCAGGTCGGGGGGGCAGTCGAAACGATACACCGTGCCGTTGCCCGAGGTTTCCCGCGCCTTGAGGTGGCCCTGACCGTCGATGTGACCGGTCACGTAGTGCCCGCCCACCCGATCTCCCACGGCCAGGGCGCGTTCTAAGTTCAGCGGGTGACCGCTCGAGGCCGAGTTGAGGGTGGTCAAGCGCAGCGTTTCGGCGACCGCGTCGAAGGCGACCCAGCCGGCACGGCTGTCCCATTCCGTTGCGGTCAAACAGACGCCGTTGACGGCGATCGAGTCGCCCAGGGCGACCCCTTCCAGCACTTTCCTCGCTCTCACCTTGAGAACCGCACCACCGCCAGGGGCGGCTCGACGCTCTAAAAGGGAGCCGACCTCTTCAACCAGTCCAGTGAACACGTCGAGCCCATTTTTGACCGATACGGTTTCCCCTGCCCGATGGTCGGGGCGGGGGAGGCCCCGGGGGGACGGGAGCGGTATTCTCCCGCATGACGCGGCGGGAGAAACTGTTCGGAGCGGGCGCCTTGCTGGCAGCGCTGGCTTCGTTGCACGGCTTGGGCGGGGCCGTCCTGCTCTACCCCGGTCTTCTGGTCCTGTCTGTTATAATCATCTTACGCTGCCGA
>JAEXNA010000048.1 GCA_023447635.1 Vulcanimicrobiota bacterium | reverse complement strand
CTCCAACCCCCAACCCGACCCCTCCACCTGGGGCCTCTCCCACCGTCTTCGTCAGTAGCGAAAGCGACGGCAGCGTCGATGTGCTGGACGCGACCGACTACAGCCTGGTCGAGAGCATCGTGGTCGGCGGCCTTCCCCAAGGGCTAAGCTACGACGCCGTCGGCAATCGCGTTCTGGTCGCCCAACTGGGCGGCGACATCCCCGTGATCGACGTCGCCACCCGAACAGTGACCGGGACCATCAGCGGCGGCGCTGCCTTCGAAGTCGTCTACGACGCCGCCAGCGACGCCATCTTCGTCCCCAACTACAACGCTGGCCAGATCCTGGCCTATGAAGGCGATCTGCCGTACGACTTCCGAGGCGACATCGGCATTACCCTGGCGCCCACCGAACTCGAGGTCGACACCGCCCGTGGGCGCCTCTACGCCACCAGCAACGCAGTCGGGAACTCTCGCCTGGCCTCCTTCGACTCGAGCAACCTGGCCGCCACCCCCATCATCGTCAACACCACCGATGATGCTAACGACTATGGCGACGCCCTGTGTTTCGATGGCAGCGACACCATCTACGTGGGCAACGACAGTCTGACCGGCGGCGGCACCGACACCATCAAGGTGGTCGACGCCGTGACGCTGACCGTGGTGCAGACGGTCAGCGCCGGCCAGCGGGTCGTCTCGATCACCCGGAACTTCAGTAGCGGCCAGATCTACTCCGTCGGCCTGGGCGACAACAGCCTGCACGTGTTCGACGCCGACAGTGGCGGGCTGTTGAGCGAAGTCAGCGGGTCGCCCCTGACCACCGGGTCGCAGCCGATCTGGGTCGCTTACGACGCGGTGAGAGACCGCATCCTGGTGGCCTGCCGTGGCGACAGCACGCTGCACGTCTACGACGCCGCCACGCTTGCTCCGATCAACGGGTCGCCGTTCCCGCTGCAGGGCACCCCGCAAAGCGTGATCGTGCTGCCCCCGCCCCCGGCTTAAGACGCGGTGTCGGGGAGAGTGACGATCACCGAACGGGCCTGCTCAGAGCTTAGCCCCAGCGCCTGACCCTGCGAGGCGAACCCGTCTTCGGTGCGCTCCAGCGACTTGCCCGGAGCCAGCCCCAGCGCCCCCATCTCGCGCTGCTCGGAGCCGCCCAGACCGTGCACGACCGAACCTTCACCGCAGTGAAGTTGGTCGGCCGAAAGGCGCAGCGTCTGGGTGGGATGGGTCCAAACTCGAGAGCAGAGCGTGGGCGAGCAGAGCACTTCGCGACGGCCCACCTTCAGATGGTAGAGCCCTTCGGGAGGTCGTCCCAAAAGGGTCACGGTGGCCCCCGGCACGATGCAGAACGCCGCCAACTCTTTGAGCGATTCGGGGTCCGAGTCGCTGACCCGCGAGACCTCGTGCGGCACGTACAACTCTTGCTCGCTCAAGCGCCCGTGGTCGCTCTGCGGCATCTCGCCGTCGAGCGTAGGGATCGGGGCGCCGTGAGGGTCGAAGGTGGGGTGCCCGAGCAGTTCGGCGATGCGCGCCTCGAGCTTTTCCGAGATGAAGTGCTCGAGCAGTTCCGCCTCGTCATGCACTTCGTCCCAGGAGTAGCCCAGCGCTCGGGTCAGAAACAGTTCGAGCAGACGGTGATGGCGCAAAATCTCGACGGCGACCCGGCGGCCGGACTCGGTGAGCAGCACCCCCTGGTACTTCTCGTACTCGACCAGGCGAACTTCGGCCAGACGCTTGATCATCTTGGTGGCCGAAGCGGGGCTGACCTCCATCCGGTCGGCCAACGCCTGAGTGGTGACGTTATCCCCCGAGCGGCCCAGATGAAAGATCGCCTTGAGGTAGTCCTCCATGGCGGGGCTCAGGGTCAGGCCTTCCGGAGCGAAGCGTCGCTGGGGTGTGTAACTCACTGAAAAAGCCGTTCGGCTAGCGAGGCAGCGCGGCCTCCCCCTGCCCCGACCTTCCTGGAAGTCTCAGACGCGCCTGGGCCCAAACAGAGCCGCCAGGGTGAACAGCGCCCCCGCGGCTACCGCCATCATGCCCGCCGTATTGGTGTCTTCGAAGCCGACCAGAGGCGGTAGGGTGATAGCTCCGAGATGGCCCAACCATGCCGACAGCACCGCGCAGGTCAAAGCCACCGCGATCAGCGGAGCCAGGCGCTGGGTCAGCAGTTGAGCGGCTGCCGCCGGCACGATCAGCATGGCGATGACCAGAATGCTTCCGACGCTTTCGAAAGCGGCCACCGCCGTCACTGCGACGACCGCCATCAGGGCCAGATTCATCCAGCGCGAATTGATCCCCACGGTGTCAGAAAGCGCGGGGTCGAACGTGCTGATGGTCAACTCCTTGAACAGCGCCAGCACGAACAGGGCGTTGAACAGCACCATCGCTCCCATCTTCAGCACGGCCCTCGGCACCTCATGGCCGAACAAGGTTACCGTGTCCAGCGGTACCAGTTCCATCGCTCCGTAAAGCACGCAACTGGCGTCCAGGTCGACGTGGTCGGCGCTGCGCACCAGCAGCACCAGACCGAGCGCGAAAAGCGAAGTGAACACCACTCCCATGGCCGCGCTTTCCTCGACCTGGCCATGCCGGTGAACGGCCTCGACAAAGACGGCCGTGAGCACCCCGACCAGGGCCGCGCCGAAGAACATGGTCAGGCTGTCCCGGCTGTGAGTGACCAGGAACGCTACCGCCAGACCCGGCAGGACGGCGTGACTGATGGCGTCGCCCATCATGCTCATACGGCGTAATACCAGAAAGCAGCCAGGAAGGGTGCAGGCGATGGCGCTGAGCATGGCGGTCAGGGCGATCCAGCTGTCGAGATAGGTCCAGGTCATGCTTCGGCGCCTCGCATCGGATGAGGGCTACAGATATGATCTTCGAGTTGCATCAGCGCTTCCAGTTCGGCGATCACCGAGGCGTCCAGGATATGCTCGACCATGTCGGCGTCGCGGTCGACGTGGCTGGGAGCGATGTCGGCGTAGGTGATCAGGTACATTTCCCACAGGCGATGGTTGCGCACGGCGCGCTTGGCTCTGGCCTCGCCTTCCGGGGTCAGCCGTAGGGTCGAACCGGACTCCAGCACCAGTTCGCTGGCCTTGGCGCGTTCGACCTCGCGGCGTAGCGCTCGGGGCGTCCACGACCGTTCGGCCAGCACGAACTCCCAGGGGGTGTTAGGATCGCCGAACTCTTCGTGATACTCCTGCAGGGCGCGCAGCAGATGCTGACGGGCGATCTTGCGGTTCAGGTTACGCTGGGCGCGCAGGCGCACCATCAGCCCGCGAGCCGACCCGAAGGTGAAGCTGATGGCAAAGAGCAGGCTATTGGCCAAAACGATGACGGCGCCGGCGGGCCACTTGGGGGCGGCCGCCGAGAGCAGCGCTCCGGCCCCTCCGGCCAGCCCTCCAAAAGCCGCCGAAAGCCAGGCCATGTGGGTCAGGCTGTTGGTCCAGAAGCGGGCCGAGGCGGGCGGAATGATCAGCAAAGCGATGACCAGGATCAGCCCCACCGCCTGCAGCCCGATCACGGTCAACAGCACCACCATCGACATCAGCAAGACGTCGAGCACCAGCACCGGCAGGCCTTGAGAGACGGCGAAATCCTGGTCGAAGCAGAGCAGCGTGAACTCTTTGAAAAGAAGCAGACAAAGCAGCAGCGATACCGCTCCGACCCCGCCGATCAGATAGGCGTCGGAAGCCAGCATCGAGGCGGTCTTGCCGTAGATGAACGACTCTAACCCGGCGGCCGAGCCGCTGCTCATCTTCTGCACCATGCCCAGCATCGAGACGCCCAGCCCGAAGAAGACGCTGAGCACGATCCCCAGAGCGGCGTCTTCTTTGATGCGAGTGCGGTGTTTGACCAGCAGCACCGCTCCCATGCCGGCCAGGCCCGAGAGCAAGGCCCCTAGCAGCAGCCCGGGCAGCCATTTGCCGTCGCCCCCGCCGTGCACCATCAGCAGAAAGGCCAGAGCGATGCCGGGCAAGGTCGCGTGGCTGACGGTGTCGGCCATCAGGGCCCGTTTACGTAACAGCATGAACGAGCCGATGAAGCCGCTGGAGGTGCCCAGCGCCAGCACGCCCAGCACCACCACTCGCGTGTTGTAGTCCGAAACGCTGAGCAGCTGCAGGAAGGAGGCCAGAGGCGGCATCAAGCCTTCGATCTCCGCAGGGCGTCGCCCACCGTATCGAGCATGGTCAGTTTGCCGCCGTAGGTCTTCTTCAGGTTCTCTTCGTTGAACACTTCCGAGGTCGGGCCGCTGGCCACCACTCGCATATTCAGCATCACCAGATAGTCGAAATACTCGGCGATCGTCTGCAGATCGTGATGCACCACGACCACGGTCTTGCCCGCCTCTCGCAGGGCGGAAAGCAAGGCCACGATGGCCTTTTCGGTGGCCGCATCGACGCCCGCGAACGGTTCGTCCATGAAGGTCAGCGGAGCGTCCTGGATCAGCGCTCGGGCCAGGAACACGCGCTGCTGCTGGCCGCCGCTCAGTTGGCGGATCTGGCGGTCGGCGTATTCGGCCATGCCGACCCTGTCGAGCGCTTCGCGGGCCTGATCGCGCTCTTTCTTCCCTACCCGTTTGAACCAGCCCAACTTGCCGTACAGTCCCATGGCCACGACGTCGAGGGCGTTGACGGGGAAGTCCCAGTCGACGGATTCGCGCTGCGGCACGTAGGCGACCTGCGAGCGTTGCTCCTTGTAGGGTTTACCGAACACTTCGACCCGGCCCGAGGCGCGCGGCACCAGGTCCAGCGCAGCCTTGATCAGAGTGCTTTTACCGGCGCCGTTGGGGCCCATCACGCCGATCAGTTTGCCCGCCGGCAGATCCAGGTCGATGTCCCAGAGCACCGGCTTGCGCTGGTAGGCCACGGTCATGTCGTGAATCGAAAGCGGCGCATCGGCGGAATGTTCGGGATGGTGCGCCAGGCTCATTTAGGGCCACCCGTCAGCTTCCCCTGATAACCTTTCTCGGGCGCCTGGCCGCCCAGCGCGCGCACGATGGTGGTGACATTATGATCGATCATACCGATGTAGGTGCCCTCGTAAGTTCCCGGCGCGCCCATGGCGTCCGAGAACAGTTTGCCGCCGATTTTCACGTTGGCGCCCCGCGAGCGGGCGCCCTCGATCAGCGCCTGCACGTTCTTTTCGGCGACCGAAGTCTCGACGAAGACGGCTTCGATCTTCTTGTCGACCAGGAAGGCGACCAGACGGTTCAGGTCGGCGAGTCCCGCTTCGGACTCGGTCGAGAGCCCCTGGATCCCTTTCACTTCCAGGTCGTAAGCGCGCCCCATATAGTTGAAGGCGTCGTGGGCAGTAACCAGGACGCGACGCTCTTTCGGGACGGAGGCAAACGCCGTTCTGGCATACTCGTCGAGAGCGGCCAGTTGGCCAAGGTACGCTTCGCTGTTCTTTTCGTAAAGCTCTTTGCCCGCAGGGTCGTAAGCGATCAAGGCGTCACGCACGACTTTGACCGCCTCGATCCAGCCTTTGACGTCCATCCAGATGTGCGGGTCGGGGTGCCCGGCGAACTCCGGCGGTTCCAGGATGTAGGCCGGTTCGATGGCGTCCGTGACGGCATGAACGGGGCGATGCTCGCCCACCTTGGTCAGCACATCAGTCATCTTCCCTTCCAGCAGGTGACCGCTGTAGAAGACGATATCGGCTTCGGCCAGGCGCGCGACGTCGGCGCGGGTGGGTTTGAACAGGTGCGGGTCGACGCCTTCGCCGATCAGCGCCTGCACGTTGGCTCGCTCGCCGCCAACGGCTTTGACGATGTCGGCCACCATCCCCGTGGTGGCCACGGCCCTGTAGGGAATTTTCACGGCGCCGGGAGTGGCGGAGGCCGTGGGTTGAGGAGAGCAGCCGGGCAGGGAGAGGACGGCGCCGAGGACCAACCCCAGGCAAAGGAGACGTTGGAGGGTGCGCTTCATATGAGTTTTAGCCTAAGCTAAAAATGCATCATCCGTCAAGCGATGCAGCGGGAAGCGGAGTTAGCCGAAGCTAAATGGGCGGAGCTTTGGCCCGACGCTGGGCGGCCTTGTGCTTCAGGTAGGCGAGGATGCTGTCGAGTTCGGCGTCGCTGATCTGCACTTTCGAAAACGAACTCATGCGCGAGCCTTTCCACTGACGCAGGCTTTGCGGGTCGCGCACGAGCTTACGAAGATAGTCCTCGTGCATATACTCGGTCGGGCTATGAGGAAGGTTCAGATCGGGGCCCAGCCGACCGTTGCCCTGACCGTTGAGAGTATGGCAGGCGAAGCAGTTTTTGGTGAACAGTTCGTAGCCCGCTCGAACGGGATGATCGGCGGCCAGGGCGGGGTCGGGTAGCAAGGCTGGAAACCGCTTGGCGATCGGCTCTTTCAGCGTGAACGACCGCAACTGGTAAGGCCACTGCTCCTGTCCTACCTTAGAGCGCTCGGGGTTCTCCCAGACCAGGTAGAACGGGCCGGCGCTGCCGCCTTTACCCAGCCTGGGCCACGGTTTGTCCGGTTCTTCCACGGCCAGATAGGCCAGCGCGCCTTTGGGGTCGGCATTCAGTAGCAGATGGGGATCCAGCGAGGCGCTGAAGCCGTCCAGGGAGTCGAACTCGACGGTCAGTTCGGGGTCGAGCGTCTTGCCCTGGAACAGCGCGGTCACGGGGACGGCGCGAAAGGCGACGCTCTGGCCTTTGAAGGCGCCCTGGTCGGCCAGGGTCAGCGTTTTGGCGGCCGGGTGCTTCAGCAGGTCGGCGCGGGTGAAGGTGGTCGAGCCATCGGGCAGGGTCAGGGTGAAGGTCGGCTCGACTTTCGGCCTGGCTTTGGGGGTGGAGGGGGACGGCGC
>JAEXNA010000041.1 GCA_023447635.1 Vulcanimicrobiota bacterium | reverse complement strand
GGTACTGGCCCTGGTTCCAACGATTGGGAACGCCGCCGCCGTATCCGCCATAATTACCGTAGCCACCATAATTGGGGCCGCCAACGAAAAAAGCCATCTGAGTAGTCCTCCGCGATTCTTTGTATGGCGATTATCCCGCGTTGTGTCAGGAAGTTAAGGCCATGATTGTTTCCGAATTGTTAACAATTCCTGTCGGTAGAGTTTCTCCAACTCATGAGTCGGCCCTTCCGAATTTTAGGGGGCGCTCTTGCTCGAAGATTTGGCCAGGATCGCGTCAGCCTGAGCTAGCCAGACCTTCGGCCCGCCCTCGGCGTAGCCCAGTTGGCCCAGCACGCTGCCGTCGGACTGCACCAGCATCAGAGTCGGGAAGGCGTTGACGTTGTACTTGTTTGCCAACTCCTCGTTGTCGATCGCTCGTATCGGGTCCATGTCGAAGTTGCGAGGGAAGTCGATTTCGAGGAGGACCACCTTGGCGGCGGCCCACTGCCGGAACTGCTCCGTGCTGAACACCTCGTCGCGTAACTTGATACAGAAGATGCACCAGTCGCTGCCGGTGAAATCGATCAGGATCGGCTTGCCTGTTTTGCTGCTTTCCGCCTGAGCTTCTTTCAGCTCGTGAAACCAGGGCGGCTCGACCGGGCTCTTCCCCTCGAGAATTGCCTGGGCTGCCGTGGTCCAGCCGGTGGGTCCGCCGGCCTGATAGCGCAGGCTGCCCAGCTCTTCTCTCTGAGGGTTCAGCAGAACGACGGTAGGGAAGCCCACCACTTTATACTTTGCCGCGAGTTCGGCGGCCTGGGCGACCCGCTTGGGATCCTGGCCGGCCGACAGATCGGCCTTTACCAGCACGACCTTGCCTTCAGCCCACTGATGAAAGGCGGCGGTGTCGAACACCTCTTTGCGCAGCCGACCCGACCAGGGCGAGGTGTCTTCGCGTGTAAACGCCAGCAGGACGGGCTTCCCGGCGCTCCGCGCCTGCTCCAACCCCTGGACCGGATCCTCCACCCAGCGACCGGCAGGAAAGCCCTCCCGGTTGCAGCCGCTGACCAGCAGCAGCAAAAGGCTCAGGATGGCGAGGCGAAATAGCTTGGTCATAGCTTGCTCTTATAGCCCGGGACGGCAGGTTCCTGGAAAAGCAACGACCCCCGGAGAATCCGAGGGTCGCGGCTACCGTTCGAAGAAGCGGCTTATTTCTTCTTTTTCAGCTGCTCATCGGCCAGCTTGGTCCAAGCGGCCGGCCCGCCTTCGGCGTAGCCCAGGGTCCCGATCTGCTCGCCCTTGGCGTTGGCGAAAACGATGGTGGGAAAGCCGCTGATCGAGTACTTCTCGGACAGCTTCTCGTTCTGCTCTTTGATCTTGGCGTCCTGAGGGGTCTTGCGGGGGAAGTCCAGCTCGAGCAGTACGACCTTCTTGGCCGCCCAACTCTTGAACTGAGGGGTGTCGAACACTTCCTTCTTCAGCTTGATGCACCAACCGCACCAGTCGCTACCGGTGAAATCCATCAGGATCGGCTTTCCGGTTTTCTTCGATTCTTTGGCGGCAGCGTCCCAGGAGGTGAGCCAACCTTCAGCGGCCATGGCCGAGGTGGAGAGGAGCAGCAGGCTCAGCGCCAGGGTCAAGAGAGATGTACGTTTCACGATAAGAGTCCTTTCGGGGGTAACTGGCTGTACCAACCGGGTTTGTCCGGGTGAGTTCCCAAACCTTCTGATCAACTGTTGGCGGCAACGACCAGAAAGCCGCCGGTGAACAGGACGAAGGCGGCTACGGCCTGCGCGGCCCAGCCTTTCTTCTCGCCAAACAAGCAGATCAGGGCGTAAGGCGGCAGGCACATCAACTGGATGCCCAGGCAGCCTCGGAAGAAGTTGATCGCCATCGAGGGCAGGGGTAGGAAGCCGTTGATCACCACGGACCCCCAGTACAGGAAAAACGCCAGGGCCAGGTAGCGCCAGCCCCACCAACCCCCGGCGGGGGCTGTTTCTCGCTGAGGCTGGGCCTGTTCGATAGGCGCGACCACGACGCTGGGGCCGAACGCCGCGCCGCGTGGAGGTAGGGGTGGGGGTTCGTCCTCGCTGCGGGCCGGTGGAGGAGGGGTGGCAGGCAGCGCGGAGGGCGAGAGCGTTTGAGCCATATGCTCGGCCGGTTGACTGCGCAGCGAGGTCAGCCCGGGCGTGGCGGGGGGAGGCGGAGGCTCGGGCGAGGGTGGGGTCCAGGCGGTGGCCGAGGCCGAGACCAGCGGCGCGGCTACCAGCGGAGGCACGGTGGGAGCGGGAGGGGTTGGGAGTTGGCTGCTGAGCCGCTCCGTGCCGGCGTCGGAAATCTGGCTGACGTCGATCTCGTACACCTCGACGTCGTCGCGGTTCTTGCCGACATGGCGCAGGGGGTAGAGTTTGGCTACGGCGTTGGCGGTCTCATCGCCCACGTGGATCATGCCGGGTGGGCAGTCTTTTTCCAGATGACCGGCCTGGTCGACCGTGCGGCTGGCGAACTCGCCCAGGGAGCGGCGAGGATCGTGGTAGACCAGCCCGGTGCGGATTCCGATGCGAACTTTCAGGGCGTCCGGCAGATGGGCGTGACGTTCCCCGACCTGGTTGACCGAGAGTTGCACTTTGACCGCCGCCGTGACGGCGGGCACGGGGTCGGTGAACAGCGCGATGGCGCCGTCGCCCGACCAGTCGTACCGCTCGCAGCCTTGCTCTTCGAGGATGGCGTTGATGGTGGCGCGGTAGTCGCGAAAGG
Source organism: Vulcanimicrobiota bacterium (assembly GCA_023447635.1). Classification (GTDB taxonomy): domain Bacteria; phylum Vulcanimicrobiota; class Xenobia; order Xenobiales; family JADMJV01; genus JAEXNA01. Next base: position 36,927 of record JAEXNA010000041.1, on the reverse strand, counting down.
CCCGGTCGGCGATCAGGGTCTGATTGGGGACCTTGATTTTCGACGAACCGGCCAGATCGAGCATCACGATCGAGAGCATGCGCTTGAAGCCGCGATCGATCGCCTCTTTCATCTTCTCTCGGGCGATGATGGCGTCGTCCATGCTCATCTGGCCGCTTTCCACGTCTTGCAAGAAGCGGTGCAGCAATTCGGTACGCTGAGGCGACGGCTCGATCAGGTTGGTGGTGTTCCCGCTAAGGAAGTGACGCAGCGTCTGGTGCATCTCGGCAGCGCTGGCCATACGGTCGTCGGGGCCTTTGGAAAGGCCCTTGTGGATGACCGCTTCGAGCGGGGCGGGGATGTCGATCAAGCTGCGCAGGGGAGGCGGATCGACCAGGATCTGCTTCTTGACCACCTCGGCCAGCGTGTCGCCCCGGAACGGGTTCAGACCGGCCAGCATCTCGTAGAGGATCAGGGTGGCAGCGTACAGGTCGGCCCTGGCGTCGACATCTTTGCCGTCGAACTGCTCTGGCGCCATATATTCGGGGGTGCCGATGATGGTGCCGGTCTGGGTTAGTTTGTCTACCCCGGCCATGCGGGCGATGGAGAAGTCGGTCAGGTAGGCCTGGCCGCTGTCGTCTTCGATCAAGATGTTGGCGGGCTTGATGTCGCGATGAACGACGCCTTTGCTGTGGGCGTACTCTAGCGCTTCGAAGACGGAGATCATGATCTTCAGGGCGCGGGTCAGCGAGAGCTTTTCGCCGTTATCGAGCAGTTTCTGGAGTTCGACGCCCTGGATGTAGTCCATGGCGATGGCGTAGTCGCCCGAAGCTTCTACCAGGTCGAAGATCCGGACGATGTGCGAATGGCGCAACGAGGCAGCGATCTGGCCCTCGCGGCGGAACCGCTCCAGGAACTTCTGGTCTCGCACCAGTTCCGGTGCCAGCACCTTGAGCGCGCACTCGCGGCCCAGGTTGGTCTGGCGAGCCAGGTAGACGGTGCCGGTAGCGCCTTGTCCTAAAATACTGACGATCTCGAAGTTGGCAAAGCTTTGTCCGGGCTGCAGTGACACAACCGCTCCCTTCACCGAGAGGTCAGGCGGCCCTGCCTCGTCTCGGGCGACGAGGAGCCGGTCGCCCCGTCGGGGAACCGGTGGGGATGGACGAGTGGAACCAAAAGCAAGAGCGCCTGCGCAGTTTTCTGGAGAAGCAGGGGGCGGCGGATGCGCCTTATCGGGTCGACCTCAGCGAGCAAAAGATCTTCTGGGTCGACCCCCTGGGGCTGTCGTTGGCGGTAGCCGACTGTAAGGTGCTTTTGAGCTACGCTCTGTCGAATAAGTCGGTGATGATGGCCTGGGCCAACAGTTCGCTGGCGCCCGGCTGCGGGATCCCCGAGGTGCCCGGTTTCGAGCACTACTACCCCGATTGCGAGCACGAGGACGTCTGGTCGCTGGCCACCGACGCCGCCACGGCGGTAGGGGCCGAGGCGATCTATCGCGCGCCGTCGCCCCAGTCCTGGGTGATGCTGGGGCTGTGGAATCTACGCTCGGGCGGCTCCGAGCAGTTCTACTCGGGCTCGCCCAAGGGGCACGTGCTGACGGTGCTCGGTCGCTTAATCGACCACCCCTACCCGGAAGAGTTGGCCGTGCTGTTGGACAACTACTCCGAGAGCTTTTTGCAGATGGCGGGCCATCCGCACAAGAGCACGGACTTCGAAAAAGAGCTTCAGGACACGGCGCGCAGCATGCGCAACATGCTGGGCCAGTCGACTGAGGAAGGCATGCCAAAGCTGCGGGCCGAGCTCGAGCGACTGGTCGCCCACTGGGAGTCGCTTCCCTAGGTTTTTTCCGGTCGCGACTCCCGGAGAGTCTTAGCCCAGCGCCTGGGCCAGGTCGTCCTCCAGGTCCTGATAGGTCTCGATGCCGACCGAGAGGCGGATCAGTCCGTCGTGCACGCCGATCTCCTCACGCCGCTCTTTGGGGATCGAGGCGTGGGTCATGATGGCAGGGTGCTCGATCAACGACTCGACGCCGCCCAGGCTTTCGGCCAGGGCGAAGATCCTGGTGCTCTCCAGGATGTGGCGCGCCTTCTCTAATCCGCCTTTGGCGACAAAGCTGATCATGCCGCCGAAGCCGCTCATCTGGCGTTTGGCCAGTTCGTGGTGCGGGTGGGATTCGAGTCCGGGGTAGATGGTGCGCTCGACCTGGGGATGAGCTTCCAGGAAACGAGCCAGCTTTTTGGCGTTCGACTCGTGCTCGCGCATGCGGATAGCCAGGGTTTTCAGGCTGCGCAGGGTCAGCCAGGCGTCGAACGGGCCGGGGATGGCGCCCACGGACTTCTGGCAGAACTTCATGCGCTCGTGGATCGCTTCGTCATTGGTGACCAGGGCGCCGCCGATCACGTCGGAATGGCCGCCCAGGTATTTGGTGGCCGAGTGGATCACGATGTGGGCGCCCAGGTCCAGCGGCTTCTGGAAGTAGGGGCTCATAAAGGTGTTGTCCACCACCAGATAGGCGCCCTTAGAGCGCGACAGGTCGGCCAGGGCTTTGAGATCGCTGAGTTTGAGCAGGGGGTTGGAGGGGGTCTCGATCCAGACCATGCGGGTCTTGTCGGTAAAGGCGGCTTCGACGTTGGCCACCTCAGTAGTGTCCACGAACTTCGGGACGATGCCGAAGACGTCCATCACCTTGGTGAAGAAGCGGAAGGTTCCGCCGTAAGTGTCGTCGCCGACGATCACCTCGTCGCCTGACTTGAGCAGATACATGCAGTTGTTGATGGCGGCCATACCTGACCCGTACGAGGTGCCGAAGCGGCCGTTTTCCAGGGCGGCGATGCAGTCTTCGTAGGCTTTGCGGGTGGGGTTGTCGGCGCGTGAGTAGTCGTAGCCCAGTTTGGGCTTGCCCAGCCCTTCCTGGACGTAGGTCGAGGTCTGGAAGATCGGGACGACCACGGCGCCGGTGGTGGCTTCGGGCTCTTGCCCGGCGTGGATGGCGAGGGTTTCGAATCCGTGTTGGTTGCTGGAAGACATTGGTGAACTTAGCTTTCTAATAGGGATTGGTAGGTCTATTTCAGGTCGAGGCGCCGGGTTTCGCTACCAGGTGCGGTTCGAAGGGTCGAAAAAGGCCCCGCCATGGACGGGGCCTCTCTTGGTGACGCGGTGCGAATCCGTGCCGTGATAGCTTTGCCGCGCTTTAGCGGAAGGCGAAATTCAAGGCGATGGACAGGAACACGAAGGCCGCCGCAACACCGTTGGTGATGGTGTCGATGGTGTCGTCGGTGCTCTTGGCGCCACGGAAGTTGGTGTCGGAACCGCCCATCATGCTTCCGGAAAGGCCTTCGTTCTTGGTGGTGCGGCTAAGGATCGCCAGGACCAGGAACAGGCAGACGCCCATGTAGACGAGCCCGAAGAGGTACTGCATGGGGGTCATCGACGAGGTCGCGAGCGAACTCGTCGCGGAGGCAGCGGCCGGGGTGGCCCCAGTGGCGGGCGCCTGGGCCAGCAGGTTGAGAAGACTGTTCATTGTCCGTTACACCTTTTCGAGCTTCTGGAAGTTCACGATGCGAGCGAAGGATTCGGCCTTCAGCGACGCGCCGCCCACCAGGGCTCCGTCAATATTAGGTTTCGCCATCAGCGCATCCACATTGTCCGCAGTCACCGATCCGCCGTAGAGAACACGGACGGAGGAAGAGATCCGCTCGCCGTATTTCCGCGATAGGTGCTCGCGAATGTGCTTGCACACGGTTTCGGCGTCTTCAGGGGTGGCGGTGCGCCCGGTCCCGATTGCCCAAACCGGCTCATAAGCTATCACGAGGCGCGAACCAGAGTCAACAGTGAAGCCTTCGAGCGATCCGTCGAGTTGGCCGGTGACCACGTCGTTGGTGATCCCTTTTTCACGCTGCTCTAGCGATTCGCCCACGCACAGAATCGGGACGATGTTGTTGGCGTCGGCCTGGATCACTTTTTTGGCACACCAGGCGTCAGACTCTCCGAAGATGGCGCGGCGCTCGGAGTGGCCGATCAGGGCGTAGCGGGCGCCGGCGTCGACGACCTGGGCGGCCGAGATCTCGCCGGTGAAGGCGCCGCTGTCGGCGAAGTGCATGTTCTGCACGCCCACGGCGATTTTGGGATTGCTACCTACGGCGGCCTTGACGGTGTCGATCAGGACGGCGGGCGGGCAGATCAGGACGTCGTTGTCGGTATCCTTGACCAGGGCCAGCAGGTCCTCGACCAGGGTCTTGGCCTCGCGTCGGGTGGTGTTCATCTTCCAGTTGGCAGCCATCAGCGGCGTTCTTTGCATGGTGAGTTCCTCTTGTCGTTCGTCTTTGTGTGTGAGTCTTGTGTGGGCTGGCGAGGTTGGAGGGGCTCCGCCGAGCCCTCCAACCTTTTCCGGGGACGAGGGGCACTGGCTTGAAGCGCTGTCCCCCTCCACCTGCCTCTAGGTCCGGGCGGCTGCGGCTTCGAGCACCGCCACGCCGGGCAGTTCCTGGCCTTCCAGGAACTCGAGCGAGGCACCGCCGCCGGTAGAAACGTGGGTGATGTGGCTGTCGAGCTTCATCTGACGCACGGCGGCGGCGGAGTCGCCACCGCCCACGCACGAGATGGCGTCGGAATGAGCCACGGCTTCGGCAACTTTCAGGGTGCCCTGGTTGTAAGGGGGCACTTCGAAGACGCCCATCGGGCCGTTCCAGAACACCGTGCCCGCGGTCTTCAGCAGTTCGCTGAACTCGGCGATGGTGTTGGCGCCGATATCGAGCCCCATCTTGTCGGCAGGGATGGCGTTGACCGCGACTTCATCGCGCTCTTCGACTTCCTTGATCTCGCTGGCTACGGCGACGTCGCTGGGCAGATAGATCTTGGCGCGCTGCGAGTTCGCTTCGTTCCAGAGCTTCTCGCAGGCTTCCAGGTCTTTTTCGCAGAGCGATTTGCCGATGTCGTTGCCCTGAATCTTCAGGAACGTGAACGCCATTCCGCCGCCGATCAGGATGATGTCGGCGATGTTGGCCAGGTTCTTGAGCACACCGATCTTGTCGGTGACTTTGGCTCCGCCCAGGATGGCCACGAAGGGGCGCTTGGGCTCCTTGATCAGGCGGCCCAACTCGTTGAGCTCTTTTTCCATCAGCAGGCCGGCCGCGGCGGGCAGCAGTTTGGCTACCGCCTGGGTCGAGGCGTGAGCGCGATGGGCGGCGCCGAAGGCGTCGTTGACGTACAGGTCGGCGAGCGTCGCGAGCTGCTTGGCGAAGCCTTCGTCGTTCTTCTCTTCTTCGGCGTGGAAGCGCAGGTTTTCCAGCACCAGCACGTCGCCGGGCTGCAGCTCTTTGGCCAGTTTCTCGACCTCGGGGCCGACGCAGTCAGGCGCCATGGTGACGTTGCTGCGAACCAGGCTGCGCAGCTTTTCGGCCACGGGTTTGAGCGACTCTTTGCTGTTGGGCTGGCCTTTGGGACGTCCCAGGTGGGACATCAGGATCACTTTGGCCTGGCGGCCCAGCAGTTCATTGATGGTGGGGATGGCGGCGTTGATCCGGTTGTCGTCGGTGATCACGCCGTCTTTGAGCGGGACGTTGAAATCGACGCGGACCAGCACGGTCTTACCGTTCACGTCGAGATCCTTGAGAGTCTTGAACATTTGGGCCTCCTGGCAGAATGTGCGAATGGGAGAAGGGCCGCCTGGTGGGGCGGGCCCTTCTCCCATTGGGTGGTAGGGTTTAGGCGTTGACGACGAGCTTGCGGCTGGCCATGAACTGGATCAGGTCAGCGACGCGGTTCGAGTAGCCCCACTCGTTGTCGTACCAGGTGACGACCTTGACCAGCTTGCCCATCGCCTGGGTGCTGAGGCTGTCGATGATGGACGAGGCGGGGTGGCCTTTGTAGTCCATGGAGACGAGCGGCTCGTCCGAGTAGGCCAGGATTCCCTTCATGGGGCCGTTGGCGGCTTCCTGGAACGCTTTGTTCAGCTCGGCGGCAGTGACGTCTTTCTTGACGGTGGCCACGAAGTCGACGATCGAGACGGTGGGGGTAGGAACGCGCATCGCGATGCCGTCGAACTTACCCTTGAGGTCAGGCAGAACCAGCGAGATCGCCTTGGCCGCACCGGTCGAGGTGGGGATGATCGAGAGAGCGGCGGCGCGGGCGCGGCGCAGGTCTTCGTGAGGCAGATCCAGGATTTTCTGGTCGTTGGTGTAGGCGTGGATGGTGGTCATGAACGCCTGCTCGATGCCCCAGCCGTCGTTGAGGACCTTGGCGGCGGGCGCCAGGCAGTTGGTGGTACAAGAAGCGTTCGAGATGATGTGGTGCTTGTCGGGGTCGTAGTCGTTGTGGTTCACGCCGAGTACGATGGTGATGTCTTCGCCCTTAGCCGGAGCCGAGATGACGACGCGCTTGGCGCCGGCAGCCAGGTGCTTGGACGCGGCTTCGCGGCTGGTGAAGATACCGGTCGACTCGAGCACGACGTCGACGCCCAGTTCGCCCCAGGGCAGGTTAGCGGGATCGCGCTCTTTGGTGATCTTGATGTTCTTGCCGTTGATGACCAGGTTGTCGCCGTCAGTCTCGACGGTGCCGTTGAAGCGACCGTAGTTGCTGTCGTACTTGAAGAGATGGGCGTTGGTCTTGGTGTCGACGAGGTCGTTGACCGCTACGACTTCGATGTCGGAGTGGTTCTCCAACATAGCTTTGAGGCTCTGGCGGCCGATGCGGCCGAATCCGTTGATACCGACTTTGATGCTCATAATCTTTCTTTACCCTCCATCCGCTCTCTGCTCCCTGATTTGGATCAGCCTGGCGGTAGTTCTTGGGGCACATACCCGCCGTGGGAGGGCGCTAAACGACCTCGATACGACATAATCGGGGCGGCTCGTGCAGGTATGGCGTCAGCGCTTTTCAGGCTAGACCGGTGTGAGCTACTCGCCCTCGCATTCGGCCAGATAACGCAGCGCCTCGGGGTCGTCCGCCAGGACCAGAGTTGCGCGAGCCAGCCCCAGAGCGGACCAGATTCCATGGACGGCATTCTCGCGGACCATCTCGTCGGGGTCTCGAGACAGTTTTCTCAGCGTCGCCTCGACCTCGGCCCAGCGAAAGCTCCCGAGTAGTCGTGCCACTTGCCCCCTGAGGATCGGTTCGGGACTCTGGGCCAGACTGGTCAGGCGTTTGGCGGACAGGCGACCACGGCTGCGCCAGGCGGGCTCTTCCATCTGCTCGAGCGCTTGAAACTTGTCGTTGACCGTGGTGGCCTGGCGCAGCGCCGCGATGGCGCGGTCGAAGGCGCCTTTCAGGCGGCGGTGCAGGTCGGGCAGACCGGGCGGCAGGCAAGCAGGGCAGACGCAGTCCCACTTCTCGGTGGCCTCGGGCGTCTCGGTCCAGCCGATCAGCTGCGGGATTTCCTGGATCCGTTGGATCGCTTTGACACCTATCGATCCCGGCACGAGAACCTCGGCTCCGTGCGGGTTCGCCTCGACCCAGACTGAGGTTTCCGCGGCTGTCATCGAGCGGGGCTCTCCGTTGTAGCGGCCGGCCCAGACGGCGGTCTGATCGGGCACCTGGAAGGTGACCGCTACAATCCTCTGCCCCTGTTGCCAGCGACGTAGCTCCCGGGCCCACTGGTAGGTGGTCCAGCGGTCGCGAAGGAGCGGCATTGCGTACACGCCTGGCCCGCGAGAGGTCGTCGATGGCTTGAGCCCGGAGCGCCGGATCGAGGGAGCCGAGTTGGCGAGGGTGAGGTGGACAAATCGCACGTTCAGGTCTCCGCCATCGCCTGGATAAGTCCTGGCTGGAGTTTTGGAGGGAGCATTACGGATCTGTCGAGAAGAGGCCGGGCATGATCTATCGTCAGCTAGGCCGCTCGGGCCTGAAAGTTCCTGTTCTTAGCTTCGGAACCGCCACGTTTGGCGGGACCAACGAGTTTTTCAAAGGCTTCGGCGAGACCGATGTCAAGGAAGCGACCCGCATGGTCGACCTCTGCCTGGAGGCGGGCGTCACCATGTTCGACAGCGCGGACGTCTACTCGGCCGGCGCCTCGGAAGAGATCTTGGGCAAGGCGGTGGCGGGTCGTCGCGATAAGGTGCTGATCTCGACCAAGGGCACCTTTCGGATGGGCGACGGGCCCAATGACCTCGGTTCCTCGCGGCTGCATCTGACTCGCGCGGTAGAGGACAGCCTGCGTCGCCTGGGCACCGACTATATCGACCTTTATCAACTGCACAGCTTCGACCCTATCACTCCCCCCGAAGAGGTGCTGCAGACGCTGGACGGACTGGTTCGCGCGGGCAAGATCCGCTACATCGGCGTCTCGAACTTTCCGGCCTGGCAGTTGATGAAGTCGCTGAACGTGTCCGACCGCTACGGCTGGTCGCGCTACGTCGCTCACCAGGCGTACTACTCGCTGGTGGGAAGAGATTATGAGTGGGAGTTGGCCGCGCTGGGCCAGGAAGAAGGGGTGGGAGCGGTCGTCTGGTCGCCTCTGGGCTGGGGTCGCCTGACCGGCAAGATCCGACGCGGTCAGCCGATCGATAGCCAGCGTCTGAAGACCACCGGCGAGGCCGGTCCGCCGGTGCCGGAAGAGCGCCTGTTCCAGGTCGTCGACGCGCTGGATAAGGTGGCCGCCGAGGTGGGTAAATCAGTCCCGCAGGTCGCCTTGAACTGGCTGATCCAAAAGCCCACGGTCGCCAGCATCATCGTCGGCGCGCGCAACGAGACTCAGCTCAAGGACAACCTGGGCGCGGTCGGCTGGAATCTGACCGCCGAGCAGGTCGCCACTCTCGACGAGGCCAGCAAGGTCACGCCCTGCTACCCCTACTGGCACGAGGTCGGGTTCAAGAGCGAGCGTCTCTCGTAGGCCTGCCCTGAGCCCTCGATTCCTCTGGGAATCGAGGGCTGGGGCCCGCGCCCGAGTCCGCCTCTCGCCTTCGAGAGGCCAGCGGGCCGTCGCCACGAAAGTCGACCGGGTGACAAGGACCCGCAATCTATGATCTGCCGACGACGCGCCCCCGGATGGGAGATCATCTTCCAGCGTAACCACGCCCTGCTGGCCGCCGAGATGATCTTCGACTGGAAGCCGGAGAGCCGCCCTCAACCCTGGCTTCAACTGCTCAACGCCTGCTCTCAGCATGACCACGGCTGGCAAGAGGTCGAAACCGACGCCCTGATCGACGAGCAGGGCCATCCGGTCGACTTCCTGCACATGCCGATGGAGGTTACCCGCGCCATGTCGCGGCGCAACCTGGCCAACGCCGCCGCCCAGTCCCGCTGGTGCGCCATCCTGGTAGCGCGCCACGCCGAGTATCTCTACTCGAGCAAGGACGACGACGAAACGAAGGCGCTGCTGGAAGAAGTGCAGACCTTTCGCCGCGACCAGCAGGCCCAGATCGAGGTCTCGGACGCCCACGTCGAAGAGATGTACGACCTGCTCTGCTGGGCCGATACGTTGTCGCTGCTGGTCTGCTGCGACCCTTCGGAATTCACCGAGTTGCTGGAGCTCAAGGTCCACGGCGTGACCTACGAAGCCCAGGAGACTTCCGACGGCGTCTGGAGTCTGCACCCCTGGCCCTACCGCACTCCCTACCTGCTGCTCGAGTATGAAGTGTTCGAACTCGAACAGAGCGAGTTCGCCTCCCACCAGGAGCTCCGCCAGGCCCTCTCCAGCGCGAAGGCCCAGAAACGCACGGTCGAGCTGCGTCCGTGACGCTGACCCTCCACCTGTCCCAGCCTTTTCAGTGCCACTCCTGTGGCCGCTGCTGCCGGAACTCCTGGGACATCCGGGTCGAGCCGTCGGCTCGAGACGGGATCTCGCACAGCGAAGCCTCCAACCATGTCCGGCGCCAGGGCTACCAGCCGCTGGTGGTGCTGGCCGACAGCACTACGGTGACCGGACGAACCGAAGACGGCGCCTGCGTTTTTTTGAGTCCGGAGCTGCTCTGCTCTGTTCACGGCGAGCTGGGCGGCAGCGCCAAACCGCTGGCCTGCCAGCTTTATCCCTACTCGGTCACCGCCGCGCCCGACGGGTATTACGCTTCGCTGTCGTTTGCCTGCCCTTCGGTGGTGGCGGGGGCTGGAGGCGACCTGCAGGCGAACCGCCAGGAGCTTTTAGAGCTGCTGGGCGAGAGGGGGGCGGGGCCCCAGGAGCTGCCGCACGAGGTGGAGGTCACCGAGGGGCGGTTCCTCTCCTGGGCCTCCTACCTGCAGCTGGAGGAGCGCCTGCTGCAGGCGTTCCGGCCGGAGGACCCGGTGGCTTCGCTGCTGGATTTGGCGGTGGGAGTGTTGGACGGGGCGCCGGACTTGCGTTCGGTCGGAAGGGAGGACGCGTTTGAGGAGTCGGTTCTGGCCATGTTCAGCGCCTCCGTGATCTCGCTGTGGGAGCTGCCGCAGGCCCCGGACGAGCGCCAGGCCTACAGCCAGGCCGTGCTGACCGGCGAACCGGTGTGGTCCCAGCGGCAGGGAATGGCGCTTCCGCCGTTCGACATCGGGGTGGTCGACGAGGCCTGGGTGGCCGAGGTGTTCGCCCGCTACTTCCGCAACGCGGTGGTGGGCAAAGCGCTGCTGAGCCCCACGGTGGTCAGTCGACTGCTGGCTCTGGCCATCGGCTGCACCCTGGTGCTGTATTACAGCGAAGCCTTTCGGCAGGCCCAAGGGGTGGAGGCGGTGAGCATGGAACATCTCTCCCGCGGCTTCGAACTGGTGGAGGCGGATCTGGTGACCCACACCAGAAGCGCGGACCCTCTCTTCGCGGCTTTCGAAAGCACCCTGCGCGAGGCGCGCGGGATGGAGGGGTAAACATGTCGCGTCCTCAGGTTCATCTGGCCGAATTTCAAGGCTTTTCCTGCACTTCGTGCGGGCTCTGCTGCACCCGTCCCTGGAACATCCGCATCGAGCCGGAGGTCGAGGCGGGGATCCGCGGGTCGGCTATGGTCGCCCAGCGCGAGCGGGAGGGCTACCAGCCGCTCGAGGTGTTAGAGAACGGACGGGTCAACGCCCATCGCCAGCGCAACGGCGACTGTATGTTCTTGAAAGAGGACGTGATGTGCGGGCTGCACAGCGAGTTGGGTTCGACGGGGAAGCCGATCGGTTGCCAGCTTTATCCCTACCGGGCGACCACGACGCCGCTGGGCACCTATTTCACGCTCTCCTTTGCCTGCCCGCCCGTGGTGGCGGGGCTGGACCAGAATGTCGAAGAGAACCGCGCCGATCTCGAGGCGGTGTTAGAGCGCTGGCCGCAGGCGGCCGACCACTATGAAGAGGTCAATCTGGCCAGCACCAGCGACATCGGCATCACCTGGCAGAGCTATCAGATGCTGGAAGAGTGGATGCTGGAGACGTTCGATCCCAGGGCTCCGCTGGATTCGCTGCTGAATATGGCCGCCACTATCAGCGCCATCGCCGATGGCGAAATGGGCTGGCCGCCGGACCCGGAGCCGGTGCTGGACCGCGAGCTTTTGCGCGACCTGTTGACCACGTACATGACGGCTATCGTGTCGATTCTCGAGAACGAGAAAGACCACGAGGCGCGCGGCCCTTACGGTCTAGCCCTGGCCGAGGGAGAGCGTATGCCGTCCTGCTACTTCGACGGCTCCTTGCCCGTGCTGGACCTGGACCGCACGCTGCCCGACTGGGCGCTGGAGACGCATCACCGCTACTTCAAGAACCAGATTATGGGCAAGGCGGTGATGACGCCGTCGGTGGTCTCGAAGCTGCTGGCGATGGCCATCGGGTATGCCATGCTAACCCACTACGCCGAAGGGCTCCGAGAGGCGGCGGGCGAGGACGAACTGTCGCTGCTCTCGCTAACCCGGGCCTTCGAGATCGTGGAAGGCGACGTCGTGTCGCACGGCTCGGGGCTGATCAAGTTCTTCCGGGACTTCGAGGAGACGCTGCCCAAGTTTTTCGGTCTCTGACCGTTTTCGGGGAACTGGATTTCGGCCGCCCGAGTCTTCCTTTTAACCTCGAACAGGTATAAGGGAGGAGGGAGCGGGAAAGATGGCTCTGCAAGCGGCGATACTGAAATACTCCGTCTTTCCCATGACCGAGACCACCACAAAAAACCCTCCTTTCGAAGACGTCTACGAACAGCAGGCGGACTTTGTCTATAGCCTGTCCCGCCGTCTGTCGCGGGGCAACGCCGACGCCGAGGACCTGTTCCAGGAAGTGTTCCTGCGCGTCCATCGTTTTCTTCCCAAGTTCCAGGGCGGCTCGGTCAAGGGCTGGCTGCGCCGCATCGTGGTGAACACCAACCACAGTATGAAGCGCGGTAAGAAGAACCAGACGCTGGCCCATCTCGACGAGATGCCTGGCTGGAAAGAGAGCATCCCCGACGCTGGCGAAGGCCCTTCCGAACTGGCGGAGCGTAGCGATACGCGGCGCGGGTTAGAGAAGTCGCTGGCGGCTTTGAGCGAAGATTTTCGAACAGTGCTGATTTTGCGAGAAGTCGAGGATTTGGACTACTCGGAGATTGCCGAAGTGTTAGACGTGCCTGTGGGGACAGTAAGGTCCCGCCTGGCCAGGGCCCGGATGGCTCTGAGAAAGCAGTTAGAGGAGGAGCGCGATGGTGCAAGATGAGCGACTGATAGAGTTGCTTTCCGGTTCGCTGGACGACGACCTGAGCGCCGCCGAATCTTCGGAACTGCAGGCCGTTCTAGAGTCTTCGGCCGAGGCCCGGGCGCTGCTCGACGAACTGCGGGCGGACCGCGAAGCTTTGCGCGGGTTGCCGGTGCTGACGGTGCCAGCGGACCTTAAGCAGCGGACGCTGCTTCGGGCCCGCATGAAGGCCCCGGGCGGGGCGGCGCCCTGGACGCGTCGGCTGATGATGGCGGCGGGATTTCTGGTGACCCTGGGCCTGCTCTGGACGGTGCGTCCCGGTCAGGTGTTGATGTCGCGGCTGCACCTGCAGCCCGGCCAGTTGGCGGTGACGCCCGCGTCGGCCAGTCAAGAGCTGCATCTCTTAGCGGCCGATGCCAACAAGCCGCACGTGATGATGTCGCAGGCGGTGACTGGTCGCTTCAACGGTGGCCAGGCCAAGCTTCACCTGCGCTGCGATGCGGGGCTGCTCAAGGGCGGGCGGCTGAAGGTGGCGCTGGCTTTCGACTTTGACGGCGACGGCAAGGTCGACCTGCGCACGGACCATCAGGTGCTGGAGGTCGACGACAAGGAGGGCTATCAAGAGCTGGCCTGCGTCTTCCCTCATCACTCCGGTATGAAGGACCTGGCTCGCGGACACGTGCACGTCGAGCTCTCGTCGGAGAGCGCTGACGGACCGGGGCTGAACGTCCAGCTCGACCCGGCGCAGGCCAGGCTAGAGCTGCCCTACGACACGCTGCAAGGGATGGCTGCCCCCGAAGGCACCGTCGAAGCCCACCACGACCAGCGACGTCACTCTTAAAGCTTCTTCGATGTACATCCCGGTTGATGGCGTGAGGATCTTATCCTCTCTCGAGCTGTGCCTGCACGAAGCTCTCGGACAGATCGAAGACGACTTCCTCCGCGCGAATCCTGACACGTCGATGTTCGCTTACGAGATCGCGAACGAAATGATCGGTAGGGGGGTCCTCTCTTATGAGGCCGGCATGGACTTGGAGGCTTTCCTTAAGCAGCACAAGGGAGACCTACTCCGTCTGATAAGGCTGGAGAAGCTCACGAGTGGCACCGTCGCGATGTCTTCCGTGGTCGACCTGGTAGCGGGCTTTAGTTGAAGGTCTCGAGCGCTAGTGAGATCGTTCTGAACTAAGCCGTGAACGCCGGGCCCGGGAGAGCGTACGCCGCCCTGGTGAGCACGCCACACTCGATCGACTAAAGTGCGTCGGGTAGAGTTCGTGCCGAGTGGAAAAGCGCAAGCACCTCGATGCGCTCGTCATTCGCGACTCGATAGACAAGGCGGTAGCGACCGTAGATTCGTTCCCTGACGTCTGGCCGCTGATATTCAGGGACGATACTGCCGATAAACGGTAGTGTCTCGAGGGCGGCAGCGAGTTCGTTGATACGCTCGAAGAAGCGAAAGGCAGCTTGAGGATTGTCGGCGGCTATATAATCACAGAGCTCCGCCAGATTATTCTCGGCCTCCCGAGTCCAGACGAGTTTCAGGCTTGAAATCTCCGTCGGAACTTGGCTACCAACGCGTCGTGAGAAATGACGTCGCCCTTGTCTGCCTGCTCGAGGCCACGCTCGACCGACGTGGTGAAGCGGAGCTTCTCGATTTCGTCAGCGAGTCGTTCATACGGCGCATCGTCGGGCAAGGTTTTGAGTAGGTCCACGACTTCTTGTCTGGTCATCCTGGCAATGCCTCCTGGGTTCTACGTCAGCTTGTATTTTAGCCGGTCCAACTTGGATTGTCGACGTTCTCGGGGGTTGTGCGTAGCGGAGATGAAAGAGCTACCGTCGGGTCAAGGTTGTAAAACCCACCCCGAGCTCTACGAAGGAACTCGTTAGTGACAGGGAAAGGTTTGTGAATGAAGGTTCCATGCTTTAGTTCTCAGCCGTACGACCGCGATTTCCTGAGCCGGGCGGCGCAGGGCACGGGTTTGCAGTGGGAGTTTCTCGAGGCGTCGCTTGATGCAACGACGGGGGTGCTGGCCGAAGGACGGAGTGCACTGTGCGCGTTCGTCAACGATCGCCTGGACGGCCCGACCTTGCGTCGTCTGCACGAGAGCGGTCTCCGAGGGGTGGCGCTGCGTTGCGCCGGTTTCAATAACGTCGATCTCGAGGTCTGCCGCGAACTGGGGATCAAGGTCGCTCGCGTTCCCGCCTACTCGCCCTACGCCGTGGCCGAGCATACCGTGGCACTTTTGATGACGCTGAATCGTCACGTTCATAAGGCCTATAACCGGGTGCGAGAGGGGAACTTCGCGCTCTCGGGGCTACTGGGGTTTGATCTTCACGGGAAGACGGTTGGAGTGGTCGGCACCGGCAAGATCGGGAGCATCGTGGTCGATATTCTGCGCGGCTTCGGGTGCCAGGTTCTGGCTCACGACCCGTATCCTTCCCGCGAGGATTTGGAGTATGTCGACCTGGACACCCTGCTGCGGCGCTCGCGTGTGGTGAGTTTGCACCTCCCTCTGACTCCCGACTCTCATCACATCATTGATGCCGAAGCGCTGAAGCGGATGCCGACCGGGGCGATTCTGGTGAACACGTCGCGGGGCGCGCTGATCGATACCCCGGCGGTGATCGCGGCGTTGAAGAGCGGGCATCTCGGCGGACTGGCCATCGACGTCTATGAGGAGGAAGCCGACTTGTTCTTCCGCGACCTCTCTGGTCAGGTGATCCAGGACGACGTCTTTGCCCGTTTGTCGAGTTTCCCCAACGTGCTGATCACGGGCCACCAGGCGTTTTTCACCCAGGAGGCGCTGGAAGCGATCGCCGAGACCACTGTGCGCAACCTGCTGGACTTCGAGCAAGGCCGAGACCTCGGCGACCGCCTCGTCGAGTAAGCTTGACGCCTTGGCCCGCCCACCCCACCTGCGGTCGTGCTGGCTTCGCGGAATGTGGGCGTTGAAGCCCATTTGGGGCGATATCGCGCGGATTGAGAGTCTGGCTTCACCGGATGTGGGCGTTGACGCCCATTTGGGGTGATATCGCGCGGGCCGAGGAGCGGGGGAGCGCCACAGCGCTGCCCGAGCCAGCGCCTACTCTCCAGCGTAGTCCGCTGGCGGCTCCAACAGAAATCTCGCTCCGTCGCCGTCCAGGTCCTCGAACTGGCCCGAGGCGACGGCGCGGAAGAACAGCGCCAGGCCGGCTCCGGACAGCAGCAGCGCCAGCGGTACGAGCACGAATAGGATCTCCATTTAGCGCATCCTCCTTCCCAGCCGTAGACTGCTGACCACTACGGCCACCGACGAGAGCGGCATCGCGATGGCGGCCAGTAGCGGCGAGATCAGCCCGGCGGCGGCAGCGGGCACGGCCAGACTGTTGTACAGCATCGACAGCCGCAGGCTGCTACGCACCGTAGCCCGATGCGCCTGCGCCAGGTCCAGCCACGACACCACCGGCGCCAGCCCCGGCCGAAGCAGCAGCACCGGAGCCGAAGCGGTCGCCACCTGCGAAGCGTGCCCCATCGCCGCGCCGGCGTCGGCACGAGCCAGTCCGGGAGCGTCGTTGATGCCGTCTCCCACCAGACCGACCACTGCGCCCAGCCCTTGCAACTCCTGAACCAGACTCTCCTTATCCTGAGGCAGCATTTCGGCGTAGACCGAATCGATACCCAACTCCCGGGCCACCCGATGAACCCTCTCGCCCCGGTCGCCCGAAGCCAGATGCAGGCGCAGCCCGCGAGCCTTCAACCGCTGGACCAACTCCAGCGCCTCGGGTCGCAGCGCGTCGTCGAACCTCCAGGCGGCCACGCGAAGACCGTCCACCGTCAGTTCAATGTCCTGCTCGGCATCCTCGCGAGGACGCCCCAGGTACACCTCGCCCTCGGGCAGACTCGCCCGACGGCCTCGACCCGCCAGCGTCTCGACCCCATCCGCGCCCTCTTCCGGGCCGCGATAGCCGGCGAACCGTTGCACCAGACAGCGAGCGTAAGGGTGGGGCGAGGTGCGCTCCATAAACTCGACCAGCGGCCCCACCGTGCCCACGCTCTGGCCCGGTTCAAAAGTCTCGGCGACCAGCACCGGGCGCCCCAGGGTCAAGGTGCCGGTCTTGTCAAAGATCAGGTCGGTGATGCGCGCGCTGCGCTCTAAAGCGCCCTGCTCCTTGACCAGCACGCCCCTCTCCGCCCCATGACGCACCGCCATCCAGTAAGCCAGCGGCAAGGCCAGGCCCAGCGCACACGGGCAGGTGATGACCAACACCGAGACCGCCGTGGTCACCGCCACGTTCACCCCGTGGGGCAGCCAGGCCAGGAACACCAGCGCCGAAATCAGCAGCACCGCCAGGGAGAAACGTCGCGCGACCAGCCCCGACAAACGACCCTCGCTGTCCCGCGCCTCGTAGCTCTTCTCGACCAGGGCGCTCAGCCGGTCCAGCACGGTCTCTCCACCCGCCGCCTCGACTCTCATCAGGCCCTCGCCAGAGAACACCGAGGTGCCGGCGAGCAGCGGTCCGCCCAGCCCGCGAGAGACCGGAAGAGCTTCGCCGGTCATGGCCGATTCGTCGACCTCCACCGCGCCCTCCACCAGGATCCCATCGGCCGGAACGGCCGTCCCCGGGGCCAGCAGCACCTCGTCTCCGACTGTCAGCATGGCCACCGAAACCTCGAAGGTCTCGCCGCGATGGCGTACCATCACCCGCGCGGGGCGCAGCCCCAGCAGCAGGTCCAGGCTCGAGCGCACCTTACCCATCCCCGCGTTCTGCAGATAGCGTCCGACCAGCAAGACAAACACGAAAGCTGCCACCGAGTCGAAGTACTGGTGGGGCCCGTGGGTGAAGAAGTTGACTGTGGACAGGGCATAAGTGGCCAGCATCCCGGTCGATATCGGCACGTCCATGCTGACCTCGCCCCGGCGTAAGCTACGCCAGGCGGGCTCCAGGAAGTGCCGCCCGCAAAGAAACACCACCGGGGTTGCCAGCACGAATCCAAAGGTCTCGAACAGGCGCTGCAGGCTGGGGTCGATGCCCTGGAACTGGCCCAGATAGGCCGAGGCCGACATCATCATCAGGTTGGCCGCCACGCAGCCGGCCAGCCCCATGCGCAGCAGCAGCGTGCGCTCTTTGCCCTGCCCAGAGCGGTCGCGCCGATCCTGTTCCGGGGTCAAAACCCGCCCCGGGAAGCCCTGCGCTTCGAGGGCGCTCAGGGCCGCCTCGACTTGGAAGAGCCTCGGTTCGGTCACCAGGCGGGCCTGCTTCTTGGACAGGTTCACCCGAGCTTCCAGCACTCCAACCTGTTCTCGCAAAAGCGTCTCGACCCGCCCCACGCAGTTGATGCAGTGCAGATGGTCGACGGCCAGCAGCACCTCACTCATAGGGCGGCTCCTTTCCGGCGAACTTCGGCCTTCACCAAAGTCTCGCCCTTGCTGACCTCGAAGCGCAGGCGCCAGTCGCCCGGCGCCAGGGGCATTGGAGCCTTATAGATCCCGGGGCCGACCTCGCTTAAGGTGTGCACGCTGTCCTCACGAACGGTGGCCGGACGGCCCACCGTCACCGACACCTTGGCGCGACTGACCGGCTTGCCGTCGGCGTCCTGAATGGCCAGGTAAAGCTCATCCTTGTCCATTCGGCTGTCCAGATTCCAGCCCAGTTCGCTCTGCATCTTCTGGCGCGCGATCTCCTGACCGTACTCGACGCCGTGGCGGTAATACTCGACGTCGTCGAGCCCTTCGAAGGAGGTTGCGGCCAGGGTGACCACGCTGAGTTGCACCACCACGAAGGCCGCCAGGGTCAGGAAAAGCCCGGTCGGCCAGGGGTTCCAGCGGGCTTTGGTGGGAGGGGAGGGTAGGTTCGTCATGATTGGAGCTTAAAGGCAGCGGAGCACCGACGAGCTGATCTTGATCAGCCTAGCGATGTCCCGTGTAGGAAAAAGTGGTCTGGCGAGACTCTCCGTGCCCCGCGCCTTCGATAACGAAGGTGACGGGGACCACGGGAAGCCCCGGTTCGGTCGGACAGATGACGAGCGCATCCAAAGAGGTCACCGACTCGGGGGGAAGCCGAAAAGGGTTCTCCGTGAGCAGTACCTCGGCGCCCCGAGGCGCTTGGCTCAGGACGACCGCCGCCTCTATCGGCCCGGAGGTTCGATTGATAAGCCTCAAAGTGTATCGGTTGGAAGTTCTTCCGTCAAAGGTGCGCGAGACCGCCTCTCCCGCGCTTTCCCGCACCACTTCGAAGTCGAACGGCGAGCGGGTCACGGTCAGGCCGACCAACAGACCTGCTACCAGCATCAAGGCCCCGCCGTAGAGCCAGGGCCGCACTCCCAGCCCGGCCACCCAGGAGCGCAGAGTCCTCTGCTCTCGGGCCTGCAGCTCTTCCATGCTGGTAAAGCGCACCAGGCCGGGCGGGCGGCCCACCTTCTCCATCATATCGTCGCAGGCGTCGATGCAACTGGCGCAGTTGATACAGGCGAACTGAAAGCCGTCGCGGATGTCGATGCCCATCGGGCAGACTCGCACACAGGCCTTGCAGTCGACGCAGTCGGCCGCACCGGGCCGGTTCAGCTTGCCGCGCGGTTCACCCCGCGTGACGTCGTAGTTGACCATTCGCGTCTGGGCCGTGGTCAGGGCGCTCTGAAAACGCGCGTAAGGGCAGATCGTGGTGCAGAAGCGGCCGCGAATATAGCCGAAGAACGCCATCGCCACCACGGTAAAGAAAGCGATCAGCCCCAGAGAGAAGGCGTCCGACCGCCCCTGATACAGCGCCGCGACCACCTGGCGGATAGGCGCGAAATAGCCCGCGAAGGTGACACCCAGGTAGACGCTCATCACCAGCCAGACCGTCCCCACCGCTAGTTTGCGGGGGAACTTCTCGCTCCAAGGGCGCGACTCTAATCGGCGACGCTTGGCGGCGTCGCCGATGAGCAGGCGTTCGACCATGATGAAGGCGTGGCTCAGCAGCGTCTGCGGGCAGGCAAATCCGCACCACAGCCGCCCCAGAGTCGCTGAGACCAGGAACAAGCTCAGCGCCGCTCCCAACACCAGCAAGAGCAAAAGGTGCGTCTCCTGAGGCCAGAAAGTGGCGCCCAGCAGGTGGAGGCGTCGACCCTGCAGGTCGACCAGCACCGCCGGGCGCCCGTTCCAAAGCAGCCAAGGGGTAACGAACAGCAGCGCCTGAAGCACCACGCTGATCCCGTTCTTGAGGTGACGAAAGCGACCGTCGACGTGCTGTGGGTGAAGGCTAGACATAGCTTACCTTTCGGCCAGCGCCTCGCTGTTGAGCTTGCGCACATAGCTGGCGACGGCGGTTAACTCTTCTGGCTTGAGCACCTTGCCCCAGGGCGGCATGCCCTTGGGTCGGCCGTCCCGCACGGAAGTCACGATGTCGTTGTCGGCGCCGCCGTACAGCCACTTGTCGTCTAAAAACGACGGTCCGACCTTGCCTTCACCGTTCGAGCCGTGACAGGGGGCGCAGCGCGCCTTGAACTGCTTTTCGCCCAGCGCGATGACGGTGCTGTCGTTCGGGGTCAAGGCGACCTCGACCACGGCTGCCTTCATCCCCGCGTAGCGCTTCTCGGCGTCCTCCATCTGGGCCGTGTACTGCCCTCCGGAACTCCAACCGGAAATCCCCGGCCAGAACCAGAACGAGGGGTAGTAGACCGCGTAGCCGATGCCGAACACGATGGAAGAGTAGAGGATGAACATCAGCCAGGGCGGAGCCGGGTTGTCGTACTCCTGGATACCGTCGATTTCGTGATCTAAGAGCTTAGCCATGGTCGATGTCGCCTTCCCCTTCGCTGAGGGCCATGTCGGAGTGTTTATCCACGTCTGAGGTCCAGACCACCAGGGTCATCAGGGTGAAGACCAGGGTAAAGACGGCCAGGACGGCCTGCTTAGAAAAGGCCAGATACGGGATCTCGTTCACTTCTGCTCCCTCCATCCGATGTCGGTGCCGACGCGCTGCAGGTAGGCGATCAGGGCGATCACCTCGAGTTCGTGGTCCACGTCCTTGATGCCGTCAGCGCTCAATCTTCGGGCGATCGCCTTGGCCTGATAGCGCGAGCGGTCTTCGGCCTTGGCGATCTCCTCGTCGGTGTAGGGAGTGCCCAGACGGCGCAGCGCTTCTAGCTTTTTAGGCAGCAAGCTCTTGTCCAGCTTGTCCCGCAGCAGCCAGGGGTAGGACGGCATGATCGACTCGGGCACCATCGAGCGCGGGTCTTGCATGTGCATCCAGTGCCAGGAGTCGGGATACTTGCCGCCCACCCGGTGAAGGTCGGGCCCGGTCCGCTTCGAGCCCCACTGGAAGGGGCGATCGTAGACGTATTCACCCGGCTTCGAGTAGGGGCCGTAGCGTTCGGTCTCGTCTCGGAAGGGGCGCACCGCCTGGGAGTGACAGGTGTAGCAGCCCTCCCGGATATAGATGTCGCGCCCTTCCACCTCGAGCGGTGAGTACGGCTTGACTTCGGCGATGCGAGGCACGGTCGACTGCACCGCGTAAAGAGGGACCAGTTCGGTGATGGTGCCGATCATGATGGTGGCTGTGGTCAGCACGGCCATCAAGGTCAGCCGGGATTCGATAAATCGATGAGTCATGCGTTGGCTCCAGGGATGATTTCGGGCCGGGTGTGACCCTGACGGGCGGTGCGGAACAGGTTGTAGCCCATCATCACGGCTCCGGCCAGGTAAAGCGCTCCGCCAGCGGCGCGCACGATGTAGTAGCTCTTGAGGATGGTGACGGTCTCGATGAAGGTGTACTGCAGGCCGCCGTCATCGGCCACCGCTCTCCACATCAGCCCCTGGGTGACGCCGGTGATCCACATCGAGACCACGTAGAGCAGAATCCCCAGGGTGCCGATCCAGAAGTGCGTGGTGGCCAGGCGAGGGCTGTACAGTTCGGTGCGGTACAGACGCGGAACCAGCCAGTAGAGCATCGCGAAGACGGTGAAGCCGACCCAGCCCAGGGCGCCGGCGTGCACGTGGCCGACGATCCAGTCGGTGTAGTGGCCCAGCGCCGAGACGCTCTTGATCGAGAGCATCGGGCCTTCAAAGGTGGCCATTCCGTAGAAGGTCAGCGCCACCACGAAGAACTTGATCACCGGGTCGGTGCGCAGCTTGTCCCAGGAGCCTTGCAAGGTGTAGATGCCGTTGATCATGCCGCCCCAACTGGGCGCCAGCAGCATCAGCGAGAACACCATGCCCAGGGTCTGCGACCAGTCGGGCAGCGCGGTGTAGATCAGGTGGTGCGGGCCGGCCCAGATGTAGAGGAAGACCAGCGACCAGAAGTGCAGGATGGAGAGGCGGTAAGAGTAGACCGGGCGTTGGGCCGCCTTGGGCAGGTAGTAGTACATCAGCCCCAGGAACGGCGTGGTCAACAAGAAGCCCACCGCGTTGTGACCGTACCACCACTGCACCAGCGCGTCTTGCACGCCCGAGTAGATCGGGTAGCTCTTGGTCCAGGAGACCGGGATGGAGAGATTGTTCACGATGTGCAGCACCGCGATGGTGATGACCGTGGCCAGGTAGAACCAGAGCGCCACGTACAGATGCTTCTCGCGACGGCGCAGCAGCGTCCAGATGAAGTTGACGCCGAACACCACCCAGACCAGGGCGATCATCAGGTCGACGGTCCAGACCGGCTCGGCGTACTCTTTGCCGTCGGTATAGCCCAGCATCAGGCAGACCGCGTCGAGCACGATGACGATCTGCCAGCCCCACAAGTGGATCTTCGAGAGCGCGTCGCTGGCCATTCGTACCCGGCAGAGCCGCTGGGTCGAGTGGTAAACGCCCGCGAAGATGGCGTTGCCGGCGAAGGCGAAGATCACCGCGTTGGTGTGGATCGGACGCAGCCGCCCGAAGGTGATGTAGGGGATGTCGAAGTTCAGCTGGTGGAAAGCCAGTTGAAGGGCGGCCCAAACGCCGGCCAGCATCCCCACGACCCCCCAGAACACGGTAAACCAGGCAAACCAGCGGGCCGTGTCGTCGTCGTAAGCTTGTTCATTGTCCATCATAGCCTGACCATAAGCGGTCGAGCAGAGCGATCTCCTGATCTCGATCAGGTCGGCCCGACTTTTCCGGACGGAGCAGTTCGAACCCCATGTTCATGAGAACGCGAAGACGCGCGTCGCTGCGCTCCCAGCGCTCCAAGGCCGCATCCAGGTCCAGGTTGGGCAGCTTCTTCAGATCGTCGAGCAGGCGCAGATTGTTGCGTCGACCGAGCCCGAACAGGGCGCGGAACAGATTTTCCTGCAGGTCCTGATCGCTCCCGACCTCCTGGGTCATGGTCAGCAGAATCTCGGCGGCTCGGGCCGGGTCCGAGGTCAGCGCTTCGCGATAGCTGTGGGCCAGTTCGCCAATCAGGCGAGGATAGAGTCGATACACCCGCCTATCTTACGGGGTAGCCCGGGCCGACGTTTTGATCTGGATCAGGGTTCAGGGATAGCTGCTGTCGACGATGGAGAAGAAGATAGGAGGCACCGGCTGGGCTGGTGCAATTTCGACAAAGGATGGCGATGATGGCCTCTGTGAACTCTTCGGATCGACCACGCTCGCTGATGGCGTGGCTACTCCTGTGCTTTGCCCTGTTCTTGACGGGCTGTGGGGGGGGGAAGCGACGACGTCGTGGTCGCCCCTTCTAACGGAAATGTGCCAGGAGGCGGGACTACGCCGCCCCCCGCAACCGGCCGCCAGTGGAATCAGGCGCGCAGTTTCGCTTACCAGCTTCAAGCGCCGGACCTGGCCGAGATGCGGGCCAGCGGTTTCGACATCGTGGTGATCGACTATAGCCGCGACGGGTCCGCGGAAGGGCGCTACACGGCCGACGAGATCGCCGCGCTGAAGCAAGGTCCGAACGGCAAGCGTCGCCTGGTCTTGTGCTACTTCAGTATCGGTGAAGCCGAGGACTACCGCTACTACCGGCAGCCCGGCTGGACCGCCGGCAACCCTTCCTGGCTCGATGAGGAGAACCCCAACTGTACCTGGCCGTGATCACCGGTCTGGGCAAAGAGGACACCTACTACGGCTACGACGGCGACAACATCGCCACCCCTGCCGACGTCACGGCCGAGATCGAGCGTCTGGCCGGCCTGGTCGTCAGCGCCGGTAAGGTGGTCCTGAGCATCGACTACACGAACGTGCCGGCGCAGGTGCAGGACGCCCACCAGCGCGCGGCCGCTCGCGGCTTCCTGGAGTACACCGGGCCGCGCGCCTTGGACGACCTGGTAGTCATTCCGGGTCTGCAGCCTCGGCCCTAGAGGCCTCTTAACTCAGTGGCATTGGCCCTAGGGGCCTGGCGGAACGAATTGGCCTCCCTTCGGG
Source organism: Vulcanimicrobiota bacterium (assembly GCA_023447635.1). Classification (GTDB taxonomy): domain Bacteria; phylum Vulcanimicrobiota; class Xenobia; order Xenobiales; family JADMJV01; genus JAEXNA01. Next base: position 13,144 of record JAEXNA010000041.1, on the reverse strand, counting down.
GAGGCCTTTTCTATGGTGGGAGGGGAGAGGTGGGAGGGGACGGTGTTGGAGGGGATTAGCCGTCCGGAGTCAGCGAGCGACGCTCCCGCCCGCGGCGCAGGTAGGCGACCAGTTCCGCCGAGGTCAGGCGGGCCGCTCCGTGCTCGAGCGCTTTCTCGCGCAGTTCCGGGGTCAGGTCGTAGTGGGGGCGCGGCTGGCCCCGCTGCGGGTCGTGAAAGGCCCGCTCCGGCGCCCCGATACGACGGGCAAACTCGTGCAGTTCGTCCAGCCCGGCAGGGCTGTAGTCGTCGCACATCAGGTGCGACCACCAGCGCCCTTTGGCCAGGAACAGCTCGTCCACGCCGATCTGGCAGCGCTCCTTCTCGGACCTCATCCGTCTCCCGTGTTCGCCCCGCAGCGGCGATCCCCTCGACGCCTCCACCCTCCCGCCGTGGGGCGCCCCCCTCCAACCGCCTCCCTCAGAGGTCCTGAGGGAGGCCGGGCGAACGGCGAGGACATGCGACATCTGGCTCAATCCTTACTTCTGGCACTGCTTCTTCCCCTGGCCGCCTGGTCCGAGCAAGTGGTGGAACGGCAAGGCTGGAAGGTGCTGTCGTTCGACGTACCCGGAATGGAGCTACGCGGGACCAAAGACGGAAGAACCACCCGCGCCACCTACGGCAGGAAACTCGAGAACGGGGAAGGCGAGGTCAAGATCAACGTCATCATCAAAAGCTGGCTGGCGATCGACACTTACGAGAGCAAGTTCCGCGAGGAGAAGACGCTGGCTCGAGCCAGCGGAGAGACCCGCCTGCGCAAGGATATCGATATCCCCGGCGCTTCGAAAGTGCTGTGCTACACCGGGACCGAGCCGTACGATTCGGAAGTGGTCATCCTGTTCACCAAAGACTTCCGTTGCCAACTGGTGGTCACCACTTCGCCCGAGGCGACGGCCAAGGCTCAGCTCGAGCCGACCTACCAACAGCTGATCGCGACCTTGAACATGCGCGGCATCAACCCGATCGCTCCGATTCGGATCGAAAGTCAGTCCGAATCCGACGACGACTCCTGATCGAAATCAGCTCGTCTCTGCCCGGCCTGCGCGATAATCCGGGCGGAGGCAGAGATGACAAAGCACGTACCTATCCTTATTCTGGGCGCCGGCCCCGCCGGCCTGACGCTATCGAGAGAGCTGACCCGTCAGGGCCGCACCTGTCTGGTGCTAGAGAAGGGGTCGCGAGCGGGCGAATCGTTCGCCCACTACCCTCGCCACATCTGGTTCGGTCCCTGGCTGAACAACATGCTGCCGGGCACTCCCGTGCCCTGGACCTGGTGGCCCCGACGCGCCACTCAGCCCGACTACGCGGCCTATCTGGAGGGATATGCCGTGCAGCACGCGCTGCCGATCCGCTTCGGCGTCAAGGTCCAGCAGGTGAGCCACGACGGCCACCGGTTCCTCGTGGCCACATCGGAGGGCGACTTCAGCTGCAGCGTTCTGGTCAACGCCACGGGCTATTTTAGCCAGCCTTACCTGCCCGAAATCCCGGGTCTGCACGAATCGGGCATCCCCGTCATGCACAGCCGGGATTATCGCGAGTCGGCCGACCTGCGGCGCCTTCTGGGCGGTCGAAGGGGCAAGGTGCTGGTGGTGGGGCAAGGTCTTTCGGCGGGCGAAGCGATGTGCGAACTGGTCCGCGACGGGTATCAGGTGGGGCTTTCGCATCGCGGGAAGCTGACCATCGGGCCGTCGGTCGTCGTCGAGACGCTACTTTCGCCTCTCACCTGGGTCCGCGAGCAGTTGGCCGTGCACTACGGTTGGCGTCTGAATTCTAGCCCTCCGATGGCGGGGGGGCGCAGTCGCGAGCTGCTGAGTTCTGGTGCGGTTCCGACCTATCCCCCGATGACTCGAGCGGTCGATGGCGAGATTGTCTTCCAGGACGGGCGGCGCGACCGTTTCGATGCCGTGCTGTTCTGCACCGGTTACAACTATGCCGCTGGTCATTTGAGCGGGCTGCTCGGGGCTGGAGGCCCGGTGCTCAAGGACGGGGTCGAATCCGCCACGGTGCCCGGTCTTTTCTTCCTGGGTCTCGATCAGCAGCGCAGTTTCCGCAGCCGCTTCCTACGCGGGCTGCGCGAAGATGCTGAGCATCTGGCCGCGCGCTTGCTGCAGCTCGCTCCCGAGCCGTCGGTCGAGGTGCGCGATTTGCGACCGGGGCCGCCGGAGGTTCCCCCGAGACCTCGCGCGGTCCGATAGAAAAGGCTCAAACGTGCTAGCTTAAGAGGATTCATGCTATGCCGATAGTGTCCTATAGCCTGGTATCTTTGGCAGCGCCCCTTAGAGTTCCCCGCACCGTGCCGATACTTTCCGCAACAGAAAAAGGAGTGTCGGGAGCGTCGCAAATGGCAGCGGAGACTCGTTTAGATCACAGGGGAGCAGTCGGGCCCGTGCTCGACTATCTGGTGCAAAAATTTCTTTCCGTGGCGCAGCTGTGCTGGGGCGACTTGGTCGAGTTGAGCGACGGCGAGGTCGACGAACTCATGGTCAGCAACTGGATGCAGACCCAGTGGGAGCTCCTGGTCGAGCAGCCGCTCAACACCCGGGGGCATGAGTGCAACCTGCTGGTCTACGGCGGCGGGGCCGACACCGACACCTCGCGTGTGTTCCCTCGCGACCCGGTGGAAACTCACGCGATCTGCTGCCGTCCGAGAAACGGCAATTTCCTGGCCGACTGCGTCGAGGCGCGCGAGCTAGAGTTTCCGGAGGACGGCTGGGCGGTGGACGAGTTTCTTTCCGTGCAAGGCGCCAGCTTCCAGGCCGGACCACCTTTCAACGCGGTGAAACTGCTGGTGGCTTCGAACGGTCGTCCGCACGCCGCTCCGCTGATCTTTCGCCTGGACCAGATCGAGTTCGTGCTGACTCCTTTGCCCCGAGGGGTCGAGGAGCGCTGGAATTTCCGCTCGGCTCCGGCGGTCAGTTGGGAGCAGGTCAGCACCTGAGACTCTCCTGCGGGGTCTCTGGTAGGGCTGCTTTGACAGGACCGGGTTAAGGGGCCGCCTAATCTGCCGATCATGGCGGTATGGCCCAGGTGATGATTCTTCCCGAAAACAGCGCAGATTTCCGGCAACTGGCCGGGGTGCAGGAGCATTTGACGTTCCAGACGATGCCGGCCGGCAGCGTTTTCTTTAGCCAGGGCGACACCCTGAAGAGCTTTATCTTCCTGCGTCGCGGCATCGCCAAGGTCACTCGGGTGTCGGCCGACGGCGACGAACTGGTCACCGAACTGCTGCTGGCCGGCGACCTGTGTGGGGCGCTCTGCGCGTTGGACCGCCGCCCTTATCCGGTCAGTGCGCTGGCGGTCACCGAGGTGGAAGTGGCCAAGCTCGAGACTTCGGCCTTTCATCGACTTTCCGAGCAGTTCCCAGGCCTACATCGCTGCTCGCTCGAAGGCTGCGCCACCAAGATCCGCCAGCAGCGGGCGATGATGACGTCGATCGCGCTCGAGCGCATTCCGCGTCGCCTCTGGAAGGTTTTCCACGTTCTGGCTCAGCGCCTGGCTGAACCGACTCCCGAAGGCCTGCGCATCCCTTTCCCGTTTTCTCGCCAGGAGGTCGCCGAGATGATCGGCGCCACCAACGAGACCGTCACCCGAGCTTTCACCGGGATGAAAAAGGCCGGCGAACTGGCAGAAAGCCGGGGCTACTTGACCCTGCTTGGCCAGCACAACCTGGAAGGCATCGAAGAGCAAGCCGCTCTCTAGTACTCCGGCAAGGCTACCAGCGAGGCTTGCCGCGAAAGTCGATGCGGGCGGATTTTCGGCCGTCCGGAAGGAGCAGGTAGCCCGGGAGATCGTCGGCCGAGAGCACAAAAAGGATCGACAGCCGGGCCTTACCGCCCTTGGGAAGGGGGAACGGGCCGGTGGCGCGAGCCCCTCCGGTGCCGGTATCGACCATCACGTCGTAGTTCGGCGACATGGTCTGTCCGTCCGGACGCTGCAGGCTGATCAGCGAGACCCAGTCACAGCGATGCTCCTGAGTCGTCGGATTGCGAATCTCGTAGTGGACGATCAGGTACGGCTTGTTCCTGGGGACCTCGTAGTTGAGAAGCTGGACCTGAAGCTCTCCCTGCTGGTACGGAACCTGGCTCACGAAGCCGGGTTCAGCCTGCACGGTCGCACAGAGAAGGAGAAGGAACAGGAAGGACAGCCACCTCATCGGGTCAAGGTTCCCGACCGGGATAGGGGGGCCCTTTTCACCGTCTTTTCACGGCGTCATGGTAAATTTTGCCCAACGGGGAGTCGGAGTACGAAATTTGGGAATGATGTTGGGGAAATGCTATTGCCATCTTCGTGGGGGGACGAAAGGTGGCGGGAATGGATAGGCCAGTGCAGGTTATCTCTACGGACAGGGGTGGGGACGGTCGCGCTGAATCGACTTCAGTGAGCTCCAAAAAGTCGTCGAAGAAGCATCATATCTTGCTAATGGAGCGGCAGGCGCATATTCGTCAGAGTCTGACCAACCTGCTCAAGGATCTCTTCGTGATCCACACGGCCGAGAACGCGGCTTCGGCGCTAGCTTTGCTGGACGCCCAGAACGTCGCGGTGCTGGTGGCCGACGAAAGCGTCACCAACTGCGGCAACGAATTCCTGGCCGAAATGGGCCAGCTGAGCCCGGCCACTCGCGTGCTGCTGACGGGCTACGACCAGGTCGAGACGGTGGTACGCGCCGTCGACCGCGGTCAGATCTACGCTTACGTCGCCAAGCCGTGGTCGCCCATGGAGCTGCGACTGACCTTGACTCAGGCGGCCGCTCACTACGACCTTTTCCGCAAGCTGCAGCGTGAACAGCAACTGCTGGGTCAGCTGCTGGCCCATAGTCCGGATGTGATCTACTTCAAAGATCAGGACCGCCGTTTCACCAGGGTCAACCAGGCCAAAGCCGAGCTGGTCGGTGTCGTCGACCCGGGCCGCCTGATCGGCAAGGGCGACTGGGACTTTTTCTCGCCCGAAGAAGCCTCGCGGATCACCGAAGAAGACGACCGGGTGATCGCCAACCAGCGCGCTGTGGTCGACGAATTGCACCAGTTCACACCCCCGGATGGGCGGACGCGCTGGTTCTCTACCACCAAGGTGCCGCTGGACCCCGAGGTGGGGGGCGGACTGGTCGGTATTTCTCGTGACATCACCGACCGTAAAAACGCCGAAGATCAGCTGCAGTTCGTCTCGCAGCGTCTGGTCGAAGCCGAAAAGGACAAGAAGGTGTTCTACACCCAGGTTGTTCGCGCGGTTACCGGCGGTAAGTTGAACCTGGTCGACGCCGAAGAGATCCCCGCTTTGCAAGAGATCTCCATGTCGTTTAGCCTCAACGAGCCCGAGAACTACGGTCTGCTGCGCGAAGAGCTGCGCCGCCTGGCCGTCGAGGCCGGGTTCACCGAAGAGCAGATCGAAGACCTGATTCTGGCCACCGGTGAAGCGGTGACCAACGCCATCAAGCACGCCGTCAACGGTGTTTGCCAGGCCTGCGTCAGCGAAGATGGGATCACCGTCAGGGTGCAGGACCACGGTCACGGCATCCGCTCCGAGGATCTGCCGGAGACGCTGTTCCAGGCGGGCTTTTCGACCAAGATCTCGTTGGGTCTGGGCTACACCCTGCTACTGCAGCTTGTCGACGGCATCTGGCTGGCCACGGGGGCGGGCGGTACGGTCCTGCAGCTGTTCAAGCAGAAGACCAGTCACGACGCCGAACAGGAAGCGCTGTTGGCCCTGCTGGACCGATTCTGATGGCTTTGTCGCCACCCCCCTTATCAACTCGACAATCTCGAGTATAATGGATGGGATGGCTGACAGCGTGACGTCGCCTTTGTCGACCACAGCGGACGGAGAAGGGGAGGACTGATGGACTCGCACGGCCCTTTGATCCTGATCGTGGACGACGAAGAGATCGGTCGTCTGATGCTGCGGCGTTTGCTGGAAGCCGAAGGCTACCAGGTGGAGTGCGCCGAGAACGGTAGCGCTGGCATCGAGAAGGCTCGTATCCTCGAGCCGGATCTGATTTTGCTGGACGTGGTCATGCCGGTGATCGACGGCTACGAGGTCTGTGAGATCTTGCGACGCGACCCGGACCTGGCCGAAGTTCCGGTTATCATGCTGACCTCGCTCGACGACGGTCCGTCGCGCCTGCGCGGCTTGGAGGCGGGAGCCGACGACTTCCTTTCCAAACCGGTCAAGCCGGAAGAGCTGAAGGCGCGCGCCCGCACGGTGACCCGACTGAACCGCTACCGCCGCTTGCGCAACGAGCGGGCGCGTTTCGACTGGGTGGTGGAAAACGCCGACGAAGGCTATCTGACCATGGACGAAGGCGGCGGGCTGCTCTACGCCAACACCCGAGCCAAGAAGTTCCTGGGTCTGGCCAACGCCCAGCGCGGCCGCGACGTGATGGAGCTGCTGAAGCGTCGCTTTAAGCTGCGGCCGCCCGAACGCTGGAGCAACTGGCCGCTGCTGCCGCCGGACGAGACGCTGCATCTGCTGCGCCCGGAATCGCCGCGCGCCCCGGCGGTCTGGCTGGCGGTGCGCTCGCAGGCCCACGGGGCGGTGGGGCAGCGAGAGTTTCTGCTGCAGCTTCGCGACGTCACCCAGGAAAGGGCGACCCAGCGCTGCGTCTGGACTTTCGAGTCGCTGGTGTCGCACAAGCTGCGCACCCCGCTGACCAAGATCCACCTGGGTCTGAACGTGATCGAGAAGAAAGCCGACCGCTTGACCAGGGAGAAGATCCAGGAGTTCGCCAGTATGGCCAACGAGGGTGTGCTGGACTTACGGCGCCAACTCGAAGGCGTGCTGGGCTACATCAACGCGCCCACGGCCGTGCCCGAGGGCGATGGCTTTCCCCTGGCCAATCTGGCGGAACTGCTGGAAGAGGTCACCAACCAGCTCGAGATCGCTCCAGTGCTGGCCAACGCGTCCGAGCGGCTGCCCGCGCACGTGTTCCTGTCGCCCCAGGCGATGGAGCTGATCCTGTTAGAGCTGTGCCAGAACAGCAAGAAGTTTCACCCCGAAGGGCGGCCGCAGGTCGAGATGCGGGTGCGCTTGTCGGGCGAGTGGGTGCTGTTCGAGGTCGAGGACGACGGGGTGAGCCTGACTCCGGAGCAGATGCAGATGGCGCTGCAGCCCTACTATCAGGGCGAGAAAAGTTTTACCGGTCAGGTACACGGCATGGGGCTGGGGCTGTCGCTGGTCTGTTCGCTGATCTGGGAGGTTGGCGGCGACTGCTCGCTGCGCAACCGGGAAGATGGCGACGGCGTGGTGGTCGAACTGCGCATCCCGGTGGGGAAGAACCGCAAGCCCAGGGCCGCCCTGGCCCCCCGTTCGGCGGGCTAGCCTCGCTGCGCCGCTCAGGCCAGGGTCAGGCTGATTCGGCCGCGCTTCTCGTCGATTTCCTGAATCTCGAACTCCACCACGTCGCCCACAGCCAGGCGCCGCCCCTTGAGCTGGCTGCGGTGCAGCAGGCCGTCCTGCTTGACGCCCAGGTCCACGAAAGCGCCGAAGTCGACCACGTTGCGTACGGTGCCCGACAGCACCAAACCGGGGTAGAGGTCGTCCAGGCTCAGCACGTCTTTGCGCAAGATCGGCGCGGGAGCGTCCATTCGCGGGTCGCGGCCGGGCTTCTGTAGCTGCTCGACGATGTCGCGCAGGGTCGGTTCCGAGCAGTCGACCTGCCCTTGAACTCTGGCGAAATCCAGTTGGGCAGGGTCTTTGCCGGCAACTTTCAGCACCTGACGGGCGACCGCATAACTTTCCGGGTGGATCGCCGTGTCGTCGAGCGGTTCGCTTCCGTTGCGAATGCGCAGGAAGCCCGCCGCTTGCTCGAACGCCTTGGGCCCCAGCCCGCTGACTACGGTCAACGCTTTGCGCGAGGCGAAGGGGCCGTTCTTTTCCCGGTGGGCCACGATCTTCTCGGACATCTTGGGGCCGATGCCGCCGATGTGGCCCAGCAGGGTGGGGGAAGCGGTGTTCAGGTCGACCCCCACGCTATGCACCACGCTCTCTACCACCGAGGCCAGAGCCCCGTCGAGCTTTTTCTCTTCGAGGTCGTGCTGGTAAAGCCCCACGCCGACCGACTTGGGGTCGATCTTGATCAGTTCGGCCAGCGGGTCCTGGACCCGGCGACCGATCGAAACGGCGCCGCGCAGCGAGACGTCCAGTCCGGGCAGTTCGGCTTTGGCCAGAGGGCTGGCCGAATAGACGCTGGCGCCCGCTTCGCTGACCATCAGATAGGCCAACCCGGGGTGCTGCTTGACCAGTTCCGCCGCCAAGCTCTCGGATTCGCGCGAGGCGGTTCCGTTACCGATGGCGATCAGGCTGACCTTGTGCTTCTTGACCAGGGCGCTCAACACGCTCAGGCTCTCACGGGCCTGCTTTTGCGGGGGATGCGGATAGATAGTGGTCGTGTCGAGCAGCTTGCCGGTGGGGTCGACCACAGCCAGTTTGCAGCCGGTGCGAAAGCCGGGGTCGATGGCCAGTACCACGTGGTCAGCCAGCGGGGGTACCAACAGCAGCGAGCGCAGGTTGTTCGCGAAAACCTCGATGGCGTGAGCTTGAGCCTTCTCGGTCAAGGCGCGGCGGATGTCACGCTCGACCGCAGGCAGCAGCAAACGCCGGGCTCCGTCGTCGAGCGCCTGGATCAGCTGATCCTCCCAGGGCGAGTTGGCACGAGGGCGACAGGCGCGCCCCAGCGGGTCCTTCCAGTCGCGCTCATGCAGCTCGAGATCGACCTTGAGAATCTTCTCGCGCTCGCCCCGGTCCAGGGCCAAAATCTGGTGAGGGGCCAAACGCGAGACCGCACCGCGATAGTCGTAATAGGAGCGGTAGGTCTCCTTCTCGTCGACCGCACCCTTCTTCAGCCCGATTACCAGAGTGCCAAAGCGAAACGCTTTGTCCCGCACCGCCTGGCGAACCTCGGGCAGTTCGGCGGCCCACTCGGCCACGATGTCCCGGGCGCCCGCCAGGGCGTCCTCTACCGAGGCGACCTCGCCCTTGACGAAACGACGCGCCTCCTGTTCGGGGGTGGGACCGTTGGGCTGCGAGCGCAGGCTGCGGGCCAACGGCTCCAGCCCCAATTCGACGGCTCGAGCGGCTCGGGTTTTGCGCTTCGGCTTGTAAGGAAGGTAAAGGTCTTCGAGCACCGTCATGGTGGCCGCCACAGCAACCGCCTTGGAGAGCTCGGGGGTCAGCACGCCTTGCTCTTGCAGCGACTTCAGGACGGCCGCTTTACGAGCGTCCAGCGCTTGATACAGCGCCTTGGCGGATTGGATGTCGCGCAACTGCTCTTCGTCCAGGCCGCCGGTGCGTTCTTTGCGATAGCGGGCCAGGAACGGGATGGTGCAGCCCTCGTCGAGGAGGGTGAAAACGGTTTCCACCTGGGCGGGGCGAAGTTTCAGCTCTTGGGCGATACGCTCGATGTTAGCACGGTCCATGCCGCTTTACTTGGCCCGCACCGCACGGTTTCCCCTGCCTCCTCCGACTCTGTTATGTCCGCTGTCGAGGTGACGGGATGTTCAAAACCTGGTCAACACCTGGAGCGCTGCGCGGGTTAGTATCCGACCATGCAAGACGTACTTCTGGTCAACGCTTCCGGCATTCGCCGTCTCTTTCGCTTCGTCACCCCCAGCGCGCTGACGATGCTGCAGGCTGCCGGCTGGCGACCTTCTGTCTAGCTCTCCCTTTCGCCCCAGCGGCTTCTCCCGCTTCGAGCGGTCGAGCGAGCTGCCAGTTCTCTAGAACTCTGACTCCCCAGCCCATGGGAAAGCTTGCTTATGCCTGTGGATAACTTCGGGGATAACATGCCGAAAGGGCATGGTTATTGGATTTCTCGCGGGGGATAAACTGTTCAGAAGTGGGCAAAAGTGCCCCTCGTTCCCCGTTGTTGCCCCCTCTCCTTCCGCATGTTTGTTAAAAGAACGGGGGGATTTTTGCTCGCCGATCTCATGGCGAGACACCTATTCTAGCGGGCCTGAGGGCCTCGTGCTCAGAGGTCTTCTGGAGAGCCGACGGCGGGAATGGCGGGCTCGGTAGCGATCATCAGCGATTCGTCGGGCTCTTCTTCAGGCAGGTCTTTGACCTGGATAGCGTCCTTGAAGATATAGGTCGCGATGGGTAGGCACAGCACCAGGCCCCACAGTCCGAAGATTTTGCCGCTGATGGTGACCAGGATCAGCACCACGACGGTGTTCAGACGCAGATGGTGGCCGAAGATTCTGGGGTTCAGGACGTAGGCTTCGAGCATGTGAATCAGCGTGATCAGCACAATCGCGATCACCACCTTGGGCACGCCGCCTTGCTGCAGCGCGAGCAAGCAGATCGGTACCGAACTGATGAAGACGCCGGCGATCGGCACGAACGAGCAGAAGAACACGATCAGCGAGATAAAGGCCAGTTCGCCGCGGATATTGATAACCCATATCCCGATGGCGGTCAGCACCGTGTTGGCGATGGCGATCAGGATCTGGGCCTCGAACGCTCGTCCCAGGGTGCGACCAAAGGCCAGCAGGCTGTCGGCGACCTCTTCGTAGACGTAGCGCAGACGGGTATTCTCCAGCGACATCACGCCCGCTCGAAGGTTCGGCAGATCGTAGACGATCAGGAACGAGAAGAGCAGTGAGAGCAAGAACTGGGAGGAAACGGCGATCAGCGTCGAGCCGATATTGCCCACCGTGGTCAGCGTCGACTTCATCGCCTCGCCGTCGCTATTCGAGCCGATGCCCAGCAGCGGCTCCAGGATACGGGCCAGAGTCGAGCGGCGAATATCCCACTGCTCGCCTAGTTCCTGGGGGGGAGCCAGAGGTACGAACTCGGCGATGAACGGATAGCTTTGGGCCCATCGCACGACCTCTTTGTCCAGAGTCTGGGCGTAGGTGTTGAAGTTGGTCGCGAAGCCGATAGCCTGGGCGCGGAACTGCGGGATCAGGAACGCCCCGACCAGGACCAGCGAGGTCAGGAAGGTTATCCCCACCACGGTGACCCGAGCGGGTCGGTTCTTGATCCAAGGTTCGAGTTGGTTCACCACATTCGACTGAATGTAGGAGAAGACAAAGACCAGGAACATCAGCAACGAGAACGATCGCAGCAGATAGACCACGGCGAAGATCGAACCCCAGACCAAAAGTTTAGAGAGCCAGGAAAAGAACAGCTCGTATCGTTCTTCGCGAGTCATAGTGGCCAGAGGCCTTTCTCTTCCCGCAGGGGGTGTCCCTGTGAACGAGCGGGCTTCTCCTTAGCCGTGGGAAGCGAGGTAGCGCTCGGTGATGCTGATCAGAAGCTCCTCGGCCCAGACCCAATCGGGTTTCTCGGGCAGCGACGAGGTTTTTTCTGCCGCCGCCAGACGAGCCTCGGCCTCGGCCACCCAGAGCAGGAGCTCTTCGTAGGGCAAGGCGCCCCGTCGTACCGACAGCAACCAGTCGCGGTCGGGACGTTTGACCAGGACCTGGCCCTGCTCGAGAATTTCGATCCCCATCTTCAATAAGCGACACAGGTGCATCGCGTGTTTGGTGTCGTAGCCGTAGCGCTCTTCGAGTTCGGCCCGACGCGGGTTGCGATTCTCTCGCCACTCCTGGTAAGAGCGGTGGTGTTTTACGGCGGCTCGAAAAGCGCGCTCGGAGGCCGTATCGGGAAACTTGGGGCCGTTCTCCCCGGCTCTGGCTCCGAACTCGTCAGGAACGGGCATGGCAGGAGCGCCCTGGACCAGCCAGCGGTAGTGGCGCTCGATCTTCTGCAGTTGGTGAATCGCGTAGCGCCCGAACTTGGCTCCGACCTGTTTCGAGAGGAAGCGGTCCCGGGCCTCGAGCAGCGGTAGGGCCAGGGGGTGGGTGAACAGGCGGTCCTCGTCCTCGACGTAGAAGGCTTCGATGATATTAGGGTTCCCCTCGAGGGCCAGCTTGACGAACTTTTGCACGGAGTAAACGACATGGTCGCCCCCTTCGGATTCCCACTGCTCGAAGTGGGAGAGGCCGTACAGGAAGCGAGCAGGCGGGACGCACAGCCCTCGACTGTCCTCGTCCGAGGTCGACGACTCTAGCCCGTGCGAACGACTGCCCGAGCGGACCAGCAAGAGCAGCCGGTCGTGGCACCAGTAATTGGACACGACGACGGCTAAGCTCCTAACGTCTTGCGGGCGCGCACGATGAAATCGGATAGCGCGGGCATATTCTCGACGTTTTCCGGCAGCGAACTGCCTTCGTGGGCGCCGTCCAGCGTGGTCTCTAGCCTCTGCAGCGCTTCGAGATGGAAACGGACCAGGGCCTCATCCAGCTTATCCTTTTCCCCACCGTGCTGCTTGAGCGCTATCAACGCGTTGACTTCGGGCTGAGGATAGTCGACCAGCAGGCTGGGCAGATGGGCCTGAATCTGCGCCGTATGCAGCACGTGAAGGCCGGTCAGCAGGACGCGGTAGGCGTAGAGCACCGCCTTGGCGGTCACGCTGCCGGCGGACAGAATCTTCTGCTGGTTGTGATAGAAGCCGCGATAGTGAAAGTAGAGCGGACGGATCACGCTGCACCGTCCCAGGTCGCGCAGTTCGTCCAGCCAGGCCCCTCCGAGTACGACCAGGGGAGAGTAAAGCTGCTCCAGGACGTAGCCGTTACGTTTGGTCATCAGCGAGACAAACTTCAGCACGTCGTGGGCGACCCAGTCGACCTCTAGCCCGTCTCGGATGTCGGAGACTTCGAAGGTGTCGCGATGGGGCCCCAGCCCCAGCACGCTGTCGAGAGACCGGACATAGGCGCCCCGGATGTCCACATCCGAATCGGCCGAGGCGAAGCCGTAGAGATGCGCCCCGCTGACGGTGGCGAACAGCGGCGTCGGACCGCCCTCCAGAATCGGCTGCAGCGAAACGGGATCCAGGTCGCGAGAGTCCTTGAGAGGTACAGATTTGGACATGCGGTCTACCCTTCGACACGGGTTCCATCCCCCCTCGGAAAGGCCGGTGGAGGGGAGGCCACGGCCTCCGGAGGAGTCGAGAAGAGAGCGGATTAGGGCCTGTGGACATTCAGCTCTTCGAGCTACGCGAAGTAGATTTTTGTCCTCAGGAAGTGAGATTTTTCGCCTAATACCGGGTGTATTTCAGATAAAATATCGCTTTCTGAGGGCGAAAATGGACGAGCGTGGCGACGGAGAGTTGA
>JAEXNA010000027.1 GCA_023447635.1 Vulcanimicrobiota bacterium | reverse complement strand
CCTGTAGGGGGCTGGCTCGATGCGTTTTTCGACCTCTATGGAAGGAGGGGAGGGGCCTTGGGGAGGCCTCCGCTCTAGGGGAGGCGGCGGAGCCGCCCGGTGGGGGGAGGGGAGACTTGCGGGTTCTTTTCGATGTGGCTCTGCATCACCAGTCGGGTGAAGGGCAAGAACTCGTCGATCGTCAGGCGCCCAAGGGTCGACATCTGGTCGCCTCCGGTGGCCAAAAAGTTCGTGGTGGCCAGTCGGTATTTCCGGTCGCCGCGCAGCGGCTCCCCTCCCACCAGAATCCGGGCCTGGCCCGCCTTGTCGATGCTCGCCTGGAGTCCGGATACCGACATTTTTGCCTGACTTTTGACGCCTTCCTCGACGATGGCTTTCAACTGCTCGCCGCTGACCGTCATCGTCACGATCGGGTCGTCGAAGGGGAACATCTCTTGTAAGGTGCGCACGTCTAGCGGCCCGGCCGGCATGGTGCCCCGCACTCCACCTTTGTTGTAGAACGCCACGTCGGCGCCAGTCTCGGCCCGCAGAGCGTCGGCAATCAGGTTACCGAGCGGACGGTCCAGGTTGGAGTCGCTCGTGCTGTTGAGCACCTCGGCGCTACTCTGTCCGATCACCTTGTCGAGGAGGGGGCGAACCTGGTCGGCGTAGCCCTGCACGATGGCGGAGACTTCGGGATCGGGTGCAATAGAAAGGTCGATCGGGACCAGGTGGTACTCCAACACCTTCAGGCTGTCGGCCTCGGTGTCGACCAGCACTTCCATCACTCCGACAAAGCGGCAGTAGCAACCGCTCTGCACGATCGGCACGCCGTTCTCGTGGGCCAGTTCGGTGATCGGGGTGTGAGAATGCCCGCCCACGATCAGGTCGAGTTCGGGAGTGGCTTTGGCCAGGGCCCGGTCGGCAGGCTCGCCGATATGGGTCAACGCCACCACGGCGTCGACTTCGGGCAGGTCGCCGAGCGCCTTTTTCATAGCAGGCTCGGCTTCGAGAAATTTCCAGCCAGCGGTGTAGGCGCGCGGAGTGCGCGTCGCGGTATCAGGGGCAACCAGGCCGATGATGCCGATCCTGGCCCCGCCCCGCTCGACCACGGTGAAGGGAGGGTAAGGGTAGCTGCCGTCCTTCTCGTCGACCAGGTTAGCGCAGAGGGTCGGAGCGCCAGTCGCTTTGAGAAGCTTCGCCATCGCCTCCTGGCCCCAGTCGAACTCGTGGTTGCCGATAGCGACGGCGTCGTAGCCCACGTTGGCCATCGCTTCGGCGGTCGGAATGCCCAGGAAGTGGCCCGAGGTGGGAGTTCCCAGCGCCAGGTCGCCCGCGTCGAGAACCACCACGCGCCCGGGGAAGGCCGCTTTCAGCGTCTTGATCACGGTGGCCACGCGCACGTAGCCTCCGGTTTTGACGTTTCCATCCGAGGCCTCGAGATGGCCGTGGATATCATTGGTGTGGACCAGGAACAGCCGCACCTCTTCCGCCTGCAGCGGCGACAGCAGCGCCAAAGCCAGCGCCACCGTGAAAAATCTCTTCAGCATGCCCGCCGGTTCTCGCGCCTCCCGCCCCGGCCCTCCACCTTCGACGAGCCCTGCGAAGTGGAGGTAAGGTCCCACGTGGGACCATCTGCGAGCTGCGCGAGGATTCCAAAAAGTCCCACGTGGGACCATTCGCGAGCCGAGCGATGAGCTCTCGAATCCCACAGGGGACTTTCGGGAGCCCCTCCAGCCCCCCGACAAATAGCGTCGCACTTGCCAGGGCGGGCCGATAGTTGGTAGAACGGGGCTGCAAAGCTATGCCGTTCAAAGACATGATGGCCGTTCAGGCCCGAATTTTCAGCTATCTCAAGCCTTACTGGAAGGTAGCGCTTGGCGCCATCTTCTTCACCGTGTTCGTGGCCCTGGCGCGTCTGTCGCAGGCCAAACTGCTGGGCTGGCTGTTCGGGCTGATGTCGGACGGGCAGGTCAAGAGCACCACGGATCTGGCCAAGAGCGGGTTCGAGGTCAAGAACGTCGTCGGCGACGGCCTGATTCAGGGGCTGAACGGGCAGAGCCCCATGCAGCAGCTGAACTATCTGGTCGCCGCTTTCGTGCTGCTGGTCATCGCCCGCGGCATCGGCTGGTACTATCAGAAGTATTTGACGGACCTGGCCTCGCAGTCGGCCATCCGCGACATCCGCGCCGAAGTCTTCTCGCATCTGCAGCAGCTTTCGCTACGCTTCTTTGAATCGATGCGCCTGGGAGAGATCCAGAGCCGCGCCACCAGCGACGTGATCGCCGCCACCGGCATCTACACCAACCTGGCCGACTTCCTGAAGAACTTCCTGGTCGTGATTGGTGCTCTTGGCGCCATGATCTACAAAGATTGGCAGATGACGCTGCTGGTCTTCATGCTGAGTCCGCTGATCGGCGTGGCCGTGGGCAAGTTCGGTAAGGCGATCGGGCAGGCCACCGAACGTCTGCAGTCGCGGGTGGCGGACCTGTCCGCCATCATGATCGAAAACACCAGCAGCCAGAAGGTGATCAAGGCGTACCACCGCGAGGGGTTCGAGATCCAGCGCTATGAAGAGGTCAACGAAGAGAACTTCTCGACCCAGATGCGCCTGGTTAAAGTCTCGGCCACCCAGACCCCGGTGGTCGAACTGCTTTCCGTAATCGGCATCATCGCCATCGTCTACTTTGGCACCGCCCGCATCATCAACGGCCAGGCCACTCTGGCCTCGATGGTGGAATACTGGGCTCTGATGGCGATGATCATTCAGCCCGTGACCGTGGTGGCGAGTTTTTACTCGTCCCTGCATGCCTCGTCGGCGGCCGGCAATCGCGCTTTCCTGCTGATCGACACTCCGCCCGAAGTGACCGACAAGCCTGACGCGGTGGTGCTGCCCCCGGTCAAGGGCGACATCAGCTTCAAGGACGTCCGCTTCGCCTACGACGAGTCGAAGGAGATCCTGCGCGGTATCAACCTCGAGGTCAAAGCAGGCGAAGTGATCGCCATCGTGGGGACCAACGGCGCTGGCAAGACCAGCTTCGTGAACCTGGTGCCGCGTTTCTACGACCCCACCAGCGGCTCGATTTCGGTCGATGGCCACGACCTGCGCGATATCACCGTGGGCTCGCTGCGCACCCAGATCGGCACGGTCATCCAGGAGTCGGTCCTCTTCGCGGGCACCATCGCGGACAACATCGCCTGCGGCCGCCCCGACTTCACCCGCGAGCAGATCATCGAAGCCTCGAAACTGGCCAACGCCGACGAGTTCATCGCCCGCATGCCGATGGGCTACGAGACGGACATCGGAGAGCGCGGCGTGCGCCTTTCCGGTGGTCAGCGCCAGCGTATCGCCATCGCCCGCGCCCTGCTGCGCCAGCCCAAGGTGCTGATCCTCGACGAGTTCACCTCCGGCATCGACACCGAGTCCGAGAACCTGATCACCGAAGCGATCGAGCGGATTATGCGCGGCCGCACCTGTCTGGTCATCGCGCATCGTCTGAACACCATTCGGCACGCCGACCGGATCATCGTGCTCGATGCCGGCCAGATCGTGGAAGAGGGCACTCACGACGTGTTGCTGGCTAAGCACGGCCTGTATACCAAGCTTTACGAAGCTCAGTTGCGCACGCCGGTCGAAGGGCTGGACGAGAGCCGCAAAGTGCAGCCGCTGTTCCCTCCCACCTGACCTCCGGAGCCTCCAACTCAAAAAAACTTTGTCCCGGCCGGGAATATCTTGGGGCGACCGGCGACGAAGCCCGGTATGCGATACCGAGATCTGCTCACCGTACTGTTCCTCATCGCGACCGCCTCCTGGATCTGGGCCGAACCGACCCGCCAGGTCAAGATCGCCACCCCGGCCAGCGCTACCGAAGGCTGGACCGTCCCCAACCTGGATCTGGAAGGGTCGACTCAGCGTATCGAGCAGGCGGGGGAGAAGGAGCCCAGGCCTGTCCCGGCCGCGCCGCTGACCCCCGAACTTCAGCTGCAGCTGCAGCCGGGGAAAGACCTGGCTTCGACTACCTTCGAGGTGGCCTTGCGAGGACGTGAGGGGTTAGAGCTAAGGGGGAGAGGCCTGGGCACCGCCAGTTTCACCCTGCGCTTTGACCCGGCTACCAGCGGAGCCCTGACCGTCGACAACCCGCGCTCGGTGGGACCGAACCGCTGGCGCTTCCAGGGCTCGGACGTGAGCGGCCTGGACCCGGCCGCGATCAGCCGCCTCGAGCAGGCCACCGTCATGGTCAGCGCCCTGGTGTTCGACGAGAAGCAGAGCCGCTATTCGCGGGGCGCCAACTTCGTGATCGTCGAAAGCGAGCCGGTCCACCTGAGCTTCCGCTAGTTCCGAACGCCAGGTGCGCTCTACCGCTTTGAAACAGCTCCTGTTCGGGCTGGTGCTGGTCTCTAGTCTGGCCACCGCGCTGGGCTCGCTGGCCTACATCCTGGGCAGCCCCGACGACTTCGCCTACCCGTTCCTGGACAAGTACCAACGTCATCTCATTCTGGTGAGAACCCACGGGGTGGCCTCGGCCCTGACCCTGATCCTGGGGCCGCTGGGCTTCCTGACGGGGCTTCGCTACCACCGCCAGCGGGGGCAGATCTATATGCTCTGCGTGGCGGTGGGAGTGGTTACCGCCGTACCGATGTCGCTGATGGCCGAAGGCGGCTTTTCTTCGAAAGCGGGCTTCTTGCTGATGTCGCTGCTCTGGGCGGTCACCGGGTGGATGGCCTGGAAAGAGGCGAGGGCCCGCAACTTCGCAGCGCACCGGGTCTGGGTGTACCGCAATTTCGCCCTCTCGTTTGGAGCCGTGGCCTTCCGTGCCTATCTGCACGAGATGCAGGCGCAGGGCTACCTCTTTCACGAGATCTATCCCAGCGCGGTGTGGGTCTGCTGGATCCCGGTGAAGATCGCGGCCGAGTGGCTGATCGGGCTCGCCACGAACGGGGCGACCTCGAAGGCCACGCCTAAGTCCGCCTAAGTCCACGCGGGGGGCAACCTCCTAGGCGGCCGTCCCAGGGCCGTCGCGCGGCTCGCTACCAGTGCACCTTCGCGCAGATCCGCAGGCAGGCGGCATCCGCCTCCGGCGCGGATCCGTTGATGAACATCCCGGTGCCCATCTCGAACCCCGCCATCTTGGCCAGTCGAGGCACCACCGCGATGTACCAGTGGAAGAAGTTGCTGCCCGGCCCGGGCGGAGCGGCCGATCGCACCACCAGGTTGTAGTCCGGGTCGCCCAGGCAGTCGTAGAGCCGCTCCAGCACGTCTTGCAGCAGCGCCGCGAGCGCCGGAATCTCTTCGTCGCTGATCTTGCCGAAGCAGTGCTGATGGCGACGGGGGAACAGCCAGACCGAGAACGGCGAGTAGGCGGCGTAGGGCACGAAGGCTATAAAGTGCTCGTTGCTCTCGATGATCCGGTCTCCGTCCTCGAGTTCGGATTTCAGCATGTCGCAGAACACGCAGCGCTGGTGCTTATGGAAATAGCTCATGGCCACGCCCATCCGTCCCCGCACGGGCGAAGGGACGACCGGCAGCCCGACAATTTGCGAGTGCGGATGCTCGAGCGACGAACCGGCCGCCGAGCCGTGGTTTTTGAACACTACCACGTGCTCGATACCCGGCATAGCCGATCCTTGAGATAACGCTCGCGCCAGGCTCGCAGAACCTCGGCTACTTCGGCTACGGGCTGTTGGGCCAGGGTCTGGTTATGCTGGCGGCTTTCGGCCAGCACTTCATGCACTCCGTGGCCGTCTTGCTGACGATGGAAAGCGTCGCCGCTTTGCTGAGGGTGCGGGACAAACTTCAGGGCGGGGAACCGGTTCGCGAAGGAGCGGACCTGCCAGTCGCCCTTTCCGTTGTGGTAGCGCAGCGTCTCGCCCGGAGTGTTCTCTTCCGAGCCGGGGCAGAAGGGGCATTCGTGACGGTGGGCCGGCCGCTCGTGGGTGGCCGTGCGGCTCTCCTGGCGGAACTCCTCGGGGCGGCGGGAGCGCTCGGGGGCTACCACCACCCACTCTCCGGTCGCGACGTTGAATCGCAAATGGGACATAGGGCGTGCTCCTTTCCTCCCTCTTTTTCCCACTCCCACCCGGGCTCACGCCCAAACTGCACGGATGCAGACCTAGCTACCTCAGCTCGCCGTGGCCCATGGCTTACCTTTGTGGCAGTCGTAAGGGCCGCCGCTCCAACCCAGCCAGAAGTCGATCCAGTGGGCCACCTCGAGAGGGCTGGGCTGGTCGACCGGGCGCCGATTGCGGTCCAGGAAGCGCAGTCCGCTTTCCTCGTTACCCTCGATGATCAGGTGGCCCAGGTGCACGTTAGAATGACACCGCGTGCAAAGGGCGATCAGGTTCCAGGGCAGAGTGGGCCCCTGCTGGCTGAACGGGACCTTGTGGTGGATGTCGAGCCAGACGTTATGGGGGCAGCCGGGAACCCGGCAGCGGTGGCCGTCTCGGCGAAGAATTTCCCGGCGCTGCGCCTTCGTAAGCTTGCGCTTTTTGCCGTTGAAGCAAACTCGGCGGTCTTTCCAGTGCTGAGGGTCCATGTGGCGTAGGCCGTCCGGGCCCGGACAAGGCTCGGCCGTGCCCTGGACCATCTCCCGCCACTGGGCCATCCGTTCGGCAGAGGTGAGGATGGGCGGCGCCTGGCTCTCGGACTCGACCTGGACCTCGGCGTCGGCTGGTAGGTAAACGGCGTCGGTTCCCAGCGCCTGGCCAAGCGCGTCCTCGTCGGAGGTCGCGCTTTCCTCGACCAGCATTCTGGCTTCCTGGACCAGTCGAGCGCGGCGCGCCTGGTGGGCCGCTCGAGTCTCCCGAGCCTCGGCGCGCGCTTTTTCGACCCTGGCGTCGGTGGGCGTCTTCCCCTCCAGATGCTCGACCGCCAGGCGCTCTAACGCTTCCGTCACGGTCACGGTGCGCCCCATCGCTTTCGAGAGCTCCTGAGCGGTGCGCTGGAATAGCTCGTGAGTCTCCTCCTGAAGCTGGAGACGAAAGTGGGAAAGATGTTTCTGCGCCGCCTCGGGCGAGTTCCAGGGAAACTTTCCGTACTCGGTAGCCGTCGCCAGTTCTCCAAGGTCGTGCGCGGACAGCTTCCTGGCGAGCTCTAGCCAGGCGTCCTCCGTCTCGGGTGTGACCTTATGGACGATGGCCCGGAACTTGCTCCACGGGATGGCCCCAAGTTCGGCCTCCATCTTCATCTTAGGCAGCCGCTCGAGTTCGCCGGCAACTCGCCGCATGGTCTGGGCTTCCTTTTTCCCCAGACCGAGGATATTCATGGCGTAGTGGATCGCTCCGCTGCAGCCGAACTGTTGGTACAGCTTGGTCTGATCGATGGCCAGCAGGCAGCGGCCGAGGACGAGATTGTATGAGGTCAGGGTCCCGGCGGCCCGGACGGCGAGCTCGTGGATGACGTGCTCTCCATAGGTCACCAGGTTGTCGATAGACCAGTGTTGGACGTGAACGGCGGTCTCGATTTTCGTCATATGAGGTTCCTCCCAGGTGTCTCAGTGGATGCTCTCTGCATTCCCAGGCCGCCCCGGGCCTGGAAGGGGGGCTAGACACATGTACTGATTGTATTCTTGCCTCCTGCGGGAAGAAATCCTTCAGGCTTTTTGGAATTCGCGTGCAGAGGTCTCCCAAGAAGTCCCACGTGGGACTTTTTTCCGAGGTGACCAGGCTCGGTAAAGTTGCAGAAGATACTTCGGCCTGGCCAGGTTCCAGCGTTACCATTGGCCAAATTCTCAAGGATGCGACCCACCGACAAATTGCTCCTGATCGAGGACCCCTCCGTCCGCCGCATCACCCTAGTTCAGCGCAGTCTGGAGGGGTTGGCGCTGGGCGACGCCTTTGGTGAGACTTTCTTCGGTCCCCGGGAACAGGTGGAGATTCGCCTGGCTCGTCGGGAGACCCGGTCGGGCGTTTGGGGCTGGACGGACGACACCGCGCAGGCTCGAGCCCTGGTGGGGTGCCTGAGGTTAAGGGGAGAGGTGGAACCGGAGGTCTTCTGTCGCCTGCTGAGCGAGGAGTACCAGCGCGACCCCTCCCGAGGCTACGGCGCCGGCACCCATGCGTTTATGGGAGAAGTCCGGCGCGGCGTTCCATGGCGTCGGGCCAGCCCCGCAGCGTTTGAGGGCCGCGGTTCTTTCGGCAACGGCGCCGCGATGAGGGTCGCACCGCTGGGCGCCTATTTCTACGATCTGCCGACCTCGCAGTTGTGCGAGCAGGCCCGCCTTTCCGCCCAGGTCACCCACTGGCACGAAGAGGCGGTGGCCGGAGCCGAAGCAGTCGCTCTGGCGGCGGCCTGGGCGACAAGGGAAGGGGTGGGAGGGGTCAGCATGCTCGAGAGCGTGCGCGACGCCATCACTCCCGGTCGGGTTCGGGACGGTTTGAGCAAGGCTCTCGAGGTCCCGCTCGAAACCACCAAGCCTGAAGAGGCTGCCCGGGTCCTCGGCAGCGGCCAGGAGATAGCCGCCTATGACACCGTCCCCTTCACCCTCTGGTGCGCGGCGCGCCACGCCTCGAGCTACCAGGAGGCGCTGTGGAGCACGGTCGCCGGGTTTGGCGACCGTGACACCACCTGCGCCATAGTGGGAGGGATCGTCGCTCTCAGCTCTCTGAGCGATTTCCCGCCCGCCTGGCTAGAGGCCAGAGAGCCGCTCTAGAGAACCTCTCCCACTTTCCAGCCGTCCTCCGAAGGCAGCGCCAGCCGGATGGTCGGCAGAGCCATCTCTCCAGAGACGTCGACGAGACGCGCCGTCTCGCCCTGAACCTCCACCCGGGCTCCGGCGAACTGTCCCGTCCGGAACTCCCATCCGTTCCCGCCGTCCCAGTAGAGCGAAGAGTGGCCGTCGCCGGGAGCCACGTGGAGCACCCACTCGGCGTCCTTCGTCTCGTCCGTGTTCTTCACGTCTCGAGCTAGCAGCGGCACCGCGCTTCCTGCCTTCATGAAGAGCGGGGTCAGGCCCGGACGGCGAGTGACGACAATGCTGCCTCCACCCCCATGCCGGGTCCCGCTGTGCAGGTCGTACCAGACCCCTTGGGGCAGCTGAACCAGACGCTGGCTCTGACCCCGATTCAGGAACGGCGCGGCCATCAGGTCAGGACCGACCATCACCTGGTCCTCCGTCAGCGCGAAGCGCGAATCCTGAGGGTAGTCGAAGAACATCGGCCGCAGGAACGGCACGTCGCCTCCAGCCTGGGCCATGGCGGTCGCGTAAAGGTAGGGGAGCAGGCGGTAGCGGAAACGGATGGCCGTGCGCGCCACCTCCTCCACCTCGGGTCCGAAGCTCCAGGGATGAGCGATTCGGGTGCCCAGAGCCGAATGAGCGCGCATCATTGGATAGACGACCGACGCCTCGATCCAGGCCGAGTACAGGTCGCCCGTGCAGTGGCCGAAGAAGCCGCCCACGTCGACGCCCACGAAGGGACTTCCGACAAGACCCATCGAGGCGAGCTGAGGGAACGACATCTGCAGATGCTCCCACCAGGACGTGTTGTCTCCCATCCAGGACCAGGCGTAGCGACCCACACCCGTGAAGCCAGAGCGGGTGAGCACCCAGGGGCGCTCGCCATCGGCGGCCCAGGTGTCGTGAGTCGCCTGGGACATCTGGGCGCCATAAAGGTTGTGCAGAGCGGCCTGGGTGAAGCGACGGCCGTCCTCTCCACCCGGAGTGTCCAGCGGCATCGGAAGCTGCTTGACCGCGCCCGTCCAGAACGGACGGTCGAAGGTGGCGGGTTCGTTCATATCGATCCATAGACCGGCCACGCTGTTCTTCAGATAGAAGCGGGAGTGGCGGGCCCACCATTCCCTGGCCGAGGCGCGGGAGTAGTCGGGGAAGAGCGCCTCGTCGGGCCAGCAGTAGGCGACCACGGGGGCGCCGCTGACCGACTTCAAAAAGTGGTTTCCGGTCAGCCCTTCGTCGAGCGCGGTGTAGCCGGTGCCGGGGTCGAAACGCAGGCCCGGGTCGATGATGGTGACGGTGCGCACGCCCTTGTCGCGCAGGCCGTCGAGGATCGCTTTCGGATTGGGGAAGCGCTCTTTAGAGAAGGTGAACGAGCGGTACTCTTCCATGTAGTCGATGTCTAGATGAACCACGTCAATCGGGACATCTTTGGCCAGGAACTCGTCCACGAGTTCGGTGACCTCGTGGCCGCTGCGGTAGCCCCAGCGCGACTGGTGAAAGCCGAACGACCAGAGCGGAGGCGCGGTGGGAGCCTCCCATAACTGGCGCAGGCTGCGGTGCAGTTCGGCCGGCGACGAGGCGGCGTGCAGCTGGAAGGTGACAGAGTCGCCCAGGCTGAGCCAGCGCATGCGGTCGTGACGGTCCTGCCCCAGGTCGAAGCGGCTGTACGGAGAGTGCAGGTAGAAGACGGCCCACCAGGTATCGCCGGTAACTCCCCAGAGCAGAGGATGGGCCTGGTAGAGGGGATCGGTAGAGCGATGGTGGCCGCTCGGCTCGTCGGTGGTCCAGTTGGTGGGGGCGGTGCCGCGCCGCTCGAGCGGCAGCGAGCGCTCGCCCAGGCCGTAGAAGCGCTGGTCGTCTTGCAACTTCCAGTCCCAGCGGACGGCGTTGCGGAAGTTCTCCGGCAGCTTCTCTTCGGGACGGTGCTTGAGGCCGGGGAGCCCTTCGAAATCGACGGGGAACAGGCGCGGAGGCTGCAACGATTGCAGCAGGCTCTGACCGTTCCAGCTCAGGAGCGTGCTGTCGCCTTCGTCTTTGATCTCGAACGGGCTGGAGTCGTGGCTGGGGGAGAGGGCGCGCAGGCCGGGCAGTTCCTCGATGGAGGGCCAGGGGAGGGGGCCTTCAAGCGGGTTGACGGTAACCGAGAGGACGGGCAGACCGGCGTCGCCGACCAGGGTGTGGTAACGGTAGGGGACGGACGCTCCAGGCTCGGGGGCGGCGGTGTGGATCAGGTCGAACTCGCTCAAGATGACTCTCCAGGTGTGAATATGAGCGGACCCTTTTTGTCCCTGGGCTTTTCCCCTCTTCCTGTCAGCGGGGAACTCTGCTACTGTGATAGGCGAAGGTGTCTGCGTGTCTGGACGCCTATCATCGTGTCCCTTGCAGGAGGCAACGTTTATGCTCACTCATCACAAAGGCTTGCTCGCGCTGACGACGGCCGGACTTCTCTTGACCGCGGCGACGGCCCAGACGCCCTCGAAGTCGGTCGAGCGGGACCCTTTCATCAACGGTCGGACGTCTCCGGCTTTTAGCGCTCCGGCCGTGGTGAAACCTCGAACGGTACAGCCTGGAGGGACCTCGGTGGTCCCGAAGTCAACCCCACCACACGACGCTTCGCCCGCGACCATGGTGCCCGCGCCGGACGTGCAGGTCAGTGGTATCGTAAACTCGGGCGGGCAGCGTCAGGCGATCCTGTGGACCGGTTCGCGCTCTCTGATCGTCAAGGTTGGCCAGCAGGTGGCCGACTATCAAGTCAAGGCGATCGACGCCAACTCGGTGACCTTCGGCGCCGGCGGCAAAAGCTTCCGCGTTCCTCTGAACACTTAGCCCTGTTTTTCAAGGGTCTTCGAGCCGCGCCGCCTTTCGGGGGGCGCGGTTTTCTTTTGAGGGGAGGGGCTGAGGTGGAGGTCATCGGGGAGGGAGAGGCCGAGGGGAGGGGTCAGGTGGAGGGGGAAGCGGCGCTGGTTCGAGAAGGCGAGCCGATGCATATCGTGATCAGCGGCAGTAATCGAGGGATCGGACTAGAGTTCTGCCGTCAGGCGTCGGCGGCCGGACACAAGGTGACGGCTCTTTGCCGAGAGGCCTCGGAGGAGTTGAAGTCGCTCGGCGTCGAGGTGGTCGAGGGGGTCGACGTGGCGGCCCCGCCCTCGTTGCCCGACCTGGGGGTGATCGACTGGCTGATCCTCAACGCCGGTATCTGGCGCACGGAGAATCTGGACTCGCTGAACTTCGCCACTATCGAGGAGCAGTTCCAGGTGAACGCCCTGGGCCCGCTGCGCATGTTCGAGGCGCTGCGGTCCCACGTGGGACCAGGAGCGAAGGTCGGACTGATGACCAGCCAGATGGGCTCGATGGCGGATAACACCTCGGGCGGGCGCTACGGCTACCGGATGTCCAAGGCGGCGCTGAACGCCGCCGGTGTCTCGCTGGCCCATGACCTGCGCACTCATGGAGTGGCGGTGGCGCTGCTGCATCCTGGCTACGTGGCCACCGACATGACCCAGCACATGGGCGCCATCACGACGGAAGAGTCTGTGCGCGGGCTGTTTGGAGTGATGGAGCGGTTGACGGTAGAGACCAGCGGGACGTTTTGGAACTATCGGGGCGAGCAGCTACCCTGGTGAGTCTAAGGCCCGCGCTTCGGCGTGGTCGGCGCGGTTGACGACTTTGACGACTCTATGACGCGCCCTTGATGGCAAGCCTTGATAGTGGGGATAGATTCCCGCAGGAGGCTTTATCCCGTGCAACTCTTTAACTCGCATCTTTCCTCGGCCGAGCGCATCGCCGCGAACCGCCCCTCGGCTTCGGCCGCCAGCGGAGGCGCCTCCACTTCGAGCGATCCCGCTCCCGATCTGGTGATCGACCGCTTCGACCCCTCGAACAGCTTTCCCAACCAGGGCGAGCGGATCGATTTTGGTGTCCAGGTGCGCAATGCGGGCAACGCTCCCGCCGGCGCCTTCACGGTCGAAGTTCGCGGCGACGGAATGAAACCCGACCACGAGCGGGTTGCCGGACTGGCCCCTGGCGAGACGGCTCGCCTACGCATGGGCCCCGCCAACGTGGGCTACAGCAGCATCGCCTGGTACGACGTTCGCGCCGACATCGGCAACGAAGTGGCCGAATCCCGCGAGGATAACAACTGGCAGACCACCTCGGTCAGCGTGAGGGACCCGTTCCCGCGCGACCCGTTCCCTCCGCGCGACCCCTTTCCGCCGCGCCGTCCCTAAAGAGCCCGCGTCGATTTACGGGGTGGACCGTCCGCACTTCGCCCCCCGCCATGGATGAGTTTCCCTTCCCCGTGCAGAAAGGGTCGAGCGGGTAGGAGTGTTCGGTTGGAGACTTCTATAGAGACGGAGCCAACTTGATGATCAGGACGAAACAGGGGCGGCTGGCGGCGCTGCTCGCGCTGCTTTGGGCGACCACCGCCCTTGGCGCCTCGGCCCAGGACCTCTGGAAAACCGCCAGGGCCAGGATGACCGGCGACGACGGCTACACCATGCGCTACGACTACGAAGGTCCCGAAGGCGCCTATAAGTTCAACTACGTGGTCCAGGGGGATGGGGCCAAGATCTTCACCGAGGTGCTGGAAGGTTCGGCGCGCGGGGCTGGCTCGCGCATCCTCTACGACCCCGCCGCCGACAAGGACAACGTCAGCATGAAGACCCACATGCTGACCCTGCGCCGCTCGTTGCAAGCCAAAGATATTCAAGGGTCGTCGCTCTACCAGCCGCTCTTCCGTCAGTTGGTCGAAGAGCTGGTCGAAACCCAGCCCAGGGAGACGGTCAAGGCCGGCAAAAACACCATCTTGCTGTTTGGCGACAAGACCAAAGTCCAGGACCGGCTAGAGGTCGACCCGCAGGGCAACCCGGTGGCTTATCGCCGGGTCGAGAAGGGGAAAGAGCTGAAGAAGATGACCTTCCGCAACCTGGCCTGGGGCCGCGCCGCTATCTCCTGGCCCTAGGGAGTGGAAGGACGGCGGGGCGAGTCTACCAGGCGACGGAAGGGCCGGCGCCCCGGGTCACGCAGCTCAGCAGCACGTCGCTGATAGCGGCTCGCACGCGCTCGGCGTCGCCCAGGTAAAGTTGGCGTCGACGCGCCTCCAGGTAGTCGTGAAGCCGCTGTTTGCGCTCGGCCGAGAACGGCAGCCGAGCGATGGAGATGGCCTGACGGATGTACTCGTGCATCCGACGCTGCAAAAGGTTCGAGAGGCTGCCCTGGTCGTTTTGGCGACACAGTCCGCCGCGTCCGACGCGCTGGCGCAGGGCATCAAGTTCTCGCTCTTTGGCCAGCAGCGTCTCGAGCTGCTCGGTGCGAAACTGAGAGCTTCCGAACTCTCGGTCGATATGGGATCTCAGTTTGTCCGACACGGCAAAGGCTTCTCGAGCCAGAAGCTGAGCGTGGCGAACGGCGGCATCAGTCCCCCCTCCTTGCTCGAGTATCTCGGCAACCCACGGGTTGATCACGCGCGCTGTCTCCTCCATCGGTTCTCCCTCCTCCCCTTTTCCTCAGAGTAGGCGGCCAAGCGATTTCCGGCCAGTGGTCGTTTTTTGACAGGATGTGAACGTTGCGACGGAAATATGAACTCGTGTTGACAAGATGTAACCGTTTGGACACCCTCTCTCTCCCCTCCAGTTGGCGCCGCCCGTTCGCGGGCGCCCTCCTGCTAGCTTTGAGCTACGGCGGGGCCGCCTGGGCTCAGACCACCGGCGACCTGGACGAGTTTTTTCGCTCCGTCACCGATGGCCGCACCGAGATCGTGAGGGAAGGGCTTCGGCAGAACCCCGATTGGGCTAACGCCGAGCTGTTTATGGGGATCCGACCGGTCTACCGCGCCGCGGTCCTGAACCGCGAAGACATCGTGGCGCTGCTCCTCGAGGCGGGCGCCGACGTCAACGCCAGAACAGACCGAGGCACCCACGCTCTGCACGCGGCGGCTCAGCACGGCTACGACCCGATCCTGCAGCGCCTGCTGGCGGCCGGCGCCGAGGTCGACGCCGCCAACGACGAAGGCCAGACGCCGCTCTTCCTGGCCATCCGTAACGGCCACGAAGGCAGCGCCGAAGCGCTGCTGGCCAAAGGCGCCAACGTCGCCGTCGTCGACGTTCACGGACGAACCCCGCTGCACTACGCCGCGGGCATGGGGCGTCTCAAGACGGTGCAACTGCTGTTGGGGAACGGGGCGAGCTTCGACAGCGTGGACAAGGAAGGCTACTCACCCCTGGGTCTGTGCCGGGCCTGGAAGCGCAACGATTTCCTCGAGGTGGACGCCCTGCTTAGCTCGCTGGGAGCCAAAGATGTGCGCCCGCCCGAACCGCCGCCCCGCGAAGGCTCTCCCGCCGAGCCCGGAGCCAACGCTCCGGAAGGCGCTCGACCTCCGCTCCCGGTGCCGCCCGACGAAGAGAGCCAATCCTGAGCCGTCGGAGCGAGCAGCCCCCCGCTCGGGTTGCGACGATTTTCGAGAACCACTACCCTCCCGACGAGCCCTCTCGAGAGATTTTGTGGAGTCATTCCGCCGACGTCGCCTCTTTGAGCCTGGAGATAGGGGAGAAGGTCGGGGCGGACCTGACCTTTCTGGAAGAGGCGGCCTGGCTGCACGATATCGGCATCCGCTACACCCACGCCCCGGGCATCCTGTGCCAGGGCGAGAAGCCTTACCTTTGTCATGGCGTGATCGGGCGCGAGATCTGCGACCTGGCCGGACTGCCGGAGCACGGCATGGTCTGCGAGTCCCACGTGGGAACCGGGCTGACCGCCGCCGAGGTCCAGGCCACCGGGTATCCGATGCCGGTCCGCGACATGCTGCCGCGGACGCTGGAAGAACGCGTCATCTGCTACGCCGACCAGTTCTTCTCCAAAAGCTCCTCTCACCGTGTCCCGGTCGACGAGGTGCGACGTCGGGTGCGACGCCACGGGCAGCCCGCCCTGGACCGTTTTGAAGTGCTGCACGCCGAGTTCGGCCCCCTGGCTGGCCACCGGACAGAAGCCTCCGTATAAACCCCACTTCTCAGGAAGGTTCGCTTCCGCGCCGTGGTGTAAGTAGGCCAACTGCGGTGGGAGGGTAGATCAGGGTGCGAAAGTTCAAAGGGTGGAAACGAGGCTGGGCAGGCCTGGGGCTGGCCCTCCTTCTGGGAGTCTCGAGCCCTCTTCTGGCTCAAGACGCCCCGACGGAAGAGCTTCAGGTCAAGGTTCGTAAGCTGAACCTGACCGGCAACCAGTCGCTCCCGCTGTCCGAGTTCAGCGACATCGTGGCCGAGTACGAAGGCCGCCTGCTGGGCATGGAAGAGCTACGTCGTCTGGCCGAAGCGATCGTGGCGCGTTATCGCGAGCGCGACTATCTGACCGTTTCCGCTTATCTTCCCGAGCAAGACCTCTCCGGCGGAGAGCTGACCATCGCCGTGGTGGAAGCCAAACTGGGCAAGGTCACCGTCGAAGGCAACAAGTTCTACGACAGCGCCTACATCAACTGGATGTTCGAGCCGGCTCTGAAGCGTAACCGCGAGGCAGGCGACCTGCTGCGCCGCAGCGAGGTGGAGCGGCAGCTTCTGCTGCTCAACGACACTATGGACCTCAACGTCCGCTCGGTGCTCAAAGAGGGCGAAAATCCCGGCGAGGTCGACCTGGTGCTTCAGGTACAGGACGACCGGCCCACCCACCTGACCATCGACTACAACAACCTGGGGGCGCGCTCGACCGGGGTGCATCGCCTGGGCGGAGTGTTCGACTGGGGCAACTTCACCAACCGGGGCGACGTGTTCAGCTTGCGCTACGTCGAATCCGACCTGCTCAACGCCGATACCAAAGGGCTGGACCTGCTGTTTGCCCGCTACGCCACGCCGCTGAACAATCAGGGCACCTACTTCGACTTCAGCTACGCTAACTCGGCCTTCCAGGTCGGCCAGGAGCTGCAGATTCTCGACATCCGAGGCGAGGCTGCGGTGTTCCGCGCCGGCCTTCGCCATCGGGTTATCCGTACCAGCGACGTCAACCTGGACGTGGAAGGTTCGCTGGTCTATCAGGACGTGGAAAACTCGATCCTGGGCCAGACGTTTTCCCGGGACAAACTGCGCGAAGTGGTGCTGGGCGTCTCTGGAGACTGGGCCTCGGGCGAGGGGCGCAACTACGGCGCCTTTCGGGTGACCCAGGACCTGGGCAAGGTGCTGGGGGGCACGGATTCCGATGACCCACTGGCCTCGCGCGGGGCCGGCGGAGGGTTCACCAAGCTGAACATGGAGCTCTCTCGCGTCCAGCGTATCAACGACTTCTCGTACCTGGTGCTGCGCGGTGCGGCCCAGGCCGCTTTCGAGCCGCTGCCCTACGCCGAGCAGTTCGGCCTGGGCGGCATTTCGAGCGTGCGCGGCTACCAGCAGTCGTCCTACCTGGGCGACTCCGGCTACAACCTCAGCGCCGAGGTACGCTTCGCTCCGATCGAGTCCGAGCGTCAGCTGTTCGAGGTCGGCGCCTTTGTCGACCACGGCGCCGCCGCCGTGAAAAGTCCGCTGCCCGGCGAGATTTCCGATATCGCTCTGACCGGAGCCGGTATCACCTTTCAGTTCCGATTGCCTGAAGAGACCTTTATCCGCGCCGACCTGGCTTGGCCGATCGGCAACAAGGACCTGTTACCCAACACCGACGACGGCCCCGTGCCTTACCTGCTGTTCTCGAAACGGTTTTAGGAGACCCCATCATGCCTCGTTTTCCCCTCCAACTCCCCTCCGGCCCCTCCAACCTCATCCGAGGTCTCCTTTTGGGGCTGCTATTTCTCGGCGTCCCAGCCCTGGCCCAGGACAATACGGCTCTGGTGCAGGGCGCCGAAAAGGCCGGCCAGTCGCTGAACCAGCAGCTCAACAGCGGTAGCGTGCGGGCGACCTGGACGGGGATGGGGCTGGTTTCTGGCGACATGGTCGATCTCGAGATCAGCAACGACGGCGATCAGCCGCAGACCTTTCGCTTCGTCCCCGGGATCGTGCTCGAGGATCCGGGCCAGCAGGTCCAGCCGATCTTGCTGGAAGAGCGCCTGGAGTTCACCCTGCAGCCTGGCGAAACGGTGAAGAAGCGGATGCGCGGCTACTGCCTGGACTTCTCCAAAAATCCGCCGGCCGCCGACGCCACGGAGGACTACACGGTTGCGGAAGACCTGACCGAGTACCGCGCTGCCGTCGCTGTGCTCTATGGAGGGCTGAGACTTCAGTCGCAGGAGAAACTCAAACCTGTCCTGCGACCTTTGATCCATCGCACGGTGGTCACCCAGCGGGCCGTCTGGGCCGTCCAGGGGGGGGAGAACCCCGACAGCAGGGAAGAGCTTCGCGACGCCCTGGATAAAGAGCGTCGCAACAACTCCGCGCTCTTTCCCGAAGGCCAGCTCGACTGCTTGTCCCGGCGGCTGTGGAACGACGTGCAGAAGATCATGGCAGAGGCCGAGGCGAACGAATAGATGAGCGTGGAAGAAAGCATCCGAGAGAAACTGAGCGACGAACTCAAGCCCAGCAAGCTAGGGATCGAGAACGTGTCGCATCATCACGCCGGCCACGCCGGGTCTCCCGGGACCGGCGAAAGCCATTTCAATGTCTTCGTGGTCAGCGAGGCGTTCCAGGGGCTGCCCAAAGTGGCGCGTTTTCGCCTGGTGCACAAGATTCTCAAGGCCGAGATGGACGGGCCGGTGCACGCCCTCTCGCTGGACCTGAAAACCCCCGGCGAGGAGTAGCCGCACTCCTTTCCCAGGCAGCAGCATGTCCGATCCGCTTTTTGCTCCCCCCACCTCTCCGCTGGGCGCCGCCCTCGACGAGTTCCTCCAGACCGAGGTTCAGCGTGGCAACGTGACCGCCGTGCACAAGATGGAGCCCCGGCCGGCCACCCACGCGGACTGGCCCGAGGCGCTGGACCGGCGTCTGGTCGAAGCGCTGCAGGCGCGGGGCATCGCCAACCTTTACACCCATCAGGCTCAGGCGATCAGTTCGGTGCTAGAAGGCCATCACACCGTGGTGGTCACACCGACTGCGTCCGGAAAGACGCTCTGCTATAACTTGCCCGTGCTGCAGAGGGTGCTCGAGGACCGGGCCTCTCGTGCGCTCTACATGTTCCCCACCAAGGCGCTCTCCCAGGACCAGTTGGCCGAGTTGATGGAACTCGATGCCAAGGTCGGGTCCGAACTTGGCGTCTTTACCTACGACGGTGACACTCCGTCGGACGCTCGTCGGGCCGTTCGCACCCGGGGGCACGTGGTGATAACCAATCCCGATATGCTGCATACGGGAATTCTGCCTCATCATACCCGCTGGGCCCGCTTCTTCGCCGACCTGCGCTACGTGGTGCTCGACGAACTCCATACCTACCGTGGCGTGTTCGGGTCGCATATCGCCAACGTGCTGCGCCGTTTGCAGCGGATCTGCAAGTTTCACGGCTCGAACCCGACCTTCATCCTCTGTTCGGCCACTATCGCCAACCCTCAGGAACACGCCGAGAACTTGCTGGGTCAGCCGGTCCGTATCGTGGACCAGTCGGGGGCGCCCAGCGGCCAGAAGACGGTGGTGTTCTACAACCCTCCGATCATCTCCAAAGAGTTGGGGATCCGTCGCTCTTACCTGTCGGTCACCCGCCGCATCGCCTCGCACTTCTTCCGCGAGGGGGTTCGAGGCATCATCTTCGCTTCGTCCCGGCTCAACGTCGAGGTGCTGACCCGCTACCTGAAAGACCGCTTCGAGCGCACCTTCGAAGACGAGGGGAAGATCCGTGGCTATCGGGGCGGCTATCTGCCTTCAGTGCGGCGCGAGATCGAGCGCGGTCTGCGGGCGGGCAAAGTGTTGGGCGTGATCAGCACGAACGCACTGGAGTTGGGGATCGACATCGGAGCGCTGGAGTTGGCCATCCTTAGCGGCTACCCCGGCACCATCGCTTCTACCTGGCAGCAGGCGGGTCGCGCCGGCCGCCGTCACGGCGAGTCGGCGGTGATCATGGTCGGGCGCAGCGACCCGCTGGACCAATTCCTGATGCAGAATCCGAACTACTTTTTCGACGCCAGCCCCGAACATGCGCGGGTCAACCCGGAAAATCTATCGATTCTTCTGAGCCACCTGAAGTGCGCCTGTTTCGAGATCCCGATGGAGGTCGGCGAGGCGTTTGGCCCCTCCAGCGTTGGAGAGTTGCTGGAGTACCTGGCCGAGAACGGCGTGATCTACTCCGCCGGAGGTCAGTTCCACTGGAGCGATTCGACCTATCCGGCCGACGGCATCAGCTTGCGCACGGCCAGCCCTGAGAACTTCGTGGTCATGAACATGGAGGACAACGAACGGGTGATCGCCGAGGTGGACTGGCATTCGGCGCCGTCGACGGTATACGAGGACGCCATCTATCTGGTGGAAGGTCGGAGTTTCCACGTGAAACGACTGGACTACGATCAGCGCCGCGTTTACGTGAAACCGGTCGAGGTCGACTACTACACCGACGCCATCACCGACACCTCGGTGGACATTCTGGACGGTTTCCAGAAGAACGACCACTACGGTCACTTCAGCTACGAGCACGGCGAGGTGCACGTGGCCTGGCGAGTCTCGGGCTTCAAGAAGATCAAGTTCGACAGCCGCGAGAACGTGGGCTTCGGCGATGTGAACCTGCCCGACCACGAGATGCACACCACCTCGTTCTGGGTTACCTTCCACGGACCGTTCCTGCAGTCGCTGCCGTATCGCAAGGCCGATCTCATCGACGGGCTGACCGGCCTGGCCTACATCCTTCAGCACGTGGCGCCGCTGTATCTCATGTGCGACGTGCGCGACCTGGACCGCTGTATCGGCGACCGCGCGGCCGCTTTTGTCGACCTGGGTCCCAGCCGGGTGGACGGACGGATCCCGGTGGGAGCTCAGGAGGCCGAGGAAGAGCTGAACCAGGAGACCTGGATGCGGCTGGGGGTCGCGGACGAGGAGGAGGCGCCTCGTAAGAGGGGAGGTCACCTGCGTTTGGTGGGAGAGGCCGACGTGCCGTTCGAGCCGACCCTGTTCCTGTACGACAATTTTCCCGGCGGGATCGGCTTCTCACCGCAGATCTACGACATCTTTCCCAGCCTGCTCGAACACGCCGAGCGACTGCTCGACGAGTGCGCCTGTGAAGAGGGTTGCCCGGCCTGCGTGGGGCCGCCGAATGAGGTAGGAGCCAAGGCGAAGGGGATCGCCCTGGACCTGCTGCGCGGCACCCGTCAGCCGGGTTAGTCCGGCTTGTAGTCCTTCTGGTCCAAGCCGTTACGGGCTCGGTTCAGAGCGGTTAAGAGTCCGCTCTGAACGGCGGGGTCTAAAGTGGTATAAGTAGCGTTGTTGACCGCCTCGGTCAGGACTTCCGCAACCTTGTCGGTCCGACCAAAACCCTGGTAGACGCTGGCCAGTCGGATCAGCGTGGGGATCTCTCCGGTTTCCAGGGCCGCCAGGCGCAGGGTGTGAGCCGTGGCTTCGAGGTCGCTTTTCTCTTCTTCGGTCAGGATGCGGAATTCGCGCAGGTACTGGTAGGCCAGACCGCGCTGGACGGCCACGCTGTAGCTGTGCCCGGGCACCAGGCTTTTTTGGGCAAAGGCCAGGACCCCGATGGGGCCGTCGACGGTGGCGGCCAGGGCCGGTCTGTCGGGGGCGCTGAGATCGCTGATGGTCACCGTGACGACGTCGGCTTTGCTGGCGCGGATCTGATCCGGAGGGGTGGTCACTCGGCAGACCCAGCGCTCGCCTTCCAGCACAGGAGGCCAGTCGAAGGCCAGTCCCACCGGTTGGTAGGTCGAGGGGCGAGCGGTGCCGGCTCCGGTCCGGGTGAGGTTGCCGATCTCGGAGGTCACGGCCACGGAGCCGCGAGCGATCGTCTTGCCCTCCTTCTCCAGGGTGGCCTTGCTGACCGTGTAGGCGGTCTGACCTTTGAGCACCCGCTGCTTGCTACTGCCCAGCAGTTGCAGGCGAACCTCAGCACCCTTGGAGAGGGTGATTTTCTGGCCTTCCTCGACCAGAGTGGGGTCGGAAAGGGGCGCTCCGGCGACCCTGGCCTCTCCACTCACCGGGATCGCCAGGGCTACCCGGGGCGCGGCCAGTGCGGCGCTCCCCAGTCCCAGGAGCATCGCCAACGTCAAAGCTCCGTTTTGCCAACGTTTCATCGTGTCCTCCGCATCAACTGTGCCTCACCTTACCCCAATCTCGGCACGACCAACTGTGCGCTAGCTCCCAGTTTGGGGGGGCGATGGGGGATTTTTCGCCACGGCGTGAACTTCCATCTGAGAGACTTTCCCTTTGAAGGTCTGCACGCCCAGGGAGGTCCATTCGACCGGGTCCGGACCGGCCTCGGCTCGAGCGGCCCGTTCGTGCTGGTAGCGCAGGCGGGTCGCTTCGCTCACGGCGATGTCCAGGCCTAGCTTCTGAGCGGCCGACATCACGCGAGCGCCCAGGTTGACGTTGTCGCCCACGGCCGCGTACTCCCAGCGAGCTTCGGGACCGACCCGACCGACCACCACCGAGCCGGTGTTGATCCCGGCTTTGATGTCGTAGAAACCGGGGGCGCCGTTAGCGCGGGCCTTCGCCTGAGCCAGCACCTCGCGCATCTCCAGCGCGGTCAGCACGGCCCGGGTGGCGTGGTCGTCGCGGTCGTCCGGGGCGCCGAAGATCACCATGATCTCATCGCCCACGTACTGCTTCAGATAGCCGTCGTACTTCATGATCACGTCGACCATCAGGCTGAAGTAGTCGCTCAGCATTTCGATCAGCTCTTCTGGTTCGTGCTTTTCGCAGATCGGGGTAAAGCCGTTGATGTCGGTGAACAGCACGGTCACCTCTTTGCGCACACCGTGGCGCAGGTGGGCCATCTCTTTGAGCACGTGCCGCATAACCTGGGGGCTGACCATACGGGCAAAGGTCGAGCGGACTACGGCGCGGTCCCGTTCCACTGTGGTCAGGCGCTCGACGTAGCCCAGTAGCGATCCGCCCACGTAGGCAACCAGGGAGAAAAAGGCCGGCAGCCAGAGGCGCGCCTGGGCAAAGAGCAAGAACTCCGTCAGAGGCAAGAGCAGCAGGAGGCCGACCAGCAGGCCCAGTCGCCCCGTGCGCCCGATCAGGCAGCCCAGCAAAGCCGAGAGCGTGGTGGTCAGAAGCCAGACCAGGGGAGGGCGGCTGACGAAGCTGTCGGTCAAGAACATGTTCAGCACCGTGGCGTGCAGAGCGCCTCCGGGGTAGGTGGCGTCGCCGGGCACGATCTGGGTATCGTCCAGGGCGTCGGCTACCGGAGCCACGATGACGATTTTGTCCTTGAAGGTCACCGGGGGGACTTTACCGTCGAGCACCTCGCCGGCGGGTAGGACAGGATAGCTCAGGGTGGCCAGCGGGGGCTCGCCGGGGGCCACGTTCTCTTCGATCGGCCCGGGATAGTTCATCAGGAACGTCTCGTCGAAGAGAAACGGGACCGAGACGCCGTTCCAGTTCAACGCGCCGGTACGCTCGTCGAACTGTATCGCTTTCCCCGTGGCGTGCTCGAGCAGTCTCAGGGCAAAGTTGGCGGGTCGGCTCTGGCCGGTCTTCGGGTGCTTCCAGTGAAACAGCTTCAGACGCCGCACCGCGCCGTCGGGGTCGGTAGCGATGTTACCGATGCCGAAGGCGGGCACGGTTCCGTCCTCGTGAGTCAGCAGGCCTCGGACGATTTCGTGGGGAGAGACCAACTGGTTCTGGTTCGAGTCCTCGAGAGAGTATTCATCCTGGGCGTAGCGTTCGACCATCACTACCGGGGGGCCGCTCATGGCCGCCATGCCCAACTTCATCGCTTCGTCCTGCAGGCGCTTCTTGACCGGATCGTCGGCATCGAGCCCCGAAGTCTTGGGCGAGATCAGCAGGTCCAGCCCCACGGCAGCAGGTTGCCCCTCTTTGATACGCTCGAGCAAGGCGGCCAGATCGGCCTGCCAGAAGATCAGCGGTTTCCCCAGCCGGTCGAGCGTCGCGCCGTCCACTCCCACCAGCAACAGGCGAGGGTCGACCTGCTCTGCACCGAACAGCTGATAGCGAAGCGGGATGAAGCGATCCAGCAGTTGCGCTTCCGCTCGGTAGCCGCTACGAGACAGGGCGAATCCCCCAAGCAGAAGGCCCAGCAGAGTTGCCGCCGCCAGGGTCAGGAAGGCGCGACTCCGGCCCACCGTCATCGGAAGCGGCGGCCTCGCTTTTTCCAGAGCGCCACGCCGTAGACCGCCGCCAGGGCGGCCAGGTGGCTGTTGCTAGGATCGAACTCCAGGTTAAACCAGGCTTTGCCTACTTCGGCCAAGCGGGGGAACGGCTTCATCCAGGGGGGAGAGAAGGCGGGCATGAACGGCCCTTCCAGAACCGACTTCTCCGGTCGGTCAAAGAAGAAAGTGTTGTGGACCCAGCCCGAGGCCGCCCCGGTTCGCCCTCCGCGGTAAGAGCCCCACGGGGTGACTCCGGTGAAGAAGCCCAGCCCGGTCGAGACGTTGACCCCGACCGTACCGTACTGCAGGACCGTCAGCGAGTGGGCCAGGGCCACTTCGTACTCGCGTCGGTTGGTGGTGTCGATGAGCAGGGAACAGGAAAGATCGCCCCAGAGCCGCTCGTTACAGAAGGCGACGGCCTCGTCCAGGAACTCCTCCACCCCTTCCGACTTCAGTTCGGCCCAGCCCAGCATGCCGCAGAACGCCTCTCCCTCGAACAGCGCTTCGCGTTCGTAGGGCGAGACCTCGACCAGGGTGCGGGGGCCAAAAACCTCGCCCTGAGGGTAACGAGCGCGCCACTCTTTGCGACGCTCGGCAGCATAGGGGAACAGATCGTCGCGTCGCGAGTGACGCGCCAGTTCGGCACGCACGGCGTCACGGAAGCTCTCTTTGAGCGCCCAGCCCGCGGAGACAACCACCACCTGAGGCGAGACGCAGTTGTAGCCGCCGTTGAACAGCAGCATGGAGACCAGATGGCGGGCGTGGTGCTTGACCTCTTTGGGCGACCAGTCGCCCGGGACCACGATCAGCGGCGTCACGCAGCCCAGTTCGGCCGTGAAACGACGCTGGGGGAAGCTGTTGTTCGCCTGAATCTCTTCCAGGGTGGAGTTGGTTCCGGTCAGGTGCACGGTTTCGAACATCGGGTCGGCCAAAAGCTCTTGAGCCGTCTCCGGGCCTCCCACCAGAAGATGCAGGTGGCGATCCCGAAGCAGCGGATGGAAGATCTCGTTGAACAGGGGGAGGAGGGGAGAGAAGCGGCGCGGCAGCAGGCAGACCACCGGGCGGTTCTCGCAGAACAGTTTGGCCAGTACGTCGGTCAGGGCGCTGGCGCTGAGCGAGGCGGTGGCCAGCACCAGGGCAGGTCCGGGAGAGCTGTCGCGGGCCTGGCTGAACTCCTGACCCTGGAAGTCGCTGCCTACCGACCAGACGTGCCCCTGATAGCCCCAGAATAAGAGCCCTTCATGAAAACCGAACGGGAAGACGCGGCAAATGCTGCGTCCGTCGATGCGCAGGCGGGTCGAGGGGACCCAGGGGCGTCCGCCCGATTGCAGACCGTGCTCTAAATAGTGCAGCGCTCGAGCCACCGGGATCGGGCCCAGGAACCAGGATTCCGCTCCCGCTTCCGAGGTGGGGGAGTGGCCTCGCAGTTCCGCTTCAGCCTCGACCCAGAAAGGGGCGACTCGTTTCAGGTTCATCCGGCACGACTCGAGATAGAACAGACGCGTCAGATGGTCCACCCGCGACCAGCGATCGGGCAGTAGGGGGAGCGGAGTTACCGGCGAGGCAGGCCCGGGCATAGCTAGGAAGATCGCATTCTAGGTCGGCTTCTTCACATTCTGCAGGGCGTCCAGCACGGTGCCGGGCAGGATAACTTCGGGCAGGACCACGGGCGGTTTCCCATCCCCGGGATAGAGGACATAGAGCGGCACCCCGGCCCGACCGTGTTTACGAAGTTCGGCGGTAATCACGGGGTCCTGTTTGGTCCAGTCGCCCTTCACCATCTCGACGCCCAGGTCTTGGAAGCGCTCGTTAACTTCGGAGTTGGATAGGGCGACCATCTCGTTGACCTTGCACGAGGTGCACCAGTCGGCGGTGAAATCCAGGAAGACGGGCTTCCCTTCGGCCACTAAACTTTGCACCAGTTCCGGGCTGAAGGTCTGCCATTTCTCCTCGGAGGGGGCGGCGAGCGAGGCGCGGTAGCCGACGCTTCCTGCGGCCAGCATGACCAGCAAGGCCGAGGCGGTACCCAGACGGCGGGTCTTGTCGACGTAAGAGTTACCCCATTTGCCGTAAACCCAGGCGGCAAAGCTAACCACCACCAGCGCTAGCAGAAGGACGGCCATACGGTCGCTTCCCACCTGGCCGCCGAAAACCCAGACCAGCCAGACTACGGCAAGCAGCATCGGGAAGGCGAGAACTTGCTTGAAGGTGACCATCCAGGCCCCGGGGCGGGGCAGCTTTTTGAGCAGCGCCGGGAACAGGGTCAGAGTCATGTAGGGAGTGGCGGTGCCCAGCGCCAGCGAGGTGAAGACGGCCAGAGCGACCCAGTTCGGCTGCGAGAGCGCGAAGCCCACGGCGCCGCCCATAAACGGGGCGGTGCACGGGGTGGCGGCCAGGGTGGTCAGGACGCCGCTCCAGAAGGAGTGAGCGAAGCCGTGCTTCTTATCGGCCACGTTAGAAAGCTGGGTCAGGTTCTCGCCGACTTCGAAGACGCCGAAAAGGTTCAGGCCGATCAGCAAGAACATGGCGGCCAGGAATCCCACCATAGCAGGGTTCTGAAGGTGATAGCCCCAGCCCACTTCGCTTCCGGCCGCGCGCACGATCAAGAGGACGCCGCTCAGGGCCCAGAACGATACCAACACGCCCAGGGTGAACACTACCCCGTGGTGCCAGGCTTTGCTGCCTTCCTGACGCGACTGCTCGACGATGCCGAGAACCTTGAGGGAGAGGACAGGGAACACGCAGGGCATCAGGTTCAGCACCAGTCCGCCCAGAAAGGCGGCGCCGATGGTGAAGAAGACGGCGCCGAAGTCGACCGGGGCAGAGGGACCGGCGGCTCCTGCGGCGGGGCCAGTCCAGCTGTCGAGAAGTTTGGTGCTGAAGTCGTAACCTACGGTTTTACCGTCCTGAGTCACGGTCAGCAGGCCGGACAGTTCGGCCGGCGGCTTTTCCGAAATCGGATCGGCCTGCAGCTTCAGCGTCCAGGCGCCATCCGCGCCTCGGACCGCCTGCTGAGGAGCGGCGGCGGCGATCTGCAGCCCTTCGTCGGGGAAGAAGCGGAAGGTGGCGCCTTCTCCGCCCAGTGAGGAGGGGATGTGAAGCTGCATATTAGGGCCGTCTTTGCTGGCCTCGATGTCCTGGCGGGCGGTGGGCAGCGCTGCGAAGGCGGCCTGCACCGTCGATGCCTCGGAGCCATCGATGTCGCTAGAGCCGACGCTGAAGCCGAACATCAGTTCCGCGTCGCCGGGAACGCAAGCTTCCTGGCACTCCAGCCAGCTGAGCTTGGCCACCACTTCCTGGGCCCCAGCGGCGGCTTCGGAGGAAGGGCGCAGGACAAACGGTAGGTCGACTTCGTGCTCGTAGGCGTAGGAGCCCATGCCCGAAAGTTCGATATACTCCGGGATCGGCCAGAGCAGCGGGTCCGCCTTCCAGCCTTCCGGCAGGGTCCAGGCGACCTCGGTGGCCAGGCCGTTGTCACCGGCGAATTTCCAGTAGGTATGCCAGCCCTCGTCCATCTCCAGGTGGAAGACGCCTCGGATCGGCTCGCCCGCTTTCACCGCGCTTTTCTCGAGCAGCACGGTGACCTTGGTGTGAGGATCGCCAAGCTTGGCCAGCACAGGGCTGCCCAACAAGGCAAGGAACAGGACAAAAAGCGGGGCTAGCCGCCGGAACTTGACAATCATAAGGTTGCTAATCGACTCCCAGGGGAAATGGTTCCCCTCCACCGACCCGGTTGAACCATTCCGAGCGCAAAAGCGACACGGCTTTGTGGTAGGTGGCCATGCTTTCCCCTCCACTTCGGGTTCGTTCGCCGATCTCCGCTATCAGACCCACCACCCCTCGTTTCCAGGGCAGTAGCGACCAGGACGCCTCCAGCAGGACCTGGGCGGCGTAAAGCGGTTCGTGCAGGTCGAGCGGTTCGCCCTCGTGGGCGGCTCGGCCGGCCAGGGCGCGCATCCATCGCGACCAGGCCGAAAGGTCCCACAGTTCGCTCTGGTCGCGGGCGATTTCGGCCCGCGCCTTGTCCAGGTCGGGGCCTAACCAGCGGCGCGCCTCGATGCGGCTGAGCAGGGCGTTGAGCCAGTAGTTGGTCTCGCCCCGCCGCCCTTGCCGGCGGGCCTTCTCGGCGGCCTGGATACCCCAGGCGTAGAGCTCGCGAATATCTCCGGACTCCAGGAAATGATAGGCGAGTTTGGCCGGCTCAGGCTCGCCGCGCAGGTAGAAGGCGGCGGCAAGACGGTGAACCCGCTGGCGGCGGCGTGGGTGCAACCCTTTCCAGATCGTCTCGCGGTATAGCGGGTGGCTCCAGCGATAGGTGGTCGCGCCAGCGCGGGCTCCCACCTCGAGCAGTTCGGCCCGCACGGCTTCGGAGATGGCCGCGTCGACCTCTTCGGGGTCGCGATAGGTGATCGCTTGCAGGGTCGATAGGTTGAAGGAGCTGCCCAGAACGGCGCCTCCTTCAAGCAAGGTTCGGGTGGTGGGACTGATGCGGCCGAGCTTCCAATGCAGGAGTTCGCTCAGGCTGGGACGCTCGGCGCTAGGGCCGGCGCTCCAGTCCAGGGTGATCTCGTCGCGCAGCAGCCCTTTGCTCATCAGGTAGTCCAGCAGCAGGCGAGCGGCCAGGGCGTTGCCTTCGCTCACTCCGTGGATCCAGCCGGCCAGACCGGCCGAGGGGGGCGACCAGGCCCGCTCTTCGATCAGGTTGGCGATAGCGCGCCGATCGAGCGGGTTCAAGATCAGCACATGGTCGAGCGACTCGAGAAAGCTTTGCACGGCGTCGCTGCGAAACGGGCCGCCTTCGTCGGAAAGCACCACCAGAACAGGCAGCTCGGGCAGCACCGAGGCCAACTCTTCGAGCAAGCGGACCAGAGTTTCGTCGGCCTGCGCGATGTCGTCGAGCAGCAGCAGGATAGGCCCCTCGAGGGCGGCCTCGATGACGTATTCGACCACCGGCCGCGCGTCGTCTCCGAGAGCCGGCAGGTCCAGCCGCGAGCGACGCAGAGCGGTGGCAACGCTTTGCAGGTGCAGTCCGCTTTCCGGAGCGCGATGGATGTCGACGATCCGGAGGTCGCGGCTTCGAGCCTGCTCTTTGAGCCACTCGGTGCAGCGGGTCTTTCCCACACCAGGAGCGCCATGCAGGCGAATGATGTTTCCGGCCGGCGGGTCCTGGAGAATGTCGTTGAGGCACTCCATCAAGAAGGACATCTCGCCCTCTCGGCCGGCCGGAGGCAGAGGGCGGTGTTCCCGGCTGATAGGGTCCGAGCTGCGGGCGTGATGACGCAGCCAGTCCAGGGCTTCTTCCGGCGTGGCGAAACGGTCTTCGGGACGGGGCAGCAAGCAGCGGGCCAGGAAGCGGTCGGCCCAGCGCGGCACGTCTTCGCGGTAGGACGACGGTGCGGGCGGTCGCTCGCGCAGTTGGCCCAGCATGGAGGCCAGCAGCCGTTCCGGGTAGCTGTCGCTGGGGCGGGCCGAGGCGTCGTTCTCGGTCGGCCCGGAGAACGGATGGCGCGCCGCCACGGCGGTGTAGAGCACCAGCCCCAGAGAATAGACGTCCGAGGCGGGGCCGGCCCGCTCGCCAACCAACTGCTCGGGGGAAAAGTAGACCGGCTCTCCGGTGCGGGCCTTTTCGGCGAACTGGTCTTCCAGTCGGCCAGTGGCGACCAGGTCGCAGAAGATCGGCTCGCCCGCAGGGGTGACCAGAAAGTTCTCGGGCTTCAGGCTTCCATGCAGCGTCCCGGTGGCGCGATGCAACTGTCCAAGTTGAAAGAGGGCGGTCTTGACGACCTCGAGCAGCGCTTCCTGATCCCGGCCGTTCTCCCGGTACCAGCGGGGCAGGGGAGCGCCGTCTACCAGCGGCAGCACCTGGAACGGCGAGCCGTCGTGTTCACCCAGCAGAAGGGGTGTCACCCAGCCGGGGCTGCGGTGGAGCATGACGTTGAGCACGTCACGCCGGTAGCGAAGGGTGAAGCCGGCGTTCTCTCGGAGTTCCCGGCGGGGAAGTTTGACGCAGACCTCGGCTTCGTCGATCAGGTCGTAAGCAGCGAACACGCTGTGGACCGAACCCGCTCCCAGCCAGCGCTCCAGGCGGTAACGGTGGTCGAGCACCAGGCCGATCTGGCCCAGCGGGTCGGTGATATCGGGGGAGGCAGACGACATGCTTTGGTCCCGAGGCTTCCCGGTCCCCGAAGCAGTTCCCTCGCCTCCGAATCAGAGATCTTTGATCGAGTTGAAGACGGGGACGAAGGTCAGGATAAGAACCGTGCCGATGGCGATCCCCAGAAATCCGATCAGGAGCGGCTCGATGATCGCCATAGCGGCTTCTAGAGTTCGCTCGACCTGGTCGGCGCAGTAGCGCGACGCCGTGTCCAGACTGTCTTCTAAAGATCCAGAGACTTCGCCCGCCTGGACCAGGGCGATCACGTCTTCGGGAAACAGTCCGGGGCGTTTGAGGCAGATAGCGAGCTCATCGCCTTCCCGGACCTCTTGC
Source organism: Vulcanimicrobiota bacterium (assembly GCA_023447635.1). Lineage (GTDB taxonomy): Bacteria > Vulcanimicrobiota > Xenobia > Xenobiales > JADMJV01 > JAEXNA01. Next base: position 60,472 of record JAEXNA010000027.1, on the reverse strand, counting down.
TGAGCTCCGAGCAGGGCGCGTCGAAAGGTCAGGGTGCGCACCAGGTCGGCACAAAGCCCCAGCCCACGGTCGATCGGAAGACCGGCCTTGATGAGCAGCGCCAGGTAGCTAGTAACGCTCGTTGCTTCCAGGCGGCGCAGGAGAGGTCCGACTACGGGCATTCCGAGCAGGGAGGTTTCGATCAGTAGCCGACTGCTGTGCCGGCGCCAGACTCGGCGGGCGCCCATCACGGCCAGGGCCACCAGCAGAGCCAGGCCGGGGAAGAAAGCGGGGTGCTGAAAGAGCCGGCTGAGAACGCCGATCAGGGGGGCGTCCGCGCCTTGAAAAGCGGGCAGAGAGCTCATCACTCGACCCATCACGTGGCCCAGGATCAGCAGGCCGACGCTCATGGCGACCAGCACCACGGCGGGGTAGGTAAGGCGGCTGACCAGGGCTCTTTTCAGGCCCACGGCTCGTTCTTCGGTGCTGGAGAGCGAGTTCAGCACCACGTCCAGGCGACCGCTTTGTTCGCCCAGACGCACCGAGCTGATGATCAGCGGGCTAAACAGGGTCGAACGTTCCAGCGCCTTGCTGAGCATGCGCCCCCGCTCCAGGTCGCGAGGGATCTCCTGGAGCTTCAAGGTGACCTTGGGCCGGTAGTCGGCGTTATCGGCCAGCACCGCAGCGGATCGGTAGAGCGGGATGCCGGCGTCGAACATCACCTGCAGCTGGCGAAGATAGAGGGCGCGCTCCATGGCGCTCCAGGTCAACTCGGGTAGGCGCAGCGACTGGAAGCTGCCCACCGAGACGGTTTTGTCGCCGTCGATCGCCATCGCTTCGAGCTTGGCTTTGAGCAACTGCTCGGGTTCGGGAGCGATCTTCTCTTCGACCGGCAGCTCCTGCTTCGGCAGGGCGGGCTTAGTGGCGATGGTCACGCCCATGACGAACAGCCCTTGCTTGGCAAGCTGACGGCTGGCGGCGGCGCGATCGTTGGCTTCCAGTTGACCGTGGCTAAGATTTCCCTCACGGTCGCTGGCCGTGTAGTCGAACAGCGGCATGGGGCGCTAAGGGGCGAAGATACGCACGGGGGTCTGTTTCCCGTCGAGGGTGGCGTGCCCCAACTCCTCGCCGTCGGCGCCCGAGCAGCGATAGGTCTCCTCGTCGCAGAGCACGGCTTCGCCTTTCTCTTTGGTCAGCTTTTCCAGGCGGGCGGCCGTGTTGACGACGTCGCCGATGACAGTATAGTCGCGACGGTGGGTTGTCCCCAGGTCGCCCAAAACCGCATCTCCGGTAGCCAGACCTACCCCGATGCGGACCTTGCGTTCCAGAGCGCTTTTGACCATCTCCCGGGCGGCCGCTACCGCCCGAGCTTCCTGCTGCGGCAGTTCCAGCGGCGCGCCGAAGACGGCCAGCAGGCCGTCGCCCATAAACGCCAGCAGGGTGCCGCCGTGCTGATGGATGATCTCGGTGGTGGCCTCGAAGTGGGCGTTCAGGAACTCCAGAAGTTCGGCCGGTTGCACCTGTTCGGAAATGCGAGAGAAGCCGCGCAGATCGCTGAACATGACGGTCACTCGTTTACGGTTGGCGGCCAGCGCCGCGTCAGGTCGGGCCAGGATCTGCTCGACCACGGATTCGGCCACGTAGCGACTGAAGAGGTCGCGGACGCGGTCGCGATCGGCTTGCAGGCGAGCCCGGGAGAGCACGGCTGCAGCCTGTCCGGCGAAGTTTTCCAGGAAGCTCAGGTCGTCGTCTTCGAAGGCGCCCAGGCGAGCCCGGTTGTCCGCGTAGAGGACGCCGATCGGCCCTTCTTCGGTGACCAGGGGGGCGCAGATCACCGAGCGCAGCCCAAACTCCTTGATAGACAAGGCGTCCCCGAAGCGGTCGTCGTCCTGAGCGTTCGAAGTGAGCAGCGCTTCGCCACTCCCGAAACAGCGGAAGACGATAGAGCGGCTGACCTGGAAGTCGTTGTTATAGAGCGCCTGCCGGGTAAAGTTGCGGGCGGTGCGAAATTCCAGCGCGCCGCTCTCGTTGTCGACGAGCATGATGAAGCCGCGTTCGGCCCCGAACAGCTCGATCAGGTGATCCATCAGGATCTCGAGCACGGAATCCAGGTCGCGTACCGAGTTGACCACTTTGACCACGCGGTTGAGGGTCTCGACCCGATCCATAGGGTGGGGAACACGTTGGGGGATCATAGTAGACCGGGCCTTCGACGGAGGGCACAGGTGGGGCCTTCAGAGGAAAAGGGCAATCTGAAACCTTTGAGAGGTCAGACTTTCCTACGCGTCCTCCAGGCTTAGCGAGGGCCTTCGGCGGCCTGGCTTAGCTTGTCGGCAGCGCCGCGCAGATGGCTTTCAGCCTGGTCGCCCGAGCGCTGGGCGTCGATCAGCGCCCAGTTCATGTTCTGCATCTCGCGCTCGATGTCGCGGATCGAGTTGCCGACCTGGTGAGCGTGATGGCTCACGTTGACGCCGGGGCGGTCGCTCATGATGCCGTAAATCGGCGAGTCGGCTCGCCAGGCGGCCTGGTCGATCCAGCGGCCGCTGGCCTCGAAGCGGTTGACCCCGGCGCCGGCGCCGCCGAACCCTTCCTGAGCTCGGTCCACGTCGCCGGCGGCCTGCATCAGCAAAGGAACTCTCGAGTCGTTGGCCGCCCGCATGTCGGCGATCAGCGTCTCGAGTTCGCGGTCGGACTGGCCGACTTCGTTCTGCAGGGTCCCCAGCTGGCCGCCCACGCGGCGGGTCTCGGCCTCGGAGCGGTCGGTCTCCTGACCGCCCTGGCGGAACAGCCGCTGCAGGTCGCGTCCGTGCCAGCTCGAGTCCGTCCGTTCGTTGTCGAAGCTGGCCTGACGCTGGGGATGCCAGGCCTGCTGGAACTGCCGTTCGGCCGAGTCCAGGTAGCGGTCGGCCGTGATCAGACTGGACTGCGATTCGTTCCAACGCTCGGCCGAGCTTTGCAGCTTGCGGGCTTGGTCGGAGAGACGCTGACGGAACGGGTCGCTAGATAGGCTGGTCATCATCATACGACCAGGGTAGCGAATCGTCTTGTTACAAGTGTTGCCACGATATGAACCAGACACCCGACCCGAAGGGAAGGGCCTTCCAGGGGGTCACGAAGAATGGCCGTCGACTTGACCGCTGAAGGAGAGCTGACCATGGATCCACTCTGTTTTACCTCCGCCGAGGAGGCCCGGGCTTTTGTCGAAGAGCACGAGGCGCCGGCGGTCAAAGTCGGTGTCTTCGACATCGACGGCGTGTTGCGCGGCAAGTACGTGTCGAAGTCGAAGTTCCTCTCCATCCTGGAAAAGGGGTTCGGTTTCTGCGACGTGGTGCTGGGCTGGGACTCGAACGACCAGCTTTACGATAACGTCAAGCTGACCGGGTGGCACACCGGCTACCCGGACGCTTCGGTCCGCTTGCTTCCCGAGACCGGCCGCCACTTACCGCTCGAGGACGGGGTGCTGTTTCTGGGCGAATTCGTAGGCGAGGCCGAACAGGTCTGCCCCCGAGGCGTGCTGCGCCGGGTGATCGAGAAGGCCCGCTCTATGGGGTTCGAACCGTTCTCGGCTTTGGAGTACGAGTTTTTCTTGTTCAAAGAGACGCCGGATTCGGTTCGCGAGAAAGGCTATCGCGACCTGAAGCCCTGGACCCCGGGCAACTTTGGCTACTCGGTGCTGCGCAACTCCGTCCATCACGAGTTTTACGACGACCTGCTGCGCCTGGCCGTGGCCATGGACTTCGAGATCGAGGGGCTGCACACGGAGACTGGCCCGGGCGTTTTAGAGGCCGCTATCGCGGTGGATGGTACGCTGGCTTCGGCCGACAAAGGCGCTCTCTTCAAGACCTTCTGCAAAGTGCTGGCCCAGCGTCACGAACTGATGGCAACCTTCATGGCCAAATGGTCGCCCGACTACCCCGGGCAGAGCGGTCATATCCATCTCTCGCTGCAGGACAAGAGCGGGAAGAGCGTCTTCCACGACCCGGACGGCCCTCACGGGATGAGCAAAACCATGCGGCACTTCACGGCCGGCTGCCAGGCGTTGATGCCTGGGGTGCTGGCGATGGTCGCTTCGACGGTGAACTCTTACACCCGCCTTATCCCCGGGTTTTGGGCTCCCACCAACCCCACCTGGGGGGTCGAAAACCGCACCTGCGCCCTTCGAGTGGTTCCGGGATCGCCAAGTTCCCAGCGGTTGGAGTACCGCATCGCGGCGGCCGACGCTAATCCGTACCTGGCGCTGGCGGCGTCGCTGATGTCGGGTCTGTATGGGATCGAAAACGAGTTAGAGCCTTCGGAGATGGTGGTGGGCAACGCCTACGATCGGCCGCAGGACCCCGAGACCGCCCTGCCCACCACGCTGTGGGAAGCGGCTCAGCGGCTGAAGGCGTGCCAGCCGGCCAGAGACATGCTGGGCGACGCCTTCGTCGACCATTTCGCCGCCACCAGAGAATGGGAGGAAAGAGAGTTCCGGCGCCACATCACCGACTGGGAGATGCGCCGGTACTTCGAGATTACCTGATGTTACAAGTCTATTCACCTATCGACAACGCCCTGCTGCTAGAACGCGTACCGGCCAGCGACGAGCACGTGGCGACCGCGCTAGAAGTGGCGCGACGCGGTCAGCAGCGCTGGTCGGGCCTGCCGCTGGCCGAGCGCCAGGCGATCCTGGCCCGCTTCGTCGACCACATGGTCGAACGCACAGACGAGATCGCTCGCGAACTGACCACCATCATGGGCCGCCCCCTACGCTTCACTCCGGGGGAACTGCGCGGGTTCGAAGAGCGCGCTCGCAAGATGATCGAACTGGCCCCCGAGGGGCTGGCCTCGGTCGAGGTAGGGGAGGGGCGCTTCATCGAGCGGGCTCCGCTGGGGGTCGTGCTGGTGGTCGCCGCCTGGAACTACCCTTACCTGATCGCGGTCAACTCGGTCGTGCCGGCTCTGCTGGCGGGTAACGCCGTCCTCCTGAAGCATTCCACCCAGACTATGGTCTGCGCCGAGCGGTTCGCCCAGGCGTTGGAAGCGGCCGGGCTACCCGAAGGCGCTTTCCAGGTGCTGCATATGACCCACGAAGGGACCGAGCGCCTGGTCGCCAGCGGCGAAGTGGATACCGTGCTGTTCACCGGCAGCGTCGGCGGCGGACGAGCGCTGCACAAGGCCGCTGCGGGGACCTTCAACCCGATGGGGCTTGAGTTGGGAGGCAAGGACCCCGCTTACGTGCGGGAGGATGCCGACCTGGAGTTCGCTGCGGAAAATCTGGCCGAGGGCGCTTTCTTCAACTCCGGCCAAAGCTGCTGCGGGATCGAGCGGATTTACGTGCACCAGTCCCGCTACGACGACTTCCTGGACCTGCTCTGCCGGCTCGCGATGGCCTGGAAGGTCGGCAACCCTCTCGAGGAGGCCACCATGCTCGGCCCTATGGTGCGACCCAGTGCGGCCGAGGCCGTTCGTCGTCAGATCGAGGCCGCGGTAGTGGCGGGAGCCCAGCGTTTGCTCAACATCGGCGGTTGGAGCGGCGGCTATCTGCCGCCCGAGATTCTGATCGACGTGCACCACGGTATGGAGGTCATGACCGAGGAGACCTTTGGTCCCGTGGTCGGGGTCATGCCGGTAGCTGACGACGAGGAAGCCGTGCTGCTGATGAACGATAGCCAGTACGGTCTGACCGCCTCCGTTTGGACCGAGAATCTGCATAAAGCGCAGGTGATCGGCCGCAAACTTCAGACCGGGACGGTGTTCGCTAACCGCTGCGACTACCTGGACCCCGCGCTGGCCTGGACCGGAGTGAAGAACTCTGGACGGGGCTGCACGCTATCCCGAGTGGGCTACGAATCGCTCACTCGACCGAAATCTTACCACCTGAGGGCCGTACCGCGATGAAATCCAACTGGAACTACCCCACCTCGATCCGTTTTGGCCCCGGCCGCGTCAGCGAAGTCGGAGCCGCCTGCCAGGAGTTGGGCATCCAGCGCCCTCTGCTGGTAACCGACCCGGACCTGGCGGCTCTGCCTCCCACCGCTGCCGTCCTGAAGGCGCTAGAGCAGGCCGGGATTCCCGTCAAGCTGTTTACCGGCGTAAAAGCTAACCCCACCGACCTCAATGTGACCGAGGGTCTGATGACCTTCCGCGCCGAGGACTGCGACGGGGTGATCGCCCTGGGCGGCGGTTCGCCGCTGGACTGCGGGAAAACGATCGCCCTGATGGCCGGCCAGGAACGTCCCCTGTGGGACTTCGAGGACGTCGGCGATAACTGGACCCGCATCCACGAACTGGGGATGGCGCCTGTGGTGGCTGTTCCCACCACGGCTGGGACTGGCGCTGAGGTCGGCCGCGCCGCTGTCATCACGGATAGCGAGAAGAAGTCCAAGCGGCTGATTTTCCATCCCAAGATGATGCCGGGCAAGGTGGTCGCCGACCCCGAGTTGACGGCGGGGATGCCGCAGAAGCTCACCGTCTTCACCGGCTTCGACGCCCTGGCCCATTGCCTCGAGGCGTTCTGTGCGCCGGGATTCCACCCCATGGCTGACGGCGTGGCGCTAGAGGGGCTGGCGCTGATTCGCGACAACCTGCGTCGCGTAGTGGCCGAACCGGGCGACCTGCTTGCCCGCGGCGCCATGCTGACCGCCTCGATCATGGGAGCGGTGGCGTTCCAGAAGGGGTTGGGCGCCATCCACTCGCTGAGCCATCCGGTTGGCGGCTACTACGATACCCACCACGGCCTGCTCAACGCCGTCTTCATGCCGTACGTGCTCGAGTTCAACCGCGAGGCGCTGGACGGCAAGTGGCAGCGGCTGGAAGGGGTGCTGGGCGAGGACCCGCTGCGCTGGGTGACCACGCTGCGCTCGGAGCTAGGCATCCCCAACACGTTGCGAGAACTCGATATCGATGACGGGGTCTTGGACCTGGCCTCGGCTGCTACGGCCGATCCCAGCGGTGCGACCAACCCGCGTCCGCTCGACGACGAGGCTCATCGCTACCTGCTGGAGAGAGCGCTGAACGGCTAGGAAGCTCAGTCCAGGCTGACCTGGAAGCGCTCTAAAAAGCTGTCCAGGTCCAGATCCAGGTCGGCTTCTCGGACCACCGTTTTGCCCAGCAGGACGGTGGTCCCGCCGGGTCCGGTGCAAAGGGCCACCTGGTCCATCATCTCTAGCATCAGGGAAAACCCCATGCCCATGGAGGCGCCGGTCGAGAACCCCTTCTGCAGCGTCACCTGGGGTAGCAACGCCCGCTCCAGGCCCGGGCCGTCATCTTCTATCAGCAAGCGCAGCTGATCTTCGAAACCGCCGCCGCGCAGAAGGACTCTGGTCCCGAACTTCAAGCCGTTGGTGACGGCTTCGGAGACGCACAGCGCGGCATCGCGCTGCCCCTCTTCGTCGAGGCCGGCGGCCTCGGCCGCCTTTTCCGCCAGGCTGCGGGCCTCGGACAGTTGCGCTGCATCGCCTACCTCGAGTTCGAGCACGTCGCTCCACCCCTGCAGCAGGTCGGACATGGCCGGCTCCTCCAACAGCTGCAGTCGGCCTCCCGTGGCAGCAAACAGCACATCGTGGTAGAGGCGGTTTCGGGACGCCTCTTGCTCGCGGCGCAGCTGCGCTAGAGCTAGCTCCTTTTCCAGGCCGGCCTGAGCCCGCTCGAGTTCGAGCTGGCTGCGGACCAAGCGGGAAAAACGAAGGAGATTCCCCACCCGCGCGATCAGCTCTTCGTTGATCACCGGCTTGGGCAGAATGTCGTCGGCACCGTGCTCGAACGCCGCGATGCGCGAGGCGATGTCGTCGGCAGCGGTCACGATGATCACCGGGGTCAGGCGCGTGTCGGGATCCTCTTTGACCTTGCGGCAGAGTTCGAAGCCGTCCAGCCCGGGCATGCGCAGGTCGGCCACCAGCAGGTCGACCGCCTTCTCACTCATCAGGTCCCAGGCGCGCTGTCCGTCCTCGGCCGAGAGCACTCGATGGCCCCCGGCCTGTAGGATAGAGGTAAGCACCTGACGGCTCATTCCATGGTCGTCGACAACGAGAATCGACCCCGGTTCTGCCTGCATCGAAACACCTCGCGCTAAGCTGTCCTCCAACGGAACCGATAACACCCCACCATAGTTTCGACCTCAACCTTCCCTGGCCCCGTCTCCACCCGGAAAAAAAGAAGGGCCCCCACCAGGGGACCCTCCTTTCGGATAGCTATCCGAGCCTTTAGTCGCGACGTCCGCGACTACGCTTGCGACCCGTGGTGCGAGGCATCTCGGGGTCGACCTCTTCTTCTTCAGCCGGAGCGGCCGCGCGACGGGACGGCTTACGGTGGTAGCCGTCGTCGTCATCTTCCATGTGGTCTTCGGGAACCACCTCGTCGGTGTCGTACCAGTTGGACTTGTCCGGAGGCTGAACCGGGTACTTCTTGTTGATGGCCACCAGGATCTGGCTAGCCAGGCCGACGGAGGAGTATCCGCCGCCCACGATACCGACCAGTAGCGCGAAGGAGAAGTTCTGCAAGCTCTCACCACCGAAGTAGTGGATCGCGACCAGACAGATCAACACCGTAACCACTGTGTTGATGGAGCGCGACATCGTCTGGCACAGCGAAGCGTTGACAATATCTTCGAAGGGCGGATCTTTTTCTTCGCCGTGTTCGGCCCACCAGTCGTTGAGGTTCTCGCGGATGCGGTCGAAGATTACCACCGAGTCCATCACCGAGTAGCCCACGACCGTCAGGATAGCGGCCACGAAAGGCGAGTCGACTTCCAGGCCGGCCAGGGCGTAAAAGCCGCACATGAGCACCAGGTCGTGTAACAGGGCCAGGTCGGCCGCGATCCCGTAGCGGACCTGATTGCCAAAGCGCAGGAAGATGTAGACCAGCTGAGCTAGCAGCGCCAGTCCCAGCGCCTTGAGAGCGTTGTCCGCGAGCTCTCCCGAAATGGTCGGTCCGATGGAGGCGGTACGAAGCTCCTTGACGTCGCCCAGGTTGGCCTTGAGATGAGCCAGGCAGGCCTGGGTCTGCTCGGGGTCCAGGTGGGTGCCGTCGTCGAGGGTGAGACGGACGATCACCTTTTGGTATTCGGCCGGCTTGCCTTCTTCAGGGGAGGCGTCCTTGATGGTGCCGCTTCCGACCTGCACGTGAACCTGGCCCAGGCCGGGGTAGCCCTCGAGCCCTTTTTCGACCTGCTCGGGAGTCACCGTCTTGTACGAGCCTAGCTCGAAAATGGTCCCGCCGGTGAAGTCCAGGCCTTTTTTCATCCCCATCGTCAGTAAGATGGCGATAGAGGCGCCCATCAAGACGGTGGAGAGGCCGAAGAACAGCTTGCGCTTGCCCAGGAAGTCGTAATGTTTTCTATCGAAAGTCTGGCCCCAGTAGACCAGGCCTGCGATGGCGATAATCCAGAGTAGAAGTCCGAGATAATGCATATTGGCTACACTCTCCCGTAAAGTTTGGGGTTTTTAAGCCCTAATGTATGGATGCAGAACATAAGGAAGTACTTGGTGATGTAAACCGCCGTGATCATACTCCAGGCGGTTCCGATCATCAGAGTCAGACCAAACCCTTTGACCGAGGCCGCTCCGAAGATATACAGGATCCAGGCGCCCAGGAAAGTGGTCACGTGGCCGTCCAGGATAGAGCTGAACGCTTTGTTGAAGCCGATCTCACTGGCTTCCTCCAGGCTTCGTCCCCGCTCGCGCTCTTCACGGAACCGCTCGAAGATCAGCACGTTGGCGTCCACCGCCATACCGATAGACAGGATGAACCCGGCGATACCGGGTAGCGTCAGCACGAACTGCATGGTGGGGATGTTCATCGAGGCCAGCACGACGACGGTGTAGACCACCAGGGCCAGCGAGGCCAGCACGCCCAGCATACGATAGTACAAGCACATGAAGATGCTGACCATGCCCACGCCCATCAGGCCGGCGTGCAGCGAACTGTTCAGCGACTCGGCGCCCAGAGTGGGGCTCACGGTGTACGATTCTAAGATTTTGACGTTCACCGGCAGGGCGCCGGCGTTCAGATAGTTGGCCAGAGAGACGGCCTCGTCTTTGGTGAAGGAACCGGTGATCTGCCCGTGACCGCCGGTGATCGGAGTGTTCACGTTGGGCGCCGAGATCTCTTCGCCATCGAAGAAGATCCCGAGGGGGCGGCCCACCAGTTCGCGGGTCAACGTGCCGAAGGCCTTGGAGCCTTCCGAGGTCAGGGTGAACTCGATCTGCCAGTTCTCGCCGGTGTGAGACATCGCATCGACCACGGCGCCGGCGCTTTTGACCGCCGAGCCGTCCAGACGCGTGGTCCAGGTCAGCTTCTGAGTCGCGGGGTCGTAGGCCGAAGACTTGAATTCGAGCCGCCCGGCCTTTTTGACCATCTGCTCGGCCTGGGTCAGGTCGGTGACCTCAGGGATCTCGATGATCAGACGGTTGACGTCTTCGGGGGTGATCACGACCTCTTTGTTGCCTTCGGGATCGAGGCGTTTACGAAACACCTGGATGGCCTGATTTTGAATCTCTTTGGTGATTTTGACGGCCTGGCCGTCGGCCCCGGTTCCCAGCAGTTCGACCGCGATGTGCGAGCCGGAGCGAAGGTCCAGGCCTAGCAGCATCTTCGTCTTGTCACCGCGGAAGTCGTAGACCATCGTGGTGGCGTAGATGGTGCATAAGAGGATGATGACACACATCACCTGGCTTTGCGTTTTCATTGAATCTCCTATGAACGGCCGGACTCGCGGGTCGATGAGCCTGGGTCGGGCCGTCGCGCCTCGCGGGTTCTAACACTATTCAAGCTTTCCTTCCCTGGGAGGAAGAGCGCCCTTTCGGCGCCACGGCGTGGCGGCTTGATCCGCGAACCGGCCCCCCAGGTTTCTTTGACAGGGAATTCTTCACGACATTCGCTACCAATGAACAAGGATGCCACCCTTGGAGGTCTAACTAAACCAGGTATGGGTGAAGGTCGCGCAAGGGAAAGAGCAGAGCGCGAGCAGACGCAGGTCGAGCTCGCGACCCGTTATTTTCGGGCCGGCAGTCTTCAAGCCTCGGGACTGGCCACGCTGGGTAAGGTCGATCGCGCTTTGCTCTACCAGGAACTCAAGAGCCATCACAGCCTACACGTGGCTCAGGGGAACGAACGAGAGGCCCGCACCTTGCTGGGCGAACTCGGCGAACTGGCCCGACCGACCGATTCGTTGTTCTACGATTTCCGCCGCCTGCAGATCTCGGACTACGAGCGCCGGGGCCTGGGCGGACGAGCCCTGGAGCTGATGGCCACGCTTTATCAAGAGCAGGGCCGCTCGCGGCGCCAGCCCGCCCGCGCCGCCGAAATCGTCATGGAGTACGGTATCCTGCAGGACCGTCACGGCGACAAGGAAGAGGCGCTACGCCTTTTCAAAAGCTCCATCGGCCGTTATGAACGTTCGGGACAGACTTATAACCTTAGCGCGGCCTGGTTCAACTCGGCCTCGGTTCTCTACGATCTTGGACGCCATCGGGCCGCCATGAACTCCTGCGAGAAGGGGTTGGACACCGGCGGCGAGGGGTTCCTGGACCTGAGAACCCACCTTTTGCTTCAGCGGGCCAACTGTCGCGAGCGCACGCGCGAGCTGAATCTCGCCTGTTCGGACTATCTCGAGGCGGCGGCCGGCTACGGCGAGCTCGGCAACCGCCGTCAACAGACCAATATCTTGTTCCGGGTGGGCTGGCTGATGGGGCGGGAGCGACCGCTCGAAGCCCAGACCATGCTGCGTCAGGCGCTGACGCTGGCCAAAGAGCTAGACTACGCGGGAGGGTTGGCTCGCTTCCACCTGCATCGCGCTCAGAGCATGGTCGAAGCTCGTCTCTTCGAGGTGGCCACCCAGCACGTTCAGCAGTGCCTCCCGCACGCCAAACTCGCTCGCCTGGACAGAATTGACAAACTGGGGCGCGGCTTACTCTACCGAATGGCGGGTCCGGCTCGTCGTCCGCTGACCTTCTATCTCAAGGCCCGCGCGCCCGAGGGGGGCCTGCGGGCTCTGGAGAAGGCCGCTCAAGGGACTTACGCTCACCGCAGCGGAGATGGGGCGGCGACCCGCACCTGGCGGGACGCGCCGAGGTCGGCAGGGCAAGATGTGACCTTTTTGGTCCGTTTGTTGGCGGAACTGGGACGTCGTGCGGGTCGCCCAGACCTGAGCGCTCAGAGTAGCGCCGTGGCGGACTGGCAGCGCTCGATCCGTCAGGGGCGTCGGATCCTCTAGCGCAGCGTCCGTGGAGTTCGTCCCAACCCATGTCGCAGAGGCGCGGCTCTGGCAAGGCGACCCGAGTGCGGTGTATTCGACATACATAAGGGAGGGGCAACACAGCCAGAGGCGATGGATCTGCGACAGGGGTAGGGATGAACTTTGCGGACGCTGTACTAGCCAGGAGATCGGGGGCAGGGGTCGCATCTCTAGCTCTTATGCGACGCCTCTCACACCGAAAGCTGTTAACCTCTGTTCTTCTCCTCACCCTGCTGACTGCCGCCTGGGCCAAGGTCGAATCGGCTCCTCTCCTGGCTCTTCGTACGGCCCGACAGGGCTACGAGAACATGATCTGGATGGACCAGAGGGTCAAGATCGGCAAAGAGTCCGTGACGGGCTATATCCAGGGTACTGGTGGCGCCGACGACGCCATCATCGGATTCGAACTTGAAGACGACTGGCAGATGCTCGAGACCACCGTCGGCTACCTGGCGACCACCCCGGAAGGACGGACGGCCGAGTTCACCGTCGAGGCCGGCGGAGAGGTGCTCTACAACTCTGGGCCGCTGGAAAGCAAAGGCGACGTGGCAAAGATTCGCGTTCCCCTCAAGGGCAACAAGCGGATTCTTCTTCGCATCTCTTCCGAGCGCTACAACGGGACGGCGGGGGCCGCTTTCGGTGCTCCTACCCTGTACCGTGGCCTCTCTCCGGAAGAGCTTGAGACCACCTGGAACCTTCGTGTCGGGGGGAGCAGCTCGCCGCTGCCCGGCAGCGGGGCGCCCCGCGAAGTGATGGTGCCGCTGCCCGTGCCGAGCGAAGCTGAAGGCGAGGCGGAATACATCTATCGTGTTCGTCGCGACCCGGCCACCCGGACCGTGATCGTGGACCGGGAGAAGAGCTAAGGCGTGAGCGGCGAAGCCCGCGTCGAACTTTCCGCGGCGCTGGTTTCCGTCAAAGGCGGCCAGCCGCGGCTTTTTCTGGAAAATCTCGACCCGGGTAAACTGCCCGGCGGGTCCCTTGCCGAGAGCGACCCCACGCTTGAACTTGCTGTCCGCCGCTTGCTCGATGGGGCGATAGCTCAGCGGGTCGGCTACATCGAGCAGCTGTACACCTTCGGTGACCGTCAGCGCGCTGGCGGCCCCGAGGCCAGGGTTCTCTCCATCGCCTATCTGGCCCTGATGCGGGACCTGCCGCGCGACCGCGCGCTATCGTTCTACGAGCTCTTTCCCTGGGAGGACCGCCGAAAGGGCTGGGCCGACGGAACGGACTCTATGCTGGCTGAGCTGGAAGCCTGGGCGGGCGAAGCTTCGGATCGCCTTTGGCGTTACCGGGTGTACTTCGGTCGTCAGGGCTCACCCTGGAACCCTGAAAGGGTGCTGGAGCGGTATGAACTGCTCTACGAGGCAGGGCTGGTTCAAGAGGCGGGGCGAGGAGCGGCCGTCGGTCGACCGCTCTGGGCCGACCATCGACGGATCGCCGCCACGGCGCTGTCCCGTCTTCGAGGGAAGTTGGGATACCGCCCGCTGGTTTTTGAACTGCTTCCGGACCGATTTACCCTGACCGAACTGCAGGAGACGGTCGAAGCGCTTTCCGGGGGGCTTTTGCATAAGCAGAATTTCCGGCGTATGGTCGAAACCGCAGGCCTCGTCGAGATGACCGGGGACAGCCGGCACGAGGGGCGCGGGCGCCCCGCCCGACTTTACCAGTTCCGAGGAGACGTCACGGCGGAACGGCCGGCTCCCGGAATTCAGGCCAACCCCTTCCGAAACTAGCGTTCCTTCAAGGGCGATTTCTTTAGCGATCGCTCTTTGCTTCGGCAGGCAGAAGTTTATCCTCGAAGAATCCTACCGTTTAGGGGTATGTCTAAACCGTACAAAAATCAGGGAGACCTGACTTCTGCGATGCATCAGGCGGTAGAGCGTCGCAAAGATCAGGAGAAGAAGTTCGTCGATCCCAAAGCGCGCTGGAAAGCCGGCCTGGCCGAGCAGCGTCGTAGGCGGACCAGGTTGACTGCGATCGTGTTGACACCGCTGGCCCTTCTGGCGATGCTAGGTGGGGCCATGATGATGGGCTTTCGCGTTGGTTCTCCTTCGGCGCTTTCGGATGCCCTGTCCGCACCCGAGACGACCGAGGTTGTTCGACTCGACAGCCAGGACTTAGAGGAGTTTCCCGTCGAGCTAGCCTCGGTAACCGCGCTGAAGTCGTTGTATCTCGATGACAACGACCTCTCGACGTTGCCGTCGGCGCTGGGAGAGATGAAGGGGCTGCAACTGCTCTCTCTCTCCTACAACAAGCTGACGGCCTTGCCCAACGAAATCGGGCACCTGGCCGCCCTCGAAGAGCTGCAGCTCAAGGCCAACAGCCTGACCGAGCTGCCTTCGGGGCTCTGCGAGCTTCACAAACTCAAGAAGCTCGACCTGACGGGGAACCGGCTCACGGAACTGCCAGCGGACTTCGGTAAGTTGAACTCCCTGCGTACGCTGGCGTTGCGTGGCAACAAAATCAGCAAGCTGCCGGCTGGCCTGTCCAAGCTCTCCCTGCTCGAGGAGTTGGACCTGAGTGGGAATCCGATCGACCAGCTTCCCTCGCCCGAAAGCTTCCCAAATCTACGTAAGCTCAACGTCAAGGGCACTCGGGTAGCTCCCAGTCAGATCCAGACTTACAAAACTTCCTTAGCGAAAGTGAGCGTTGTGAAATGAGACGTTTCCCTCACCGTCGAGCAACTGGTTTTACCCTGGTCGAGTTGATGATCGTGATCGCCATTATCGCTATCCTGGCCTCGATTCTGATCCCCTCCTACACCCGAGCCCGGGCCATGAGTCAGTTGACGGGCTGCAAGGCCAACCTGAAAAACATCGCTACCGCGCTGGAAGCGTACAGCGTGGACAATGAGGGTCACTATCCTGACGATATCGGGCTGATTGCCCCTAACTATATGAAGACGATGCCGATTTGTCCGTCGGCCACAGCTGATACCTACTCCAATTCTTACGTCCCCACCGTCAATCCCGACACCTACGAGTTCTACTGCGAGGGAACCAATCACGCCTCGGTATCCGTGCCCGCCGACTATCCGAAATGGTTCTCCGGGAGCGGCTTGAGAGAGCGCTGACGGCGCTGTCCTCCCATCGACAGCACTCTCGAAAACGAGCCCGGGCCTGGTAAGGCGCCGGGCTCTTTTTCTACTACCCCATCCCTCCCGGATGGGTTGACAATAATTTTGCTCAGGTGTAGCATAAGGGAGATTAATGCTCTAATAGAGCATAAGTGGAGGTGCCGAAGATGTTGATGTCCTTGGATGTGGTGGGGGAAAAGTTGTCCGAGTCCATGCCCGACTTCGAGTGGCAGTTGCGCCGTCCGCTGATCGAGCGGATCCGCCAACTCAAGCGGGAGAAGAACGTGGTCGTGCTGGTTCACAACTATCAGGTGCCCGAAATCTTCTACGGTATCGCCGACGTCACCGGCGACTCGCTGGCCCTGGCTCGAGAGTCGGTCAAGCGCGACGACGCCGACGCAATCTTGTTCTGCGGCGTGCACTTTATGGGTGAGACGGCCAAGCTATTCAATCCGGACAAGCCGGTGCTGATCGCCGATATGGACGCGGGCTGCTCGCTGGCCGAGTCGATCACCGGCGAACAGGTGCGGGAACTCAAGCGGCAGCATCCCGGCTGCCCGGTCGTCACCTACGTCAACTCTTCGGCGGAAGTGAAGGCCGAAAGCGACATCTGCTGCACCTCGGGCAACGCGGTCGCCGTGGTCGAATCGCTGGGCGTGGATAAGGTCATCTTCCTGCCCGATGGCTACCTGGCCAGCTACGTAGCTCGTCAGACCAGCGTCGAGATCGTCTCCTGGGCGGGGACCTGTATGGTGCACGAACTGTTCACTACCGGCCAGGTCGACGCGTACCGGGCCCAGTACCCTGGACTGAAGGTGCTGGCCCACCCCGAGTGTAGCCCGGAGGTTCAGGAGGCAGCCGACCTGGTCGGCTCGACGGCTCAGATGAGCGACTACGTGGCTCGTCAGGAGCCCGGCGCCCGAGTAGCACTGATCACCGAATGCTCGATGTCCGACAACCTGGCCGTGGCGCATCCCCGGGTCGAACTGGTTCGCCCCTGCAGCCTCTGCCCTCACATGAAGAAGATCACTCTGGAGAAGATCATCACCTGTCTGGAGACCTTCGAGCCCCAGATCCATATCCCGGCCGAGATCGCCGAACGCGCTCGACGAGCCGTCGAGCGGATGCTGGCGGTGGAAGCGCCCAGGGGCGTGGTGAGCTTCGGTCCCCCCGCGGCCGGAGTCCGCTAGAGACCCCAGACCTGGTCCCACGTGGGACCATCTCTTCCAAGACCACGACGGTCCCACGTGGGACGAACACCTCGAGGAGGTAACAAGCCATGAGAGACTTTTACGACCTGATCATCGTGGGCAGCGGCGTGGCCGGCCTGTCCGCTCTGCTGGGGGCTCCACCTGCCTTCCGGGTGGCTGTGCTCAGCCCCGGAACTCCCCTCACCACCGGATCTTCCTGGAGAGCCCAGGGGGGAGTGGCGGTGGCGCTGCACCGGGACGACTCTCCTCGCGAGCACGCCGAAGATACCCTGCGGGCTTCCCGCTTCCTGGCCGACGGCGAGGCCGTGAGGGTGCTCACCGAGGAAGGGCCGGAGCGGGTTTTGGAGCTTCTGACGGCCGGGATGGAGTGCGATCGGGACGAGATGGGAGACCCCATCATGGGGTTGGAGGCGGCTCACACCCGGCCCCGGGTGATTCATCAGCAGGACCGCACCGGTCGTGCCATGACGGCCCATCTTTGGGCTCGAGCCGAACAGCGTCCTCGCACAGTTTTCCTCCAGCAGCGGGCCAACCGTCTGCTGACCGGGCCCCAGGGGGTCGAGGGGGTTCTGCTGGAGAGCGGCACGGTGCTGGCCAGTCCGCGGGTGGTGCTGGCCAGCGGAGGGTTTGCCGGACTTTACTCCGCCACGACCACCGGCCGAGAGGTGCGTGGCGACGGCATCGTGCTGGCGGTCGACGCCGGCGCGGCGGTGGCCGACCTCGAGTTCGTCCAGTTCCATCCGACCGCGCTGGCCGATGAGTCGGTGGGGGAGGGGCCGCTGCCGCTGCTGACCGAGGCGCTACGCGGCGCCGGAGCGCTGCTGCGCGATCATCGCGGGGAGCGGTTTTTCGACGAGCTTCGCGGTCGCGACGAAGTGGCCCGAGCCATCGCCGAACAGCGACGGACGGGCCAGGTGTATCTGGACCTCACCCCGGTCGACCGACTGGCCGAACGGTTCCCCGGCGCCTTCGGGCACCTCGAACGGTTTCCGCAGCATCCCGGCTGGCTCCCCGTACGTCCAGCCGCTCACTACACCATAGGCGGCGTGGTGAGCGACCTGAACGGCGCTACCAGTGTCCCAGGACTTTACGCCTGTGGTGAAGTGGCTTCGGTGGGAGTGCACGGGGCCAACCGGCTGGCTTCGAACTCCCTGTTGGAGGGGCTGGTGTTCGGACACCGCGCCGGCCGCCACGCGGGCGGCAGCGTCCGTCTGACGGGTTCCTTGGAGCGCTCTGCCCCGGCCCCGCTGTCCTGGGCTGCTCCCAACCTGTTGGGTGAACTGCGAGAGCGTTTCGAGGGCGCCTGCGGAGTGGTCCGTACGGCCTCCGAGATACAGTGTTTCCTGGGCTGGCTGCAGGAGCAGGCGCCGGTCGGCGAAGTGCGTCTGGCCCAGCTGGTGGCCCAGGCGGCCTTGCAGCGACGGGACAGCCTGGGCGCTCATTTTCGGAGCGACGAAGAGCGTCTGGCTCAGGTAGTATAGGCTCTCAAAGCAAGACATGAGGAGGGGTCGAGAGGACCTCTAGGAGACGATATGTTTGAACTTTTATACCGCGACGCGCTGCGTCACTTTTTGAAGGAAGACCTGGGAGTCGAAGGCGACGTTTCGGGCAAGGTGCTGGGGCTCGACGGCCATACCGCCGCCGCCGCTTTCGTGGCTCGCGAAGCTGGCACGGTGGCCGGACTTTGCTTCGTCAAGGCGCTTTTCCAGGAACTCGACACCCGCTGTGTGGTCGAGCGGCAGATGGAGGAGGGGGCCGATTTTGAAGCGGGTGCCAGCCTGCTGCTGCTAACCGGGCCCACGGCGGCGCTGCTGGCGGGCGAACGGACGGCCCTGAATCTGCTCTCCCGGCTCTTCGGTATCGCCACCCAGACGCGCAATCTGGTACGTCAACTCGAAGGCACCAACACCCGCCTGCTTCCCACGCGAAAGACCCTGCCGGGCTTGCGCTTCTTCGATAAGTACGCGGTCACCGTGGGCGGCGGTTCCCGCCATCGCTACGGGCTGAACGACGCCATCATGATCAAGGATAACCACCTGGTCATCGGCGGCGGGATCGACGCTGTCCTGCGCCGAGCCCGCGACACCGCCGGGCACATGTTGGTGGTCGAGATCGAATGCGATACCATCGATCAGGTTCGCGAAGTGCTGCGGGCCGATCGCGACCTGATGGCCGACAACCCTCGAATGGTGGGCGCCAACGTGATCTTGCTCGACAACATGGATTTGGACACGCTGCGCGAGGCGGTGGCCCTGGTGCGTTCTCACCCTCGCACGATCCTGACCGAGGCTTCGGGCGGGATTCGCGGCGACAACTTGCGCACCATCGCCGGAACGGGAGTCGACTTTATCTCGATGGGAGCGCTGACCCATACGGTGATTCCGGTGGACATCGGTCTGGACTTTTTCCCTGGCTAGGGCCCGCAGAGGGTCGAGGAGGCGAGGCGTCGAGTCGAGAGGGCTACGCTTCCCCGTCCAAGGCGCCGGGGCTATCGAGTTCGCTCACCTGCTCGGGGAGATCGAAGTTGGCTTCGATCTCCAGCGGGTCGATGGCTGCGGGCCTCCAGAAGCGAAACAGGAATGACCAAGAAACCGCTACCAGCATGATATAGTAGAGGTTGAAGCCGAAAACGAACACCGCGCCGACCAGGCTCAGCGGCGAAACGTCACGCCCGGGGAAGAAACCCAGGTAGACCGCAAATCCGATCACGTGAGCCGCGATCCCCAACTGCATCAGCAGTCGTTCGCGGAACCCGGTCGTTTCGTCCGAGAGCAGATCTGACACGGCCCAGGGTAAAGCTACGGTCCAGACCACCGCGCCCGCGGCGATGTGGGCGGCGATGACCAGTCCCGGAAGCAGCGTGCCGCTGGCCGCGACGGCGACTTTGCCCAACAAACAGGCCACCACCAGGAGCAGTCCTCCCAACGGGCCGCACCAGAGCCAGAGCTTGGTCCAGTCGCGCTGCGGGCCCTCTAACCAGGCGATAGGCGAGCGTCGCAGCAGCCAGCGGGCCGCGTAGATCCCTCCCACCGACATCAGAAGCTGGATGATCAGGAGTAGGGTTCCGAACCATTCGGGACGGACCAGCGGATGACCACGGAACACCGTATAGGCCCAGAACTCGAGAATCAGGACCGCCAGGCCCAGGGTATAGACTTTCTTCATCGCCGGCTCCTCAACTGATTGTGGGATAATCTTGAGCTTCGAAGCGCGGCTCGAAACCCTTACGTCGAAAGACGTCTTTCTTCAGGCTGGCCACCCGGTCCAGGAACAGGATTCCGTCCAGGTGGTCGACCTCGTGTTGCAGACAAACCGCTTCGAGCCCCTCGCTGTGCAAGACCACGGCTCGCCCCTGCGGATCGGTTCCGCGAATCACGATCTCCTGAGGGCGCCGAACGTTGGCCGTGAAGTCGGGGACCGAGAGGCAACCCTCTCGGCCGGTTTTGGGGTTGCTGCCGCTGACCACCTCGGGATTGATCAGCACGATCAGGCCGTTGCCCGGCTTGGGACTGACGTCGACCACGATGACCCGCTTAGCCACCCCGATCTGGGGCGCGGCAACGCCGACGCCGGGGCTGGCCGCCACGGTGTCGATCAGGTCCTGAACCAGCCCGGGCAGTTCCGGGTCGCCGGGGACGACCGGGTCGCAGACCGCCTTCAGGACAGGGTGGGGAAACAGTACGATGTCACGGACCGCCATGGTTACAGGTTCGCGCTCTCGACATCCTTGAGGGTGACCGAGCATCCCAACTCGCTGCCCAGCTTCTGAAGGTCCGATTTCAGGTCGGCCAAAGGCGCGCTGCCCTGCGTCGGCACGATTTCGAGGAGCAGGATGTAGACCGGGGCGGAGCCCGCGATCTGCTTGGTGGACAGGTCGGTCACGTTCCAACGATGGCGCGCGATCAGCTCAGAGACTTTCCAGGTGATGCCCGTCTGGTCAGCCCCGTACACGGACACCAGTTGAGGCTCTCCCGTGGCCTGCCCCTCGCCCGGCTGGTGCGAATGCTCGACCGGGCCGGCGGCGACCTGTAGGCCCCACTCCTGACCCAGGCTGTCGAGCGCCCCGCGCAACTCTTCGGGGTTCGTCGCCGGGCTGGTTTCCAGAAGCATGACGACGGCGAACTGGTCGGCCAGGATGGTCATGCTCGAGTCCAGCAGATTGCAGCCCTGTTGATAGAACACGTTAGCCAGCGCGGCCACGATGCCGGGGCGGTCTTTGCCCACCGCAGAAAACGACCAGATCGGGTCGGGCGGGTGCTGGCTTGGCTTCATGAGGGGCTCCTTCAACGGTTCGGGTCGGATTTGAGGCTGGCCTTCTTGCCGCTTTGGGCCATCACCTTCGGCGGCCTTGATGGGGCAGAGGAACGACTGGAGGAGAAACCCTGGCTGTTCGGGTAGGTTAAGCCTCCAATACGTTTCGCCCCCGGGGCGAGTGGAGGTCCTTGGATGAATCGGGTAAAGACGCTGCTGCTCTCCGTGACTATGTTGGCCACGGCGGCACTGGCCCAGGGCTGGACGGTGGATCCTGGAAAGGGTGTTGGACCTCTGACGCTCAACGCTAGCCCGGCTCAGATCGCCACTCAGTTGACGCCGACCGAGTACATCGGGTCGCCGCAAAACCCAGCGTACGTTCGCTACGGCGGGGATGAGGTGCTGGTCCAGTACGCCTCGAACAAGGCCGTCATGATCACGCTGAACAAGCCCACCGTCAAGACCAAGGGCGGTCCCGTCAAATGGACCCCGTTCTCGGGCGCTGGCGTGGGCGTGGCTTGGACTGTGGTCGAGCCCACGCTGGGGCGCAACTACGTCGCCCGCGACCTGAAGGTGGCCAAGAGCCAGCCCCGCGAGACCTACTACGCCTACTCTTCGAAGGGGTTGGGTTTCCGGGTCAAAGCGGGCATGATCGTTCAAGTCGACGTCTGGCAGGCCAGGTAGTTCGCTCGAGATTCGGGCTGTCAGCGGCAGGCCTCAGGGCCGTGGGCCGTCGAACCGTATGCCTTCAATGATCCGTCGTTGCCTTATCTCACTGGTAGCGGGGTTGGCCCTGTCGCCGGCCCACGCGCAGACGTATCCCATTCAGGTCAACGCCTCTCACGCTGGCGTCGTATATGCTCGCGTTCAGGGCGAGTCCGACGAGTTTCAGCAGATCAGCGAACGAGTTCCCGCCGTGTTCGATGCCAAGCCTGGCCAGCGGGTGGATATTCGAGTGATCGGCAAGGGCAACTGGTGGGCCGACTGGACGGGTGAGCAGCAGGGCTGCACCGGCCCCTCCAACATCACCGTACGCATGGAGAAAGTTCCCTCCTGGCGACGCCTGTCGCTCTTTATCGGAGGCGGCGCGGGGCTGGCGCTGTTTGGTTTCGTGCTGTTCCGACGACGCGCCGCCAAGGCCCTGGCCGAAGTCGAGCATCGCGCGCGGGTGGCCGAAAGCGGCACCGGAATCCCCAAGAAGATCGCCGGCTACAGCATTATCAAACTGTTAGGCGAAGGCGGCATGGCTCACGTCTATCAGGGGCAGGACCAGCACGGTCGCGATTTCGCGGTGAAGATCCCCAAGACGGTGGACGAGCGGTTCCAGCGCGAGTGCATCATCGCCAGCACTCTGAACTCTCCGCACATCGTGAAAGGCTTCGACTTTTACGCGGAAAAGTCGGAAGGGCGACCCGCCTATCTGGCCCAGGAGATGCTGGTCGGGCAGACCTTGCAAGACCGTCTCGACGAGGCGCCCAACGGACTTCCCCTGGGGGAGGTCGATAGTCTGGTGCGGCAGATGCTCGAAGGTCTGCAGGCCGCGCACGGTCAGGGGATCTTGCACCGCGACCTCAAGCCCGAGAACCTGTTCCTGGACCGGGCCACTGGGCGCGAAGTTCTGAAGATCCTTGACTTCGGCGTGGCGCGGGCCGACGACGCGCTCCTGGTCACGGTGTCGGGCGCTATGCTGGGCACACCGATCTACTCTTCGCCCGAGCAGAACCGCTCGGACAAACTCGACTTCCGCTCGGACCTGTACACGGTCGGGCTGATCATCTACGAACTGCTGACCGGGCGACGCACCTGGGCAGCGCTGAACCGCTACGAACTGCTGAAGCTACACAACGCCGGGCTGCAGGTTCAAGCCAGCGACCTTCGCCCCGAGGTTCCGGTCGAGTGGAACGCGCTGGTCACCGACCTCCTGCACACCGACCCGGCCTTACGGCCTCCCAGCGTCGACGAAGTTCGCCAGCGCTGGAGCCAGGGCAAACCCTAGCGGTCCCGGCCGTCCGACGACGAGCCTGAAGGTCCCACGTGGGACCTTTTGCACGGCCGACGCCGCTGGAAAGCTCGCCCGTCCGCCTATGGGCCCCTAGGCGGGAGCGCCTTCCTTCTTGCTGCGCTCGCTGCGGACCAGGTTCAGGTTCATCCGGTCTTTGGTCAGGAACGAGTTCTGCTTCTCCTGCAGGCTCATCTCGAAGTTCGAGGTCCAGACCAGCGAGTCGGTGGGACAGGCTTCGGTGCACAGACCGCAGTAGCAGCAGCGCGCCAGGTCGATCGAGTAGACGGCGGGATATTCCCATTCTTCCTCGTTCTTGGGCGACTCGAGATGGATACAAGAGTCGGGGCAGGCGTCGACGCAAACGCCGCAGCCCACGCACATCTCGGCCGCGCAGCCGTAGCAGCGCCGCCCTTCCTGTTGAGCCATCTCCAGGGTGAAGCCCAGGTCGTGCTCGTCAAAAGTCTGGATACGCACCTCGCCCGGAATCTTGGGCATCGGCACCTGCAGGTTCATGTTGCGGAACGGCTTCTGCTTGGCCTGGCGTTTCCACGGGGTCGGGTCGGTGAAGGCCGCCACGGGAGGCCCTTCGACCTCGCCCAACCCTTTGCGGCGCTGCACCTGCGGGGCGTCAAGGCCGGGCGCCTTGCCGTCCTCGAACGGAATGACCGCCAGATACTCGCCGTCCTTGCGCTCGTAGTTGTAGAGGAAAGGCAGTTCGTCGGGCAGCACGCCGTGCTTCTTGGCGATTCCGATACAGGCCTTATCGGCCATCCCGATCGCTTCGATGATGGTCGCCACCCGCACCACGTCGCCGCAGGCCCACACGCCAGGCAAGGTGGTTTCGCCCTTTTCGTCGACCCGCACCGTGCCGTTACGGTCGACCTTGACCTCGGCCGGAAGCCAGGGGATGTCGACCATGCGGCCGAGCGCGGTAATGATCATCCCGCACTCTAAAATCTCTTCACTGCCCTTGATCGGAACCGGGCTGCGACGACCCGAGCGGTCCTTGGCGCCGAGACGGTTCTTGATCACCTCGAGACCCTTCAACTGGCCGTCCTCGATGACGATCCGGTTGGGCGAGGTCAGCCACACCAGGTGCACGCCCTCTTCCTCGCCGTCTTCGATCTCTTCTTCCTCCGACGGCATCTCGTTGCGCGTACGGCGATAGATCATGGTGACCTCGGCGCCCAGGCGACGACAGGTACGAGCGCAGTCGAAGCCGGTGTTTCCGCCTCCAACCACCACCACCTTGGACGGCACCTCAGTCAGGCGGCCGCGGATCTGCTCTTCCAGGAAGTCCTCGCCATAGTAGACAAACGGCTTCTCCTCGTCCGGCAGTCCCAGGTGGTACGGCTTCCAGGCGCCGGCCGCGATGACTACCTCGTCGTAATCGCGCTGCAGGTCGGCGAACGGGACATCGACCCCGATTTCAGTGGACAGCACCAGGCTGATGCCGTCCAGCGAGTGGATCCTCTCCATCTCGCGATTCACCACGTCGCGGGGAAGACGGTACTTGGGAATGCCCAGAGTCAAGAAGCCGCCGGGGATATCGCGGGCTTCAAAAATCGTGCACTGGAAGCCCCAGGCGCGCAGCAGCATGGCGCTCTGATAGCCAGCGGGCCCGCCGCCCACGATAGCTACCTTCTTGCCGTTCAGCGGTTGGCTGCAGCAGTACTCTTCATAGGAGAACTGATCCTCGATCGGTAGCGACTCTTCCCAGTCGGAATAGGTGCGCTTGAGCTTGCGGATAGCGATCGGTTCGGGGCCGGTGAAGCCGCGCGAACAGCTTTTCTCGCACGGGGCCGGACAAACGCGCCCCAGAGTGGCCACGAACGGGTAGGTGCGGCGCAGCATGTCAAGACCGGCGCGCCAGTTCCCCTCGCCCGCCAGCGAGACGTAGCCGCGGGCGTCGGTATGGGCCGGACAGCCCGTGGTGCACGGAGCCCAGCGGGCGCCGTCGTACCAGTCGCTCTTGTTCTTGATCGAATCTTCGGAATGGAAATCTACCATGCGCAGCATCCCGCGCGAGTTCGCGGGGATGTTCTCGTCGCGAACCATAGGGTAGTTCAAGGTCACCGGCTCTTCCTGGAAGTGCTTCCAGGTGACCGACATCCCCCCCAGGATGGCTTTCATGTTGTCGAGAATACTAGGCATGTTCAGGTTCCTTTAAAGACGGCTAGGGCTACGAAGTGGCGAACTGTCCCGGGGTCATGGGGACGGGGCACTGCCCGCTCGCTTTCTGCTGGCCCAGCAGCACCCGCGCCAGCGAGGCCAGGCTCAGAGGCGAGTAGTTGTAGGTCAGGATCTGGGCTCGCTGAGCCTCAGGCAGCCCATCGAAAAGGTAGGGGCTGGAAAAGGAGATCAGGGTGGGAGAGACGCCGTCGCGCACCAGGTTTTCGACCAGCAGGCGCTGCCCGTCGGGCAACCGAGAGCGGCTGAACAGGCAAACCAGCACATGGTCGTAGCCGCCGGCCTTGGTCGACAGATCACGCCACGACTCGCCGCTGGCGTTGATGTGATAGAACTCTTCCTCGATCAGGACGCTCTCGTCGCTGTTCTGCTCGATCAGCACTTCGGCCAGCGAGACCGGGCGGTTGATCTCGCCCAGCGGGGTCTGCGGCAGCACGTCCGGGATTAGCACCAGCACCCGCCCGTTCAGGGTCAGCGCCTCGGCGCCCGAGAGCACCGTCACCGACTTGTCGCAGATAGCAGCCATGGCGCGGTCGTGCTCGAGGATCGGATAGCCCACCTCGCGCTGCGGCATGCGGCAGTAGCGAGCTTTCAGGTCGAAGATCCGCTGAACCGATTCGTCGATGCGCTCTTCGCTCAGGCGACCGCTCTCGACCGCGGCCAGCAGCGCTTCGACTGAGGCGATGTGGTTCTCGAAGGGGCCGCAGGCCAGGACGATGTCGGCCCCGGCGGCCACCGCCATCACGGCAGCCTCGCCCACGCCGAACCGTTCGGCCACGGCCTTCATCGCCATGCTGTCAGTGAACACCACGCCCTCGAAGCCCATCTCCTGGCGCAGCAGTCCGCTCAGGATCGGGTGCGAAAGGGTGGCGGGCAGTCCCGGGGTGTCGTCGAAGGCGGGGAAGACGATATGGGCGGTCATCAGAGCATCGATGCCGGCGTCGACGGCGGCTCGGAACGGCGCCAGTTCGATCTCCTCGAGCACCTCGCGGCTCTTGCTGACCAGAGGTAGCTCCAGATGAGAGTCCTGGTCGGTGTCGCCGTGCCCGGGGAAGTGTTTGGCGCAGGCGCCGATCCCGCCGGCCTGCAGACCACGCATGGCGGCCAGGCCGTGCTCTGTCACCGTAGCAGCGCTGGCGCCGAAGCTTCGCGCCCCGATGATAGGGTTCGCTCGGTTGCAGTTGACGTCGAGGCAGGGGGCGAAGTCCAGAGTCACACCCAGCGAGGCCATCTCGGTCCCCATGATGCGATGAGCCCGTTCGGTCCACTCGCTGTCGCCGGTGGCGGCCAGCGCCATCGGCCCGGGGCTACAGCTCATCTCGGCGAAGCGGAAACGGTCGACCAGACCGCCTTCCTGATCGACGGTGATCATCGGCGGCACGGTGCAAAGTTCGTGCAGCTCTTCCACCAGTTGAACCACCTGAGCGCGGTCGGCCACGTTTTTCGCAAACAGGATCACGCCGTTGTATTCATAGCGGCGGAAATGCTCGCGGGTGCGCTCTCCGAGCTGCAGATCGGGGATATCGATCTGCACCAGTTGGGCGACCTTCTGGGCCAGGGTCAGCTCGGACAGTTCAGGGAGTGGTTTGACCGCTCGGGGAGTAGGGCTCATGCAGGCCGCTTTCTCGCCCATAGGCGAGCAGTCCTATGGGATAGGAGCCAGAAACCGCCCTCCTGACGACTATAAGTTATGGCGGTCGACGAAACGAAGCACGGTCAGAGAGGACAGCCGGATCCGGTCGCCTACTTTCAAGGTACGCACGGTGCCCGGCATCAGGGAGAGCCCGTTCAGGAAGGTCGGGTTGGTTTCGGAGCGATGCTGCACCGAGAAGCGCCCTTCGCTGTAGGCCAGCCCCAGGTGGACTCGCGACACCTCGAGGTCGGCCAGGCGAACGTCGCAGCCCTTGCCGCGGCCTAACATCAGACGCTGCCGATTGATCCCGAAGATGCGGTCCTGGTCGCTGGTCACACCCGACTCGGCCAGCAGCCCGTGCTGGGACAGCACTCGGACGACCTCGCGCTCGAGGAAGCGGATCTGCGTCGTGCCGATAGTGATCAGGTCGCCCGTCATCAGCACCACGCGGTCGCCGGTTTTCAACGGCGAGCGGTTGACCATCAGCGCCCCGGTAGCGGCCTCGTTGCACAGAGAGAAGCGGCCTTCTTCCCCGATCAGGTGGAACGCCTCGTTAGGGATGTCGGGACCGTCCAGGCTAACCTCGTTGACTCGCGACCCGGCCGTGCCCGCGTTGTAGCGACGGGGCCTGGTCAGATCGGTGCGGTTCATGGTCACCACGCAGCCGCGCATGGCGCCGGCTACGAATTCGAACATGAAGTCCACGACAGGGCGGTTGCCCCACTCTAAGATCTCTTCTCCTGGTGGGGCCGGTTTGGCCGGACGGGGAGGGCCGCCGGCCAAACTCGTGGCCGAAGCCGCTTGAGGAGGCGGACCTCCCTGGTCGCGACCGGGCACCAGAGTCGCCTGAGCCCACAGAGGGACTTCCGGCTCGTTCGGGGGCTGAGGCGGAGCCGGAGGCTGGCGCTGAGGGAGGGGAGGCGTGGGCGCTTCCGGCTGGCGAGCCATGCTGGCCAACGAAGGCGACGACGCGGCGGGCGAGCCCGAGCGGAGCGGCGACAACGGCTCCTGGCTTCGCTGAGGAGGTTGAGGACGCTCCGGGGGAGCCGGCGGCGCCTGGGGAGGCGGGGGCGGAGTTTCCCGACTGGTGTCCCGCCAGGGCGAGGCCGGAGGGCGGGCCGGACCGCTGGGCGCGGGGCGCGTGAAGCTTCCGGTGCTCTCGGACGAGGAGCGCCGCACCGGCTGAGGCTGGGCGGCTTCCTGACGCGCAGGGGAAGGAGGGATCACCTCGGCTGGAGGGGCCAGGCGGCTCTTGAAGACCGGCACGGGCTCTCCGATCTTCTGCACCCGCAGGGTGGTCACTCCAACCTGGATCTCGTCGGCGACTTTGAGCAGGATCGAGGAGGCGCTGTCCACCCGAATACGACGTCGGGCTCCATCCGAGATCCGGTCGACCTCGATGATCTGCATGGAGTTTTCTGAAGCCAACAGCCCGTACGAGCCCTCGCGGCCTTGCCAGGCGAACATGCCCATTTCGGCGGGCAGGGTGGCGTCGTTGAGCAACACGCCCTGGCCGTCGCGCTCGTCGTTGTCGCCCTGGCGCTGTCCCAGCACCATGACCATATCTTTGAGCGGGAAACGCCGTCCCTGGTCGGGCCCTTTGACCACCACTAACTCATAAACTGCCTCGCGGCGGGCCGGGGCTTGCTGGGCCGGCGGCTCGGGAGCGGGCGGAGGCGGGGGGGGAGCCTCCGGAGTCAAAGAGATACGGCGGATCTCCCGGCTGCGCTCGTCTTCATAGGACACCTGACGCGGCGCGGGGCGCTCGACCATCGGCTCGGGCTCGGGTTCGAGCCGGGAGGGCCGGGGCGAAGGCGTGTCTCTCTCTTCGGGCGGCTGCCAGCCAAAAGAGGGGCCACCGCGACGCCGCTTACGGTCGTCTTCGGGGCGCGGCGGAGCGGCTCGCAGCGCTTCGTCTAAGCGGCGGCTGCGAGTGTTGATAGGAGGCGCTTCTTCCTCGTACGATTCGGGCGCCGCGTTGAACTCGCGCTGGCGCTGCTTCTGCTCGTTTTCGACTTTGCTGCGGCGGCGGTCTTCTTCGTGC
Organism: Vulcanimicrobiota bacterium; assembly: GCA_023447635.1. Classification (GTDB taxonomy): domain Bacteria; phylum Vulcanimicrobiota; class Xenobia; order Xenobiales; family JADMJV01; genus JAEXNA01. The sequence continues at coordinate 31,875 of JAEXNA010000027.1, read as the reverse complement.
TGGCGTTCGACCTTGCTGAGCGCTTCGAGGATCGGCTCGGTCATCGAGGCGCGGTTGCGTCCGCTGTCGCCCAGGCTGGCGCCCGCCGAAACGCGGCCGCCGGGAGCATCCTCGAGTTCCAGGATCAAGAGCCCCATCTGAACCCGATCGCCCGGGGCGAGCAGGATCTTCTTGGTCGGCTTGCCGTTGACCAGGGTCGGGTTGGTACCGCTCTTGTGGGTGAGCTGGAAGCCGCCCTTGCGCTCTTTCCAGGAAAGATTGGCGTGCACCCGCGAGACCGTGGGCTCGCGGAACAGCACCTCGCCCTGGCCGGGGCGCTGCCCCTTTTGGGCGCGACCCAGCACCAGCTCTTTCCCGTCGAGCCGGATGATGCGGTCTTTCTCCTTCTGTCCGTCGATCACGCGGAACTGGAGGCCCGAAGAAAAGGTGCTCATCGAGGTCTACTGTTCGGAAGCCGGGGAATCCGACCCTTCCCGAAGCGACTCGGCCAGGAAGTCGCGCAGGACGGTGATGTCTTCGGGGTCGAGAGCCGAAGTGAAGCGGTACGGATAGCTTTCGGCGATTTCGGCTCGCTCTTCCTCGGTCAGCCGGTCGGCCTTGTTCAAAAGGGTCACCACGGGGATGTTGTCCAGGGCCAGATCGTCGAGAATTTCATTGACGCTCATAATCTGGTCGGGGAAGTCGGGGTTCGAGGCGTCGACCACGTGCAGCAGCAGATCCGCTTCGCCCAGCTCTTCGAGCGTGGCGCGGAACGCCTTGGTCAGGTCTTCGGGAAGGTCGCGGATAAAACCGACGGTGTCGGTCAGGATGGCGCTCTGCTCGGCGTTGAGGTAAAGCCGGCGCGAGGTAGGGTCCAGGGTAGCGAAGAGTCGATCTTCGGCCAGGATGTCGCTGCCGGTCAAGGCGTTGAGCAGGGTCGATTTGCCGGCGTTGGTGTAGCCCACCAGGGAAACGATCGGGAAGCCCGAGCGGTTGCGCGCCTCGCGGGTCACCCGTCGCTGGCGCGAGAGCACCTCGAGCTCCTGCTCTAAGCGGGTGATGCGGTCCCGCAGCATGCGCTTGAGAACTTCGACCTTGGTTTCACCAGGGCCCTTGGCGCCGATACCGCCGGCCAGCCGGGACAAGAAGTCGTCCTTCATCACCAGGCGCGGCAGAGTGTACTTCAGAGTGGCGAGTTCGACCTGGACTTTACCGCCTCGGCTGCGCGCTCGTTCGGCAAACAGGCCCAGGATCAGCTGGGTCCGGTCCCATACGTCGAGTTCGCCGAAGTCCGAGATGGCGCGAACTTGCGACCCGGACAGCTCGCCGTCGAAGATCATCAGGTCGATCCCCTTCTGCATACAGAGGATGTACAGCTCTTTCATCTTGCCGCTGCCGACCACGTAGCGGGCGTCGATTTTGGGGCGGCGCTGCAGGATCCGGTCGACGATCACGACGCCCGCCGATTCGGCCAGCTCTTCGAGTTCGGACATGGTGGCCTTCAGCTCGTCCATCCGCCCCGTGGTCACGCCGACCAGCAAGGCTCGGCGCTGCCCCTGTTTGACCTTGCGACCGCGCGAGAGTCGTAGCGAGCTCTGGTATTCCGACTCCAGGGCGCGGATGAAGGCCAAAAAGTCCCGTTCAAAGGAGTGATAGGGGACGGGTTTCTCTACCGACCACGGCTCGGGCGCATCGACGGTGGGCTGCAGATGGGCCACCTGGATGGTTCCGGGCAGACCGTTCGATTTGACCTCGAGCACGGCCATGACGTCGAAGCGCAGTAGGGCCAGGTCGGTCAGGTCGTCGTGCGAGACCGGTTCGCCCTTCAGGTGGGTGTGCACATAGCGCAGGCCGCGGAAGCGCGTCTCGCCGCCGCGGAAGCGGCCGAAGTCGGAAATCTCCAGCCCTTTGGCATCACCAACCAGCACGTCGCGGATCTTGCCCGAACGCTCGACCAGCACCCCGACCTGGCGGTTCAGCTCGAGCGAGATCTCCGTCATACGTCGAGCGAGCTCGGCGTTGACGATCTCCTCCGGCGGCACTTTGCGCTGGGACAGTAGCTCCAGCGCTTTGAGCTGGCTGGGTTTGAGACCCTTGAGGTTTCCTTGCACTCTAGAAATGGCGATCGCTCCTGAATATGCTGGGCCTGGTCGGCCCAGCCTGAGGCTCAAGCTTCTCGTCCTCCCCGTCGCAGTCCCTGCCTTCAACCTCCTCCCCCCGCTCCGTCCCCTCCTCTATCCCCTCCCATCCTCTCGCCCTCCGAAGGGGATTCCGGCGTCTGGCAGGCGCTCTCAACCTCGGAGGAGAACCTCGCAAGTACCGGGGGGGCGTAGCCTTGCTTATTAAGCGGGGTTCGCGGGCGAGGATTTCGTAGACTTAGGGGACTTCACATTTGGAACGGCTCGCTGAAGACGGGTTCGAGGAACCGAAGGGCCACTTGCTGGTGGTGGACGACGAGGAGATCAATCGCGATCTGCTCAGCCGCCGACTAGAACGCAAGGGCTATCACGTGACCACGGCCATCGACGGACGGGAAGCGCTCGACAAGATCGAGAGCCAGCACTTTGATATGGTGCTGCTCGACATCATGCTTCCTATCCTGGACGGCATCGCCGTGCTCAATAAGATTCGCGAGAGTTTCGCCGCCGGCGAGCTGCCCGTCATCATGGTCAGCGCCAAGGACGACAGCGAAGGGATCGTCGAGGCGCTGCAGTTGGGCGCGAACGACTATATCACCAAGCCGGTCGACTTCCCCGTGGCGCTGGCCCGTATCCAGACCCACCTCTCGCACCGACAGGTCAAGCTGGCCCTCAAAGAGAGCGAGGAGCGCTACGCTCTGGCGCTGGCCGGCGCCAACGACGGCTTGTGGGACTGGGACCTGCGTTCGGATCAGATGTACTATTCGGCCCGCTGGAAGGCCATGCTGGGGATCAAGGACGATGAGAAGGTGCTACCCTCGCCCGAAGAGTGGTTCGGTCGCATCCATCCCGACGATCTGCAGCTGGTCAAGGACAAGCTCGAGGCTCACCTCAACGAAGGCGGCCATCACTTTGAAAGCGAGCACCGCATCCTGCATCAGGACGGCTCGTATCGCTGGGCGCTGTCGCGCGGCATGGCGGTTCGCGACACCACCGGCCAGGTCTACCGAATGGCCGGTTCCCAGACCGACATCACCTCTCGCAAAGTTTACGACCCGCTCACGGGGCTGGCCAACCGGATCCTGTTCATGGACCGACTGACCCACGCTTTGCGCCGCTTCAAGCGCTACAAAGGTTACGAGTTCGCGGTGCTGCTGCTGGACCTGGACCGCTTCAAGATCGTCAACGACTCGCTGGCTCATCACGTTGGCGATCAGCTGCTGATCGGCCTGACCAAACGGCTGAATCAGTGCGTGCGCGACGGCGATACGGTGGCCCGCTTTGGCGGCGACGAGTTCACCATCTTGCTCGACGACATCAAAGACGTCAGCGACGCCACCCGTGTGGCGGAACGGATCCAGGAATCGCTGCAGGCGCCTTTCGTGCTGGAAGGCCACGAGATCTTCACCTCGGTTTCCATCGGCATCGCCCTTTCGGCGACCGGCTACGAGACGCCTAACGACGTGGTGCGCGACGCCGATACCGCGATGAACCGGGCCAAGGCCCTGGGCAAGGCGCGGCACGAGATGTTCGACCGCGCCATGCACACGCAAAGCTCGAAGCGCCTGCAGCTCGAGACCGACCTGCGCCGCGCCGTCGAGCGGGAAGAGTTCGAAGTCTACTATCAGGCTATCGTCGACCTGGCCGACGAACAGATTCACGGCTTCGAGGCGCTGGTGCGCTGGCGCCACCCCGAGCGGGGCCAGGTGCCGCCGGACGAGTTCGTGGGGATCGCGGAAGAGACCGGGCTCATCCTTCCTATCGACAAGTTCGTGCTGCGCCAGGCCTGCCGACAGACCAAGACCTGGCAGGAAGAGTTCGGCAGCCTTTCCATCTCGGTCAACCTGTCGGCCAAGCAGTTCGCCTTCAAGGATATCCTGCACGAGATCGACCGGGTGCTGGCCGATACGGGTTTGGCGCCGGACCATCTCAAGCTCGAGATCACCGAAAGCGCGCTGATGGATAACACCGATTCCGCCACCGAGATCTTCCACGAACTCAAGCGTCGTAACGTCAAGCTCGGGCTCGACGACTTCGGCACCGGCTACTCGTCGCTGTCTTATCTGCACCGCTTCCCGCTGGATACTCTGAAGATCGACCGCTCCTTCGTCAGCCGCATCGACACCCCGGGCGAGCACGAGGCGATCGTGCGCACCATCGTCAATCTGGCTCAGAACCTGTCCTTCCAGACGGTGGCCGAAGGGATCGAGACGCTCGACCAGCTGCAGTCGCTGCAGACGCTGGACTGCCTCTACGGTCAGGGCTACTACTTCTCGAAACCGGTGCCTGCGGCCGAGGCCGAGGCGCTGCTGCGCGAGAACCGGAAGGCCAAACAGGCCGCAGGATAAGCTTGGAGCGCTTTTCTCGGATAATTCCGGGCGCGCTAAGACGGGGAGGGGTCGACTACGCCAGGCGAGCCCGTCTACTGATCGGCATCACCCTGGCGATCCTGGCTTTCAACGCCCTGGTGACCCTGATCTTTCTGGTCTTTCTCAAAGAGAACGACTTGGCCCGGGCCACCGGTCTGGCGGCGCTGGGCTGTGCTCTGGTCATTCCGCTGCTGCGGGTGTCCGGTTCGGTGACCTTTGCCGGCAACGTGCTGCTGATCGATATGTGGGCTATGCTGCATATCCTGGCCACCTACCTGACCGGTGCCCACGACGCGCCCGTGGCCTGGGTGATCCTCCTTCCGGTTCTGGCCATCACCGTCTGCAACACGGCCTCCGGAATCGTCTGGACCATCTTCGCGGCGCTGGAGATCGGCTTCTTTACCTGGATGGCTTCGCGCGACAACGGACCTTTGATGTGGGAGGGGCAGGAGGGGCGACTGACCCTGTTCGCGCTGACCCACATCGCCTTGCTGGCGCTGCTGGCCACCACGGCTTTTCTCTACGAGAGCTTCAAAGACCGCACTCTCGACCGCTTGAACTCGACCAACAAAAAGCTGGCCCAGGCGCGCGACCGGGCACTGGAAGCCAACCGCGCCAAAAGCGCGTTCGTTGCCAATATGAGCCACGAACTGCGGACCCCGCTGAACGCGGTGATCGGCTACGCCGATATGCTGGCCGAAGACGTCGAGGCGATCTCGCCGCAGGAGCTGCGCACCGACCTGGCTCGCATCAAAAGCTCCGGCAAACATCTGCTTCGCCTGATCAACGAACTGCTCGAGTTTTCTCGTATGGAGGCGGGACGTGTCCGCCTGGACGTCGAGGCGTTCCCGATCGGTCTGCTGACTCGCGAACTGGTGCAGACGATGGAGCACGAGGCGAAAAAAGGCAAAAACAGCCTCGATTTCCAGGTCGAAGGCGAAGCGCCCACCGGCGAGCTGTTCCGCTCGGATCCCACCCGCTTACGCCAGTGCCTCTACAATCTGATCTCTAACGCCTGTAAGTTTACCCACGAAGGGCAGATTCTGGTGCGTATGAAACGGCTCCGGCCGGAAAGCCCCCAGGGGACGGACCTGGCGGTGTTCGAGGTGATCGATAACGGAATCGGTATGACCCCGGAGCAGTTGGACCGCGTGTTCGAGCCGTTCGTCCAGGCGGAAGAGTCGATCGCTCGTCGCTACGGCGGCACCGGACTGGGGCTGTCGCTCTCTCGGCGCCTGGCCGAGGCGCTGGGCGGGACTCTGGAAGCCTACAGTGTGGAGGGGGAAGGCAGCCGCTTCGTGCTGACCATCCCGCAACTTCCCCAGACGGAGTAAGTGGAGTCTCCCTCCGTTACCGTTTATCGAGGGATCCGCAAGGGAAACTCCTTTTATGGCGAAGGCGAGGCCAGCTAGTCCATAAGAGACAAGGCGAGGCTGGTCCAAAGAGATGGACCCAGAACCTTCAACGGACGGACCTTCGTCCAAGATAGATAAAGAGATAGAAAGAGAGTTACCCAACCCATGGCAACCGGACTCAAATTCGAGCTTCCCAAACTTCCCTACGCTTACGATGCTCTGGAGCCTCATATCGACGCCAAGACGATGGAGATTCATCACACCAAGCACCACCAGACCTACGTCGACAAGCTGAACAAGGCGCTGGAAGGTCAGGAGAAGCTGGCTGACAAGTCGCTCGACGACCTGCTGCGCGGTCTGAACTCGCTGCCTCAGGCGATCCAGGAAGACGTGCGTAAGCACGGCGGCGGCCACCACAACCACACCCTGTTCTTCTTCCACATCGGCCCCAACGGCGGCGGCAGCCCGGTGGGCAAAGTCGCCGAGGAGATCTCGAACGAGTTCGGTGGATTCGAATCGTTCAAAGAGAAGTTTGCCGAAGCTGCGGCCAACCGTTTCGGTAGCGGCTGGGCCTGGCTTTGCTGGTCGGCCGCCGGCAAACTGATCATCACCTCTACTCCCAATCAGGATAGCCCTCTGATGATGGGGCACACCCCTCTGCTCGGCATCGACGTCTGGGAGCATGCTTACTATCTGAACTATCAGAACAGACGCCCCGATTATATCAAAGCGTTCTGGGAAGTCATCGACTGGAATAAGGTCGAAGAAAACCTCCAGGCCGCCGTTAAGTAGAGAATCCTTCTCTCAGAAGACTCCTTCGGATCCAGGTGTGATCCGGGGGGGTCTTTTCCGTTTCCAGAGCCCTGGTGGGAATATACAGGGGGGGCTTCATGACCTTTCTAAAAGTGTTCCTTCTCCAGGGGGAACGCCATGGTTTTGATGGAAATTCAATTTTCGCGAGGGAGGGTCTCGCCCGTTCCCGGTCGTTTCACGACATGGAACGGAGAGACGGACCGGTAAGGCGGGGAGCCTTATCGGCTCGCTATAGACTAGGGAGAAGGAGTTACCAATACCAGAGGAAACCCGGCTCCACTTCGGAGTAAGGGTGAGGGCATTTTTCGTCCTCACGGTATTGTAGGAACTTGGCAGACGAGCAGAACTCGGAAGCGAAGCGCAAGGCCGCTGAGTATTTAGCGGCCTATAAAAAGTCTCAGCTGAACGTCAAAAAGCTGAAGACTAAAATCGCTGAGCTGGAAGCTACCCACGACAAGCAGCGGAAGCAGATCGTCATCTTGAAGAGACGGACTTCCACTGAGGGCGTCGCCATGTCCGAAAACGGGGCCGAGCTCGAGCAGCTTCGGGCCCAACTCGAAGACTCCCAGCGCTCCGTACGCAAGCTCGAAGAAGGGCGCGAAGCCGACCAGGCCCGCCTGCTGAGCCTGGAAGAGGCGCTCGATGACGCCCTGGACGCCACCGGCGACGACGGCGCGGGCGAAGAGTTAGACGAGGCGCGAGCCGAGATCGGCGAGCTGCGCGAGCGTCTGGCCAAAGAGACCGAGCGCCTCACCGAACTTCAGCAGCAGCTCGACGAGACTCTGGACGCAGTCGGGGGCGACAGCGCTGAACTCGAAGCCGCCCTCGAGCAGGCCGCTCAGCTGCAAGAGCAGCTCGAGGCCGAAGCGGCTCGTGCGGTCGAGCTCGAGGCCGAACTCGATCTGGCTCGGGCCGAAGTCGAATCGCTGAGCGAAGCGCTCGAGATGGAAAGCTCGGCGGTGGCCGAGAACCAGCTGGCCGCGGTCACCCAGGCCGCCGAACTCGAAGCCGCCCGCCAGTCCGTGGCCGATCTCGAGTCGCTGCTCGAAGAGCAGGAAGCGCGCATTCAGGCGCTCGAGCTGCAGCTGGTCGAAAGCGAAGAGATGGCCGCCCTGGCCGGTGCTGAAGCGGTCGAAAAATTGGAGATCGAGCTGGCCGAGAAGGAAGCTCGCCTGGCCGAGCTGACGCTCGAACTAGAGTCGGCCCGCTCTCTGGCGGTCGAGCCTGAGGCGCTCGATGAGCTGGAGAAGGCGTCTTTAGAGAAAGAAGAGCGGCTGCTCGAACTCGAGGCGGAAGTGACCTCGCTGCAGGCGCAGCTGGCGACCGCCGCCGAGTTCGAAGAGCTGATGGCCGAGCAGGCCGAGCGGATCGGTGAGCTCGAGGCCGAGCTGGGCGAAGCGCGCGACGCCGAACAGGCGAAAACCGCCGAGGTCGAGGCGCTGGAAGAAGCGCTGGCCGACGCGCGCGAGGCGGAGCAGGCCAAGACGGCCGAGCTCGAAGCGCTGGAACAGACGCTGGCCGAAGCACGCGACGCCGAGCAGGCAAAATCCGCCGAAGTCGAGGCGCTGGAGGAAGCGCTGGCCGAAGCGCGCGACGCCGAACAGTCGAAGATCGCCGAAATCGAAGCGCTGGAAGAAGCGCTCGCCGAGGCCCGTCGAGTCGAAGCCGACAAGCTGGCCGAGGTCGAAGCGCTGGAAGAGGCGTTAGAAGACGCCCGCCAGGTCGAGCTGAACAAGTCGGCCGAAATGGAAGCGCTGGAAGGCGTGCTGGCCGAAGCTCGCACCGCTCAGGAGCAGGCCGAGGCGGGTCCCGATCCCGAGCTGCTGCAGATCGAGCTCGACGACGCTCACTCGTTGAACGAGGCTAAAGACGCCGAGATCGCCGCTCTAGAGGAAGCGCTGAACGAAGCCGGCGCCAATGAAGAGGCGCGGCTGGCAGAGCTGGCCTCTCTAGAGGAAGCCCTCAACGAGGCCAGCGCCAACGAAGAAGGGCGTCTGGCCGAGATCGCCACTCTCCAGGAGCTGCTGGCCGACGCTGAAGCCGCCGAAGAGGCCCGCCAGGCCGAGATCGCGGCTCTGGAAGAGACCCTGGCCGAAGCTCGCATGGCCGAAGAGGCTCGCCAGACCGAGCTTGCCATGCTCGAAGAGGCGGCCGCTGACGCGCGCGCCGCCGAAGAGGCCCGTCAAGCCGAGATCCTGGCGCTGGAAGAGGCGCTGGCCGAAGCCCGAGCCGCCGAAGAAGCGCGCCAGGCCGAAGTCTCGGCCCTGGAAGAGACTCTGGTCGAGGTGCGCGCCGTCGAGGAGGCCCACGAGGCCGAGATCGCCCTGCTCGAGACCGACCTGGGCGAAGCCCGCGAGACGCTCGAGATCAAAGCGGGGGAAGTGACCGCCCTCGAAGACGAGCTGCTGCAGGTGCAGGAGCGCGAGTCGCAGGCCAACGAGCAGTTGGCCGAGATGGCCCTGGAGCTGGAGTCGGTTCGACAGGCGCTAGAAGAGAAGATCAGCGAAGTCGAAGAGCTCGAAGAAGCGCTGCAGACCTCCGAGCGCGAAGTTTCGCAGCTGCACGAAGCCGACGAAGAGCAGCAGAAGGTGACCATCGAAGAGGTCACCCGCCTGCGCGCTCAGATCGTTCGCCTCAACGACGAGAGGGCCCGCACCAACGGGACGCTGGTCACCCTCAAAGGCCGCTACGACCAGCTCCGTGAGGCGCTGGCGTCGCACAAAGCCAAAGCGCTGGAGATGAAAGAGCTGTTGGTCAACGCCCTGAAAAAGGCCGAGAGCAACGAGAAGTCCGCCCAGCAATGGGAGGCGCGTAGCCGTCAGCTCGAAGGCCAGGTGGGCGAACTTACCGGCCAGCGCGATAGTACCGTCAGCGAGCTCGAGCAGACCCGCGACGAGCTCGAGGAGTCGCGTTCCGAAAGCCTGTCCTACCAAGAGCTGGTGGAAGGGCTGCAGAACGAGCTATCCGACAAGGAGCGCGAGAGTTCGGACCTGCTGGAAGAGCTGACCCTGGCTCAGGACGCCCGGGATATGGCTCAGGCCGAGGCCGAAAGCGCCCTGGCCAACCTGCACACGACCTCGGGCGAGCTGGCCGAGCAGCGCACCCGGGCCGAAAAGCTAGAGGCGCTGCAGCGCAAGAGCGTCGAGGCGATCGAGGCGCTGAAAGCTCGCTACGAGCAGGTTCGCACCGCCCTGAAAGCCCACAACGAAAAGGCGCTGGGGCTCAAAGAGCAGGCCGTAGCTGCCCTGGAGCGGGCCCAGAAGGCGGAAGCCAGGGCCGACGGGCTCGATGCCAACAAACGCGCCCTGGAAGCCCAGGTGTCCAATCTTCGCGGGTCGCTCGAAGACGCCGCCGCTCGGGCCGCCGAAGAGCAGGTTCACCGTTCCGACCTGGGCGAGTCGCTGCAGAGCCTGACCGCCGAGCGCGACGAGCTGTCGGCCGATCTGCAGCTGCGCCAGGAAGAGCTCAACGACCTGGCCGACGAGCTGGGGCTGGCCCAGACCGCCCAGTCTGATGCCGAGATGGCGCTGAGCGAGGCTCAGCAGCAGATCCAGGCGCTGGAAGGCGAAGCGTCCGAGCTTCGCGAGCAGCTCTCGCAGGCTCAGGACGAGCTGGGCGCCAGAGCCAGCGAAGACGAAGCGCTGCAGGGCATGCTGGCCGAGCTGCAGGAGGAACTGTCGCGAGCCCAAGAGGAAAACGCCGAGCTGACCGAGGCGCTGACCCTGTCCGAGGATCAGCGGGTCGAAGCCGTCGGCAACGTCGAACTGCTGCAGGCCGAGCACGAGACTTCGACGCAAGAGGCCGAGGCGCTGCGCGCCCAGATCGCTGCCCTGCAGCAGGGGCAGAGCGAAGAGTCGGCCGCCCTGCGCGAGCGGCTGGTCGCCATGGACCGCTCCAACCGGGAAAGTCGGGCCCGCGCCGAGGCGCTGGAGACCGCTTTCCGCGAGGCCAAAGCCAAGCTGACCGGCACCGCCGAACGCTACACCTCGCTGCGTTCGACCCTGGTCTCGCGCCAGAAGGCGCTCGACGAGCAGAAGCTCGAGCTGATGGAGGCTCGCCAGTCGGTCGAAGAGCGCGACAACGAGCTGCTCGAAGTGCGCGAGCAGCTGTTCACCCTGAGCGCCGAGCTCGAAGAGAAGGCGCAGCAGTCCGACGAGCTGGGCCGCAGCCTGGCCACCGAGCGCTCGGTTCGCGAGACGGTCGAGCTCGAGTTGGAGAAGGTACGCAGCGAGCAGGAAGAGACCGAGGCCGCCCTGGGCGACATGAGCTCGCTGCTGGAAGAGCGCGAGATCGAGGTCTCTGGTCTGACCGAGACCGTAGCCAGCCTGGAGCAAGAGCTCGATTCTCTGCGCCCCTTGCGGGACGGCCTGCTGGAAGCCAGCGACCGGGCCGCCGTGGCCTCTTCTGAGGTCGAGGCGCTGCGTCTGCAGCATCAGGCTTCGCAGGCCCGCATCGGCGAACTGGAATCGACCCTGGGTCGGCGCGGCGAAGAGCTGGGCGAGCTGCGCATCCGCCTCGACGACAGCCAGCGCGAAGTGGCCGACATGGAAAGCGCCGTCGAGTCGCTGCAGACCGAAGTCGCCATCCTGCAAGAGACGGCCGACGGGCTGGAAGCCGAGCGCGACGAGGCGCTGGCCAAAGGCCAGGAAGACCGGGCCGCCCTGGGCGAGGTTCAGGGCAGCCTGGACAAATACAAGGCCGCCGTCGAAGACGCCCGCGGCAAGCTAAAGACCGCCGGCGAGCGTTACGAAGCGCTCAAAGCCTCTTACCTCGAACGCCAGTCCGAGCTGGAAGAGTCGCGTCTCAAGCTCGAAGAGGCTCAAGAGAACCACGAAGGTCAGTCCAAGGTTCTAGCCCAGCGCGGCGAGCAGATCGACAAACTGCGCGCCCAGCTCGAAGAAGAGCTGAGCCGCCGAGAAGAGCTAGAGTCGAACCTGGCCCTGAGCGTCGACGAGCAGCGCTTTGGCCGCGAAGAGGTCGAAGAGTATCAGACCGCCCTGATGCAGCTCGAAGAGGACCTGGCCACCCAGGCCGAGGCGTCCGCCACGCTGCAGCAGCAGCTCGAGGAAGAGCTGGCCAGGCAGGCCGAAGAGAATCGACGCCTCAACGATCTGTTGGAGCAGCGCCAGACCGAAGTCGACGAACTGGCTGCCGAGTTTACCCGCCTGGCCGAGTTCGAAGGCAACGCCGCGGAACTCGAGCAGCAGCTTCTGGCAGCTCGTCAGACTGAAGCGCAGCTGCGCTCCGAGCTGTCCGCCGAACGCGGCCGCGTCACCCGCCTCGAAGAACAGCTGGCCGAGGCCGTCGACAGCGGTCAGACTTCTCGCCTGAAGGCCGAGAATCTGCAGGCCGAGCTGTCCGCTCGACTGGGCCGTCTGAAAAAACTCGAGACCAATCTGGGCAACGCCGTGGCCCAGCTGAAGGTGGCCAAGCGCCATATCGCTCACTCGCAGTCTCAGGTCGAAACCGTCACCGCGCGCAATCGCGAGCTGGCCGAGGAGGTCGAAAGCCAGGCCCGCCGCCTGTCCCGCCTCAAGGCCGAGCACGACGAGCTGCAGCGCGGCCAGGAAAGCGGAGAGGACGAGCGTCAGAAGCTGCTCTCCCGCCTGGAGGAAGCCGCCAAGCGTAACGCCGACCTGCAGAAAATGCTCGAGCAGCGCGACGTCGAGCTCGAAGAGGTCGCCGGAGAGCTGGCGCGTCTGGGCGATCAGGATCTGGAGTCGCAATTCCAGGTCGGCCAGCTGACCGATGCTCTAGAAGAAGCGCAGCGCGAGCTCGAAGCGGCTCTGGCCGAGCGCGACCGCCTGGCCGGGCAGCTAGAAGAGACCCAGAACGTGGCCGAAACGGCCACCCTGCAGACTCGCAATCTCAAGGAAGAGCTGGGCCAACGGGTCCAGAAGATTCGCAAGCTCGAGGCCGCTCTGGGCGAAGCCGCCGGCAAGCTACAGAAGGCCAAGATCCATATCGCCCAGATGGAGCAGCAGATCGCTGCCGGAGCCGCCCGCAACGAAGAGCTGCAGCACGAGCTGTCGGCATCGGGTTCGGCCGTGCGTCGTCTGGAAGCGCGCCTGGCCGAGCTGCAAGGGCAGAACCAGAAGCTGAGCGAGCTCAAGACCAAGCTCGACAGCGAGCTCAGCGAAGCGCGCCGACGGGCCACCGAAACCGAGTCGCTGCTGGGTAACCGCGAGCACTCCTTCGACGAGCTATCCAACCGCCTGGCCGCGCGCGAAGCCGAGGTGGCCGAGCTTAAGGTCAGCCTGTCGGACCGCCAGGCCGAAAACGAAGAGCTCACCGTCGAACTAGGCGCTCTGGGCGATCTCGAGCTCGAGATCACCCGCCTGCACGACGAGCTGGACAAAGCCGCCGCCGAGAAGACCAGCCTGCAAGATCGGCTGAGCGAGGAGACTCGCCGCGCTGAAGGGCTGGAAGCCGAGCTGGGCGAGAACGAAGAGGCCCGTCTGGCGCTGGAGATGCAGCGCGACAACCTGCGCGAGCAGCTGGGCATCAAGGTCGAACGTCTGACCAAACTCGAGGACGCTCTGGGCGGCGCCGGCGCCAAGCTCAAAGGCGCCAAAGATCGTCTGGAGCGTTTCGAGGAAGACCAGCTGCGCGCTCAGCGCGACAAGCAGCGTCTGGACGCGGCCGTGGCCCGCCTGAAGGAAGAGCTGCAAGAGAAGGTCATGGCCGAGCGCCAGCTGCAGGACGCGCTAGCTCAGAGCCAATCTTCGATCGGCCGACTCGAGGACAAGCTCGAGCGGCGCAACCTGCGCATCGAAGAGCTCGAATCCGAGATGCGCGGCAACCTGGCCGAGGCCCAGCAGACCGAGACCGAGCTGCTGCACATGGCCGAGCTGGAAGCTCGCCTGCACTCGCTTGACGAACGTCTGGAAGAGACCGCCCGCGAGCTGCGTCAGGCTCACGAAGAGACGGGCGAGTGGCGCCGTCGCGCTCTGGACTACGAAGAAGAGCTGATCGCGGCCCACGACTCTGCCGAAACGGCCGAACTGCAGAGCGCCAACCTGCGGGAAGAGCTCAGCGCGCGCCTGGAAAAAGTCTCCAAGCTCGAGGCCGGCCTGGGCGCCGCCGCCGCCAAACTGCAGACGGCCAAAGTCCGCATCACCGAACTCGAGGCCTCGCGATCTCAGAGCGTGGACCGCTGCCGTGAGCTCGAGTCCGAGCTGACCGAACGCGGCACCCTGCTGACCCGCTTAAAGCAGGAGGTCGCCCGACTGGGCGCCGGCCAGGCCAAGCTGACCGAAGCGCGGGCTGACAACGAGCGTCTACGTCGCGAACTCGAGCACCTGGAAGAGGATCTGCGCGATCGCAACCGTCGGCTGGCCGACGGCGAGGCCGAGCTGGCCTCGTTGCGCACCCAGCTCAGCTTCCGTAGCGAAGCGTCGGAGGGCGAGAACCAGGAGCTGCAAGAGCGGCTGGGCGAAGCGCGCGGCGAAGTCGCCCGTCTGCAGCTCGAGCTGTCGCGTCGCGGCGAAGAGTACACCTCGCTCAAAGCCGACCTGGCCGCCCGCGAGGATAGCCTCGACGAGATGCAGCGCCTGCTGCTGGCTCGCGATCAGGAGATCGAAGAGCTGCAGCTACAGCTCGACCAGGTTCACCAGGGCGAAGATTCCGCTCAGGCGTTGCAAGAGCGCCTGCAGGCGCTGCGGGAAGAGAAGGCCCAGGCCGATCGCCTGATCTCCGAGCAAGAGCACAAGCTGCACGAGCTCTCCAGCCGACTAGCCGAAGAGACCGGCCGCACCGCCAACGACGACGTGCGGCTGGCCAACCTGCAGGAAGAGCTGACCTCGCGCCTGCACCGCGTGGCCAAGCTAGAGAAGGCCGTGGGCGAAGCGGCCAGCAAGCTGCACCTGGCCAAGAAGCGGATCATCGATCTCGAAGAGCAGGTCCGTTCGACGCAAGAGAAGGCCGAGCAGTCGACCGACAAGACCGACCACCTGCGCGACGAGCTGACCCGGGCCCGCAACGAACTGTCGGAAGCGACCGCCAAGCTGGGCAAAAAGGACTTCCAGATCAAAGAGCTGGAGGACGCCGCCGGCCGTGGTCAGCGTCGCATCTCCGACCTCGAAGAGGCGCTAGAAGACCGTCAGGCACGCCTGGCTGAACTCGAGCGTCGAGTGGGCGGCGACGGCGCCAAGGCCGAAGAGTCCAGCGCCCGCGTGCGCGAACTCGAGCGCGAGCTCAGCGCCAGTAAGCAAGCCCGCGAGCTGCTCAACAGCCAGCTGGAAAGCCTGAAGACCCGCTGGCAGAGCGAAGGCGAGCAGAGCGGCAAGCTGCAGGAGTCGGCCCGCGCCTACGAGCTCAAGGCGCAGCATCTGGAAAGCGCCCTGGAAGAGTCGCGCACCGCCGTCTCGGCCTACCAGGAAAAGCTGGGCACCGCCGCCGCCAACATCAAAGCCGCCAAGGGCCGTATCACCGCGCTGGCGGAAGCGCGCCAGCAGAGCCTGGACAAGCTGCACGAAGTGCAGGAAGAGCTGTTTGCCAAGAGTTCGTCGCTCGAGCGCGTCGAAGCCGAGCTGAGCAGTTCGACCGCGGCTCGGGAAAAAGATCGGGAGCTGCTGGCCCAGCTGCAGGGCTCGCTGCGCGAGACCAAGTCCGAGCTGGCTCGTCTGCAGGCGCTGGAGCGTTCGCAGGGCCAGTCGGCCGACGAGATGAGCAGCCAGCTGGGCGAGCGCGAGGCCGAACTCGAGCAGCTGCGCTCCGAGCTCGAGGCCGAGCGCGACCTGAGCCAGTCGCTGGAGGCGCAGCTGGCCGAGACCGATCAGCAGCTGAGCGAACTGGCCGGCCTGCAAGAGGAAAAGAAGCGCGCTCTCAACGAGATCGAGGAGCTGCGGGCCGAAAACGAGCGACTGCAGGGCGACCTGGGTCTGGTCGAAGGCGAGCTGTCTCACCTGCACCAGTCCACCGAGACCTCCGGACTGCAGCAGGAGACCCTCAAAGAAGAGCTGGGGCTGAAGGACCAGCAGGTCCAGGAGCTGCAGGACGAGATCGTCAACCTGCACAGCCGCCTGGAAGAGTCCAGCTCGTCCACCTCGCAGCTCGAGCTCGACCTCGACGCCGCCCACGAGCAGTGCAGCTTCCTGGAAGGCGAGCTCGAGCGCCTGTCCATGGCCGCCGAGGACCGCACCGTCGAAGAGTCGCTGACCAACGAGCTGTCCGAGGCGCGCAAGCGTATCTCGAACCTCGAAGTCGAGCTGTCCGACTCGCAGAGCGAAGCCGGCGAGTACGTGGCCATGCTCGAGGACCGCGAGGCCGAACTGGGCGAGCTGCGGGAAGAGCTTCAGCGCAATCAGGGGCTGGAAAGCCGCCTGGGCGACACCCTGACCGAAACTCAGGACCGCGAAGCCAAACTGCGAGAATCGCTGAGCGGCCGTCAGTCCCAGATCGAGGATCTCGAACGCGAGCTGGCCGAGACGCTGGACCGGGCCGAAACCGCCGATCTGAAAGCTTCGAACCTGGAAGAAGAGCTGTCCCGACGCATCGGTCGCGTAACCAAGCTCGAAGCCCAGCTGGAAGCGGCCAACGGCGAACTGCAGGGCGCCCGCAACGACCTGGAGTCGCTGCAGGCCCAGCGCACCGCTCAGGGCACCACCAGTGAGGAAGAGAAAGAGACGCTGCGCGAGCAGCTACGCAAGATCGAGCGCGACAAAGACGTCGAGCGGCAGCTTCTCGAAGGTCGCCTGAGCGGCGAGAAAGAGCGCCTGGAGGCCAGCCTCGCTACCGAGCGCGCCAACCTCGCCGAAGCCGAAGCCCAGCTGCGCCAGGTCGAAGAGCGGGCCCGCCTGGCCGAAGTGCGCGCTCAGAGCGCCGAAGCCGAACTGTCCGAAGCGCAGGCCGGAGCCGCCGGCGCAGGGGGCGGTGACGCCGAACTGGTGGCCGACCTGGAAGCCCAGATCGCCGATCTGAATGAGCAGATGGAAGAGCTGATCGCTGAAACCGGCGAGCTCTCGGCCGCTCAGACCGTGGCCATGAGCGAGGCCGCTCGGTTCCAGCGCGAGTCGTCGGAAAAGGATCAGCGAATCGCTTCGATGCAGGCCGAACTGACCCGCCTGCAAAGCGTCATCAGCACCGAGCGTCGCAACGTCGGCGCTTCGGCCGAAGGCCAGAGCGAGCGCGAGAACGAGCTGCAGGCAGCCATCACCCGCTTGCAAGAAGAGGCCGGAACGGCCGCCACCCGGCAGCGCGACGCCGAAGCTGCGGTCAGCGGCAGCAAATCGAAGATCGAGGACCTGTCCAACCAGCTCGAAGTGCTGCGTCGCGCCCTCGACGACAAGGACGAAGAGTTCCAGGTGATCGCCGACGCTCTCGTCGAAGCCGAATCGGGTCGCGCCGAAGCCGAGCGCGAGACCAGGATGGCCCAGACCAAGCTGTCCGAGATGCGCCCCTCGCAGAGCGCCGACCCTCAGGCCAGCGCGGCCTTGCGAGAAGAGAACGAGCGGCTGCAGATCGAACTGGCCCAGCTGCGCGGTCAGCTGAGTCAGGCTGCCGACCGGGACGAGTCGCGCGAGATCGTGGAAGCGGCCGTGTTGTCCAAAGACAAACAGATCGCTACCTTGGAAGAAGAGATGACCAAGCTGCGGGCCCGTCTAGAGGCGGCCAGCGGTGGCGGTGGGGACACCGCCGGCGATGGCGGGGCCGATCGGATGGCCGAACTCAGCGCCGAGCTTGCCAACTCTCAGAAGAAGGTCAAGCGGCTCGAGGACACCATCATCCGCTTACGTTCGAGCAAGTAGTCCCGCTTCGGACCCGGGTCTAAGACACGCCTCCCACGGCTTTCGGAAATCCAAGGGACGGGGGGAGGCATAGCATCTTCGAGAAGGAAGAGCCCCGCCATGCTCCTCTGGGAGACATATTTCGCGGCGGGTCAGGACAAACTGCGCGGGGGGGCTTACGGCAAGGCCGAGGAGCTGCTCAAGAGCGCCCTGGCCGAGGCCGAAAGCTGCCCTGCTGAAGACCCCCGTCTGCTGCAGACCCGACTGGCCTTAGTCGAGGTGTTCCAGAAGAGCGGTCAGGGGGACGGCGCGGAACCTTACCTGGCTCAGGCCGAGCAGCAGATAGCTCAGGCCCCGGGACTGCCTCCCGAACTGACCTCTCGTCTGCTGCAGGCTAAGATTGACCAGGTGCAGAGCGGGGGCGGTGAGACTTCTCAGCAGCTCGAACTCGGGCGGCGCCTGGTGGCGCTGTGGCGCGAGGCCGGTCCCGAACATCAGGGGCAGCTGGTGGAAAGTCTCCTCAGGGTCGCCGACTACGAAGTCGCCGCCGGAGAAGAGCGGGCCGCTCGGCAAAGTCTGGAGCAGGCGCTGGAAGCCTCGCTCGAGCAGCACGGGCTGTCCCACGCGGCTCCTGCCGAGATCATGAGTCGACTGGCCAGGGCGCTGCTCGAGGCGGGCGACCCGGACGCGGCGGAAAAGTATGCCCGCCGCGCCCTGACCACCCTGCAGGGTCTGCTTTCCGAAGGCGATCCGACTCTGGCCGCTCCGCTGGCTTTCCTGGCCGGCGTGCTGGAGCGCCAGAAGCGGTCGGACGAGGCGCTACCGCTGGCCCGTCAGGCGGCCGAACTCGAGGGAGAGCAGCGCACCCACTACCAGCTTCAGTACGTGGCCGCTCTGCTGCGGGCGGGCAAAGCCGAGGCGGCCGGTGAGGTGCTCGGTCGGCTGGACCGGGCTCGATTGCCGGAAGAGCGGCGCAGCCACTTCGACCTCTATCGACTGCGCGCGTTCAAAGGCGTGGGCGAACTCGACGCGGTGAAGGAGCAGGCCGAGCTACTGGCCTTTTCCGAGCAAGCCGCTCCGGTGGCCCGGATTGAAGCGCTGGTCGAACTGGCCGAGCAAAATCCTGGCGAAGAGAACCTTTCCGGCTACCTGAGCTCGATTTCGGAGCTAGCCGATCCCGCTGCCTCTTCTGACGAAGGGGAGGCTTCGGAGCCCGGCGCTGGAGACGAGTCTCTCACCTCGGCGGCGGGGGCCCTGGCGGGGACGGCAGGTGGAGGCTCCAACCCGGGTGGATCCTCGGCTGCTGGTGGAGCCGAAGCCGAGGCCGAGAGCGGCCTGGAGATCGACGGCGACCTGTTGACCCGGGTGGCCGATCTGGCTGGACGACTGGGCAACCGCGAGATGGCCGAAGCGTTCTACGACCGCGCCATCTCGGCCCGCAGCCAGAAGCTCGACGCCAACGACCCGGCTTCGGTTTCGGTCCTTTTCGAACTCGGCACCATTCAGGAGCGGCGTCGTCTGCTGCTGGACGCCGCGACCTCCTGGGAGCGGGCGCTGGAGTCGTTGCGCCGACACAGCGGCAAGATCGGCTCTCAGCTCGAAGAGCGTCGTCTGCGTCTGCGCCTGGTCTGGAAGCTGGCCGAGATTTACGTGCGCCAGCGTCGCTGGGAGCGGGCCGAGCAGGCCTGGCGCTCTCTGGTCCGCTCGTCGGCGCCGGGCAGCGCCGAACAGATCCGCGGTCGCCTCGGTCTGGTCCAGGTGCTGACCGAGCAGGACATGTTCCGCAAGGCGCTCGAGACCATGCACGCCGAGGGCGGGCTGGAGGTTCCCGAAGCGACCTACGGCCGCGAGATGTCGGATGCCGCTTTCTTGCTGAATCTGGTCAACCTGGCCGAGAGCCGTCAGCTGGAAGAGGCTCGAGAGGCGCTGGATCGCCGTTTCGAGCTGCGCGGCGCCCCCCACCTGTCGTCCATTCGCGAACTGGCCGGCGCCGTGGTTTATGCCCACTGCGCCAACGATGAAGAGCTGTTGACCGGAATCGCCGAAGAGATGTCGGCCCGCCGCCCCGGCGACGTCGAAGAGCAGCTTCTGCTGGCTCGTTTCTACGCGCTGGTGGCCCGCCACAACTCGAAGCTGTACGGCGGCAAGCCGCTGCTCGGTCTGGGCGTTCTCGAAGCGTTGAACAAAGCGGCGGCCTGGGCCGTCGAGGCCAATGGCGAGGTCGACCTGCGGGTGGCCGAACTGCTGGAAGAGAAGGGGCGCGCCGCCGTCCTGCAAGGCGCCTGGGAAGAGGGCGAAGAGGCCACCCGGCGCGTGCTCGAGCTGCGCCGTATGCTGCAGGGCGACCGCTCGGCCACCCTACTGCCCTCGCTGCAGCGGCTGGGAGAGCTGCAGCTGGGCCGAGGACAACTCGAAGAAGCCGTGCCCTCGCTGGAGCAGGCGCTGTCGCTGGCCGAAGCGCACCTGCCCCCTCGCGACCCCGGCCTGCGCGAGCTGCTGCGTTCCCTGGTCGAAGCGCATCGCCGCCGGGGAGAGTTCGACCAGTCGCGCACCTACCTGCTGCGCCTGCTAGACCTGTACGACAAGTACGAGGACCTGCGCCCGGAAGAAAAGCTCGACGATCTCTTGCGCGGCATTCGCCTTCTGCTCGGCGACGATCGCGATCATCGGCTTCTGCTCTCTGACTATCTGGACGAAGCGATGGAGTTGGCCATCGCGCGGGGCGAGATTGCAGCCCTGAGCCTGGCCTTCTGTCTGGGCCAGAAGGCCCGCCTGCAGCTGCGCGATCAGCCCGACCAGGCGGTGGGGCTGCTGCGCCGACAGGGCGCCACCTTAGAGCAGCGCGAGGAAGCTCGCGAGTTCATGGCGGATCAGCTGCTGCTGGGCCGGCTGCTGCTCTATCGCGGTCAGCCGCAAAGCGTGCTGGGGCTGCTGCGCGAACTCGACGCCGTCCAGCCGCCCGAAGAGCTGCGCCCCGAACTGCAGCCGACCTATCATCTGGTCGAAGCGCACGCCTACCTGGCCCTGGGCCGGGCCGGTGAGACCGGACGCAACCTGGACTTTTTGGAAGAAGGGCTCAACGCCGATCGGCTGCCTAACGACCGTTTCCGCGCCGAAGTGCTGGCGCTGCAGCTGTTCGTCTACGCCGAGCGTCCCGACCTGGTGGGAGAAGAAGCGGCCACCCGAGCCTACGCGAACCTGGACCGGCTGGTCGAGGAGATCGACTGGAGCGCCGAGATCGCCGCTCACGAACAGCGCGAGCGCTGGGCCTGGGAGCTGGCCCGGCTGCGCTTCGAGACCTCGCGACTGAGCCCGGCGGGCGCCCTCGAGCGGCTCAAAGACCACGTGGCCCGGGTGCGCGAAGATGCGCATCGTTCTCCCACCGCGGTGGCTGACGCCTTGACCCTGCTGGCCGCTCACGAAGAGGGCATGGGGTTGGAGGATGCCGCCCTGGTGCACCTGGATCAGGCGCTGAAGCTGACCGAAGAGGCAGGCGACTCGGAAAGTCTGGGTCGGGCCCGTCTGCTGCAGTCGTTCGCCCGCATCGCCGAGCGCCTGGACCGCAACGATCTGGCTCTGGGCGCCTACCGCGAAGCCGTCGGCGATCTGAAGACGCATCTCGGTCCGCGCCACCGCGACCTGGTCGACCTGTATCTGGGGCTGGGTCGCCTGAATCAGGAAGAGGGCGACCGACTGGCCGCCGAGTCGGCGTTGCTGCAGGCGCTGGCCATCGTGGATGAAGAGGAAGGCTCGGTTCCGCTGCTGTTGCAGGCGCAGGTCATGGTCGACCTGGCCGAACTGATGCGACGCGACGGTCGCACCACCGATTCGCTGGAGCTATGGAAGCGGGTGGAATCGCTCTTCCTGCAGCGGGAGGAGCTGCTGCCCACGCCCTGGCTGGAAGCGTTCCTGGACATTCATATCGCCTCGGACCGCGAGGCCGAAGCGCTGGCCTTCTTCCTGGACGGATTGCCGTTCCGTTTGGGCCAGGAGCACGACGCCGCGCTGATCGGGCTGTACGCCCGCTGGCTGGAGCTGTCGCTCTCCTCGCCGTTCCCCAAGCTGGCCGCCGAACGCTCGGCCCAGCTGCTGGAGGTGCGCGACCTGGTCTCGGCGGTGCTCGACCCCGAGCCGGACGCCAGCGAAGGGCTGCTCTGGTCGCGCGCTCTGGTGGCCTTTGCCCGCATGCACCTGAACGGCCTGGCGCTCGACGCCGAGAGCGCTCGGCGCGACCTGGATCTCGCCCTGGTGCTGCGGGAGCAGTTCGAGGGGCCGGAATCGGCCGGGGCGGGAGAAGTGCTGACTCTGCGGGCCGGGCTGGCTCGGGAGGAAGGCGACCTGGCTGCGGCCGAGATCGCGCTGACCCGGGCTCTGAACATCTCCGAGACCCAGGTGGGACCGGACAGCTGGGAAGTGGCCGAGATCCTGCTCCACCTGGCTCAGGTGTACTTCCAGAAGCACAAGTTTTCGCCCACCGAGGCCGTCCTGCAGCGCACTCTCGAGCTGTGCCGGCAGCTTCTGGGCGACCTGGACCGCCGCTGGATCGAAGTCTATCATCTGCAGGGCAAGCTTAGCTTAGAGCTGGGCCGCCCGGTCGAGGCGTTCGAGGCGCTGGAGAAGGCGCTTTCGCTGTCCCGCACCCACGCCGAACCGCTGACCCGCTCGCTGCTGGTCGCGGCCGGTCGCGCCTCCTTGCTGACCGAGCGGACCGACCTGGCGCTGGAGCTGTTGCGCAAAGCCGAGACCAAATTCCCGGAAGAGACCGAGGCCTGGGACGTCGAGGCCGAAGAGGTCGTCATGATCGTGGGCGAGCTGTGCCTGGGTCAGGGCCTGTTTGCCGAGGCCGAAGAGCGCCTGGTCAAGGTGCTGGCGGTGCAGGAGCAGCGCTTCGGATTCGGCGACCCCCGTCTGGCTCGGGTCTACCGGGCTCTGGCGCTCAGCGCGACCGGGATGCGCGATCTGGACCTGGCCGAAGAGCGGTTGGAGATCGCGCTGGCCTTCCAGGAAGAGGATCTGTTCTCGCCGCTGGACCTGTTCGGACCTTACGTGGCCGCCATCGAGGCGCATCGCAGCGAAGGCCGAGAAGAGCGCGCCGCCCAGCTTTTAGAAGAGAACCTCGAGCGCTGTCGCGAAGCCGACCGCCCCGAAAAGGTGGCGCGTCTGGGCGAACTGCTGGCTCGCAGCCGCGAGGGGCGGGGCGACCAGCGAGGCGCCGAAGAGGCCTGGAAAGAGACCATCGACGCCTGGGAAGACGCTACCGCACGCGCCCCCAAAGAGAGCCGCGAGACGGTCATGGCCGAACTGCTCGGCCCGCTCCAGGCGTTGGGCCGCCTGCTCTCTTCCAACCGCCGCTACACCGAGGCCGAAGAGCTGACCAAGCGTCGTCTGAAGATCACGGAGCTGTTGGAAGCCGACGAGCAAGAGGTCGCCGACGTCTTATTCGACCTGGCCGAGCTGTACCGCTTGCAGTCGCTCTTCCGCGAGTCCGAAGAGCTGCACCAGCGCGTGATGGCCACCAAGGCCTCGGAACTGGGCCGCACCCATCCCGAAGTGTCGCGCAGCGTGCGCGCTCTGGGCCAACTCTCTCTGGGCGAAGGGAAGCTCGAACAGGCGCTCTCGTACCTGGAGCGGGCGTTGGAGAACCAGACCCAGTCGCTGGGCGAGAACCACCCCGAAGTGGCCGAGACCATGTTTGCCCTGGGCGACACGGCGCTGGCTCAGGAAGATTTCCGGGTGGCCGAAGAGCGCTTCCGCCGCGCACTCGAGATCTTAGAAGAGCACTACGGCGCTCAGGACATCCGCACGGCCCGCGGCTGGACGGCGCTGGCCGGTCTTTACGAGCGCAAGCAGCAGTGGTCGCGAGCCAGGCCGCTGCTGGGCCGAGCCGTGTCGTCGGTCGAAGCGGTGCTGGGACCGAGCCATCTGGAAGTGGCCGATCTGCTGGTCAAAACGGCCGAGGTCTATCTGGTCTCGGGCGCCTGGGACGAGGTCTCAGGGCCGCTCGAGCGGGCGCTGGAGATCCGTCAGGACAAGCTTGGCGAGGAGCACCCTGCAGTGGCTCGCACGCTGAAGCTCAAGGGCGATCTGGCCATGACCATGGGCGACGTGGTGGGGGCGCGCCGTCTCTACTCGAAAGCGGACCAGATCATCACCACCCATCACGGCGCCGAGTCGGTCGAGCGTCTGCCGTTCCGCCTGGCGCTGGCCGGCGCGCTGCGCGAACTCGACGAGTTCGAGCAGGCCCACAGCCACCTGACCACGCTGCTGACCGCCGCCTTCTGGGCCCACCACCGCGGGCGCGAACTGGCTCAGTCGGATATTCACGAAGAGCTGGCCAAGCTAGAACTGGCTCGCGGCGCCTTGCCGGTGGCCGAGAACTTCGCCAAGCAGACCCTGGACGTGCGCAGCCGCCTGCTGGGGCCGCAGAGCGAAGGCGTGGCTTCGGCCATGGAGACGCTGGCCCGCATCCATCGCCACGACGGGCGTACCATCACCGCTTCGGCGCTGGCCGAACGCGCTCTCGATGCCCGCTCGGGCAGCGAGGCGCCCACCGAGGGGAAAGCCGTCTCGGTGCTGGGCCGGGCTCGCGTGCTGACCTTGCTGGCTCGCCTGGAACTCGACGGACAGAGCACCGCCAAGGCTACCGAACTGGCCTCGGACGCGCTGACCTTGCGCCGTGATCTGATGGGCGACGAGCACCCCGAAGTGGCCGCCTCGCTGCATCTGCTGGGCGAAATCGCGGTGGTCGAGAAGCGCCTGGAAAAAGCGGAGTCGTACTTCGAGCAGGCGCTGGAGCGCTGGGAAAAGTTCTTCGGCGGGGCCCACCCGGCGGTCTTCCAGGCGGTCACCTCGCTGGCTCAGCTGTTTGCGCAGCAGGGCCGCCTGACCCTGGCCGAGCAGTACCACCAGCGCAATCTGGTCGCCTTAGAGGGGCGTTACGGGTCGGACCATCCGATCCTGGCCGACACCTTGCTGGGGCTGGGCAAACTGTGCCGCTCTCAGGGCAACGCAGCGGCGGCCGAGAAATACCTCAAGCGGGCGGCCGAACTGCAGACGGCGGTCTACGGCGAGAGCGACCCGAAGGTGGCCTCGGTGCTGCACGCGCTGGCGCTGGTCTACCAGGACCAGCGCAACTACCTGGCCGCCGAGGCTTTGCTGAAGAAGGCGCAGCAGATCCGCGAGACCTCGTCGAGCGAAGAGACGGCCGAACTGACCGAGTCGAACCTGGCGCTGGCCCGCCTCTATCGTAGCAGCGGGAAAGTGCCCGAGGCCGAGCCGCTGCTCAAGCGCGTGCTGGACTGGCGCACCCGTCGCTACGGCGACAACCACCCCGAGGTGGCCTCCATCCTGCGCGAGATGGCCGAAATCTTCGCCGATCAGAAGCAGTATCTGAAAGCTCAGGCGCTGGTCCGCCGCGCGCTGGACATCTACGGCGCCGCGCTGGGGCATCGCAACCTGGAACTGGTCGGGCCGCTGCGCCAACTGGCCCGTCTGCTAGAGGCGGCCGGCGAGATCGAGGAAGCCGAAGTTCAGCGTCAACTCGCTCGCGAACTGATGGGCGCCGGCTAGAGGCGCTCGCGAACCTAGAGTCGCTCGCCGGGCCTTTCGCGACGCTGTCCCCTCCAACAGCCACCCTCTACCATCGGTCCGCTCCAACCGCCGCCTCTCCAGCGGCTGGCCGCTCCAACCGCTGTCCCCTCCAACCTGGTCTTCTACGGGGTGCCAGCCGACCGACGAACCTCGACCTTTAGCTCCGGCGCCCGACGCTGAAGCCTCCAGGGAGCGCCCTCGCCCTCGTTCCAGGCATGCAGTTGGGCCTCCGAGCGCTCGGTGAACATCTCGGCCAGGACCACCACAGGCCCCTCCGCCTGAAGCTCCCGCAGGGCCTGCAGTTGCGCCTGGTGATCGGTCGCGCTGGTGTGCTGCTCGCTCAGAAACACCACCCGGGGCTCAGCCCAGGCCGTCGTCATACAGCAAAGGCTCAGCAGCAGCAGCTTCTTCATCCTCGAGGCGCTCCCTGATCGACGGGATGCTCCAACCGGTAGCGCACCTGTTTCAGCATGCCCAGCAGCAGACGGACCTCCCAGTCCTGCAGGGCGCTGCGCATCACGATATTTTTCAGCTTGGACATCTCGTCTTCCAGGGCGCCGCGATGATGCGGATAGCCCGCCATCGCCAGAGTGCCCGCCGTGCGCTCCATCAGGCGCTCCAGATCCTCGGCTCCGGCCGGCATCTCGTGGTACGACTTCGGCTCGGGCGGCATCACCTCGCGCTCGCGTCCTACCACTTCATACAGCCCCACGGCGACGGCGTGGGAAAGGTTCAGACTGCCGTCGGTGGCGATCACGGGGATCTCGACCGTACGCTGACAGAGCGCCACATGGTCGTTGGACAGGCCGCTCTCTTCGTTCCCGAAGACCAGCGCAACGGGCGCCTCCATCTGGTACTGCGGTAGGACTTCCTGGACGAATTGGGCCAGACTATGGTGGCGATGACGGCGCTTGCCGTCGCGACGGGTAAAGGCGACCGCCAGACCGGCATCGGCGGTGGCTTCTTCCAAGCTGGAGAAGCTGCGCATTCCGTCCAGCACCCGTTTGCCATAGCAGGCCCACATCTTGGTGCTCTCGTCCGGCTCGCAGAGCGGGGTGACCAGGCGCAGGTCGGTGATGCCGTAGGCGGCGCAACTGCGCGCCACCGAGCCCAGGTTGGCCGGACCCTGAGTCTCGACCAGGATAACGATCGGAGGCTTTCTGGTCATCGTTTAGCTGTCGTACCTGGGCGGCTCGGGGACGGAATCGGGGCGCTGGTGACCGGGTAGGATCTCCTCTACCGAGCTTTTCAGCGAGGTCTTCACGGCCTCGTATTCGGCCTGGGTCTGGGCCAGCTCGGCGTTCAGGGCGCGCACCTCTTCGACCCGATCGCGGAACGCTTCTTTGTCTAAGGTGGGGCCGTCGAACATGGCCATGAGGCGGTGCCCAATATCGATCAGGCACTGCTCCCGACGCTCTTCCAGCTCTCGGATGTTAGAACCTATCTTGCCGACTTCGACGGTTTCGCGGGCCCGGTTTTTCAGGAAATCGAACCCCTTGCGGGCGGATTCTCCGAAGCGATCCATGCATTTCTCCCTGCTGACAAAGGTGGCCCCGTTGGGGGGCGAGTATTGGCCTTTTAGCCGGGGAGGGTCCCGGCGCCTTCCGTTATGGCATCCGACACCTTCACCGTTCATCTCTCTGGCTTCGAGCAGACGGCTCGGCTGGCCCAAACTCTGGCGGGCGCTCTGCGCGGCGGAGAGCTTCTGGCGCTGCAGGGCGACCTGGGCGCGGGCAAGACCTCGTTCACGCGCGAGCTGACCCGGGCCCTGGGCTGCGCGCGGCTGGCCAACAGTCCGACTTTCGCGCTGTTCCAGCGCTATCGGGGCGGACGTATTCCTGTGCTGCACGGCGATTTCTATCGTCTGGGTAGCCCGGAAGAGTTGGAGGATCTGGGCTGGGACGAGATGCTGTCCGAGTTCTCTTCGGGGCTGGTGGTGGTCGAGTGGGCCAACCGGTTTCCCCAGCTTCTGCCACCGGACCATCTGCTGATGTCCTGGCAGTTGGGGGTGGAGGAGGAGGAGCGCCAGGTGGCTTTGACGGCCTCGGGTGAGGGTGGAGTTCGTTTGTTGTCGGCCGTGAAGGCCGTGGAGGTTTGGTCGTGACGCTGGTTCTTGGCATCGATTGCAGCGGGGAGACTTATAGCGCCGGCCTTTGGAGCTCGAGCGGGATCGCTCTGGAGGCGGCCGGGCAGCAGCCTCGCACGGCGCTGCGTCAGTTGCCGGAGACGATCGCTTATCTGCTGAAGACAGCCGGGGTTGAGGCCGGAGATCTGAGCGCGGTAGGAGTGACCCGCGGGCCGGGGTCGTTCACCGGGGTTCGCCTGGGTGTGACGGTGGCCAAGACGGCGGCCATGGTGGCGGGCTGCCCGGTGCTGGGCTGGGACACTCTGGAGGTTTTGGCCCACCAGGCGTTAGGGTCGGACGGCGCGGGTGTGGTCCCACGTGGGACCGTGGCGGTCGCTCTGGACGCTCGGCGGAGCGAACTTTACTGCGGAGTTTTCCGGGGGGACGGCGAGCAGTTGGAGGTTCTGGTGGAGACGGACGTGCGTCGACCCGAAGACTTTGCGGCTGCTCTTCCGGGGCCGTTTCAGGTCGCGGTAGGGACGGGGTTCGAGGCTTACCCTCAGCTGTTGCCGGCGGGGTTCGAGGGGGCAAGTTTGGCTTCGCGTGCGGCGTCGGCGCCTAACGGGCTACTGGTGGCGCGTTTGACCGGGTCGGCCTCGGACCGCTGGATACCGGCGTCGGAGTTGGAGACGGTCTACCATCGTCGGGCGGATATCCAGGTTTCGGGCTCTTGAACGTTCGGCTGGCGGTCGCGTCGGATGTGGCGGCGGTGCGAGACTTGGAGACCGAGGCGTTCGGCTTCACCTGGGACGAGTCGACGTTTCTTAAGGAGTTCCAGCGGCCGGACTGCCTGTTTACGGTGGGAGAGGTCGAGGGCGGGACGGTGGCGATGGCGTCGCTGCACTGGGTGCTCGACGAGGTGCACCTGGTCTCTATCGCGGTTGCTCCGGCCTATCGCGGTCAGGGGCTATCAAGGGTTCTGCTGGGGGTGAACATGGCGTTTGCCCGGCTTCGCGAAGAGCTGCGCTGGATGACGCTAGAGGTCAAGTGGGACAACCCTCCGGCTTTAGCGCTGTATAAGAGTTACGGCTTCACCACGGTGGGGAAGCGGAAGAAGTATTACCGCGACGGACAGGATGCGCGCATCATGTTCAGCGGCGAATTCAGGGAAGAGCGCTACGTTTCAGCTCTGGCTCGGTATGAGGCCGAGGCGGAGCGGTTGATGCGCGAATGGAAGGACACGCGGCCATGAACACGATGCTGGCGATCGAAAGCTCTTGCGACGAGACGTCGCTGTCGGTGATGCGCGAAGGGAAGCCGCTGTCGCTGACCATCTCTAGCCAGATTGAGCTACATCGGCCCTACGGCGGAGTGGTTCCGGAACTGGCCAGTCGGCTGCATCTCGATGTGATTCATCCGCTGTTGGAGCAGACGCTGTCCGAGGCGGGTGTGAGCCTGCGCGAGATCGAGGCGATCGCGGTGACTAACGGGCCTGGCCTTGCCGGTTCGCTGCTGGTTGGAGTGGCTGTGGCTAAGACACTTGGAGCGATGTTAGGCGTTCCGGTGCTGCCCGTTAACCATATGGAGGGCCATCTATACTCTGTGCGCATCGAGAACGAGGTGCCTTGCCCGTTCTTAAGTTTGGTTTGCAGTGGAGGGCACACGCAGATCGTGTGGGTTCCGCGCGAGGGGCATCACGAGATTCTGGGCGAGACGCGCGACGATGCGGCGGGGGAGGCGTTCGACAAAGTGGCCAAACTTGTCGGTCTTCCGTATCCCGGCGGTCCAGTGGTCGACCGGATGGCCAAAAAGGGCAATCGCGAGGCGTTCACTTTCCCGCGTCCGATGAAGAACGAGGGGTACGAGTTTTCGTTCTCGGGGCTGAAGACGGCGATCCGTCGGCACTGGGAGGAGAGCGGCAAGCAACCCGAACTGCTGCCTGACCTGCTGGCCTCGTTCCAGGAGGCGGTGGTCGACGTGCTGGTGACCAAGCTGATCCGGGCGGCCAAGGCTTATGGCGCGTCGCACATCACGGTGGTGGGCGGCGTTGCCTGCAACTCTCGCCTGCGCGCGCTGGTTCAGGAACGGGCCGCGCGTCACCGCTTCAAGGTGGCTTTCCCGTCGCCGCTCTACTGCACCGACAACGCCGCCATGATCGGCCGCGCCGCCTGGGACCTGCGCGAGTTTCTGCTGCCTCTGGCCCAACGCCCCGTCGACGTCCAGGTCGACACCGAGATGATGCTCCACCGCTAGAGTTTTTTCGGACGCCGCGTTGCCACTCTCGCCAGCAGCAATCTTGCTCATCTCGCCAGCGCAACGCCAAGCTGAGCCTCCCTGTCAAACGGATAAAGTTAAAACATGCAACGTGATGGTCACATTGAGTTAACACTTTCCTGAGAAAATACACATATCGCCCAGCGCTGCGAGGTCGTCGACCGAAAGACAGGCGGGTGTGCTTTGAGAAGGGAGGGTCCCAGAGCGATGATTCACGATGCACGTTTCCCTATGGGGCTTTCCGCGCAGCCGCTCAAGGGCAAGGAGAAAGCGAACGCCAAGCCGTCGCCAGCCAAGCCGAAGTTCGAGTCGCCCGAAGTCAAGGACAAGAAGGCTAGCCTGCAGCGACGCGACGGCGTTTACGAACGTCAGGGGGCGCCGCTCTCGAAGGCGGAGTCCGAAGGGCTCAAGGCCCAGCAAAGCAACCCCGAACTCAAGAATCGCCAACAGCGCGACCCTCGTCTGCACGACCCTCGAGTTACCGAAATTCGCAAGACCGAGGCGAACCGGCGCGATGACCGCCTCGACGCGCAGGCCGTACCCAACTCCGTCTTCGGCCGCGACCGAGTGACCCTCTCGCCCGAGGCGCAAGTGGTGCCCAACATCACTCGCAAAGCCGAGGCTGCTAACGTCAAAAAGCAGCGCCAAAAGTTTCTCCCACCGGGCATTAACGGCCTGGCGGCACGCGCCAACCCGTCGACCCCGCCCACCTCTCAGCGCTCCGCTACCAGCGAAAACAGCGAGCATTTCGACAACTTCCTCGCCGCCTTCCAGGACAACTTCGGCTAAGCTATCTTGTCGGCGCGGGCTCTCCGAGTGCGCGCGTGCGGGCTTGCCGAGTGCCCGAGTGCCCGCTTCTATGCGATCTCGGCGGGCTCCACACCCAGACGCTCGGCGTAGACTTCGAGAGTGCGCTTCCATGCCGGCCGGGCGTGGCAGCGGTCGTAGTAGTCGGTCAAATGTGGGTAGGGTTGCAATAGGTCGGTCATACGGATCTCACGGAACACGCTAGCCAGCAGGATGTCGGCGACGGTGAACTCTTCGCCGGCCACCCACGGGCGACTCTCGAAGAGCTTTTCCAGCGTGGTGAACCAGCGCTCCGACTGCTTGACCATCTCGGCTCGGCGCGTCCTCTCTGCCACGCTGTCGCCTCCGAATTTGTCCAAAATTTGGATTTCGAAGATCGGCCGCTCCACCGTGGTCAAAGCCGAGAAGCACCACTGGGCAACCCGGGTGCGCCCCTGGAAGTCCGCAGGGATGAGCTTGCCCGACTTCTCGGCCAAGTAGAGCAGAATGGCTCCCGACTCCGAGACTCGGAAGCCGTCGTCCTCAATCACCGGCAGCAGTTTCAGGCAGTTGATCTCGGCAAACTCGTCCGTTTTCATTTCGCCAGCGGTGTGGTCTACGCCGTAAACCTGATAGGGGAGATCCATCTCCAGCAGGGCCCACTCTACCCTCAGGTCCCGCGTCTCGCCGATCACAGCGCGGTGAACCCGCCCGAATCCATAAAGCGTAATCATCAGCGCCTCCAGTTCCATATCAGTCTTCCCAAAGTCAGGCTGGAACACGCTCCAACTCGATCCGCCGCGGGACTCTACGCCGACTCGGACCAGGGGTGCGGTCCCGCGTGGGACTTTACGCTAGTAACTCTCCGTCGCCGTCAGCACCTGTCGCACCTGGACATCCTCTCGCATTTCCTCCAGCGCCAGCCACTCTACTCCTCGCAGCATCCTCTGCTCCGGCTCCAGATGGGCCTCCTCGGGATCGAAGCCCAGCAGCGCCTCCACCCCCTCCCCGCAGCGAACCAGAAAACAGCGACACAGCCCGTCCCGGAAAGGCTCGTCGAACAGCGCGCGCTCGACCTCGATCTCCAGACCGCACTCTTCCAGAACTTCCCGAACCACCGCCTCTTCCGCCGCTTCTCCCGCCTCGACCCCTCCACCCGGCAGTGCCCAGTACTCCCGCCCGTCGTGCCGATGCCGCACCATCAAGATCCGCCCCCCACGTAGCAGCGCACCGCAAACCCTGAGAACTCTCATCCCAGCGGTTTCCACGAACACCGACCGCCGCCTCTCACCCACACAAGCCCGACAGGAACACAGCCCGCCTCGCTACGAACGCGGCCACCATGATCACTGTCAGCAATCGCATTCCCGTCCATCCCGACCACGCCCCCGCGTTTGAAGCCCGTTTCCAGGAGCGTCTGGGTCTGGTCGACAAGATGCCCGGTTTCATCGCCTACCGCCTGCTTCGTCCCACCAAGCCCGAACAGCCCTACGTCGTGCTCACCTTCTGGGAGACCGAAGAGCAGTTCCGCGCCTGGACCTCGTCGCCCGAATTCCGCGAGCAGCACAAGTCCGAGCGCACCCTGTCGCCCGACGCGTTCACCGGCCCGGTCCAACTCGAAGTTCACGAAGTCGCCCAGGAAAGCGGACGACCGTTCGCTTGACTCGAGGTCGCGACTGGGACGAAAAGCACAGGTCCTACTAGGATAAATGTCCCTTATCAGTTCTTGTTAGAGAAGCTATCTTAAGAGCAGAGGTTAACCCCTCTGAACCCCTGGCG
>JAEXNA010000016.1 GCA_023447635.1 Vulcanimicrobiota bacterium | reverse complement strand
CCGGCCGGCGCCCGGCGGGGTTAGACCCCGGGGGGGGGGGAGAGGCCCCTGCCGAGGGGGCCAACGGCAGGCCTTTGAGCTCTCCCAAAGTCACCGGGCCGCGCAGGTAGCTCATCGCCCAGCGGGTTTGCAAGGTGAGTGGCTTTGCCGTGTTGGGGGTTTTCAGCAGAAATGAGCGGGCTTGCAGTTTCGAGAACTCGGCGTCGAGTTCGGCCGCATTGAGACCGCCGGCGGCCGAGATCAGGCCGTCGCGGACGCGGGCCTGGTCCTGCTGGGTGGGCAGTCGACCGATCATCCAGGTTCCGATGTTCGAGAGCGCTTTGTAGTCGAGGTCGACAGGGTTCTGGGTGGCCAGGCAGAGGCCCACGCCGACGGCGCGACTTTGCTTCAGCATGGTCAGGATCGGCGCCTTGCTGGGTGGCGCGGCCGGGTAAGGCGGTAGATAGCCAGCTACTTCATCGAAGTAGACGAGGGCCCGCAGCGAGGACGAGCCGGAGAGTTGACGGGACCAGGACAGCACCTGACTCATCAGGCGTCCGACAAAGAACTGGCGCTCTTTTTCTCCCAGGTGGGCCAGGTAGAACAGGTTGACCGGGGTGCGCCCTTCGACCGGGGCCATCAGGCGCTCGATGTCCAGCGTCTCGCCCTGTTTCCAGGCCGCGAACGAAGGCGAGGCGACCAGGTTGTTCAGCTGCAGCGCCAGCTTCATGCGGTCGTCGGGAGAGAGGAAGCGGTCGACCGGAAACACCCCGACTTTGGGGAACGGCGGGTCCACCAGGTGGGTGATCAGGTCCTCGAGCGAAAGCGCAGCCCCCTTGTCCCAGGTGTGGGAGAGGACGGCGGTGAGCAGAACGTGGCGCGGGTCGCGCAGCGGGTCGACCTCTTTTTCGACCAGCGAGAGCAGTCCGCTGATGATGCCCGAGGCTAATTCCGCGCGGGTCTCCGGCTCCAGGTCGGGGGCGGGGGGCTGGAAGTCGCCGAGCAGGTTGATCGGGCGGGCGGCCGTCGAGCCCGGGGTCAGCACTCGGAGGTCGAGCTTCTGTTTTAGGCGGGCAACCTGCAGGGCGTTGAGTCCCCAATCGGTCAAGCCGGCTTTCCAGCCCTGCGCTTTCTGTTCTCCCAGCGCCTCGGTCGTTATCCCAGTCCGGGCCGCTTCGGCGGGGTCGGTCCAGGCGGTAAAATCGGCCCCCGAGAATTCAGGGAACAGCAGGGCCAGGTTGGGCAGGTCGCCTTTGGGGTCGATGGCAATCACGGGAACGCCCGCTTCGACCATCTCTTCGAGCAGGCTCAGCGCCAGACCGGTCTTGCCCGAGCCGGTCATCCCCAGCAGCACCCCGTGGGTGGTGAAGAGGTCGGGGTCGATCTCGACCCGCCCTCCGTCAGCGGCGTCTCGTCCTAGATACAGCGCTTTGCTCACAGCGTCCCCTCTCATTGCCGGCCTCTCTGGAAGGTCCTGAAGGGGACGGATTTCGGATGCTCGAGAGCGCTTCCTTCCGCTTTAGTTCTGGCCGACCAGCAAGGTGATGCTGACCTTGCCGTGTTTTTCCACCACGCCCAGTCCTACCGTAGAGGCTCCCGGTTCGAGTAGGCTGCGGCGGGTTTCCGGGGCCGACAGCCAGGAGTCCAGAACCTGACGAGCCGAGCTTTCGGAAAGGGCGCCCTGATAGAGGCTCTCACTGACCTGGGCGGCGGGCGACCCGGCCAGTTCGGCCCGTTCCTGGGGGGTGGTGAGGCCGGGAGTAGGGGAGGTGTGGGAAAGGTAGTCCAGCGTGAGCATCTCGGTGGCATGGCCCTCGGCGGCGATCTCTAAGGCGCGCTCGACCTCGAGGGGACGGAGCCCGCGCTCTTTGCGGGCGAGGTTGGTCAGGTCCAAGACTTCGCCGGCCAACACGGGGTTGACGGTCAGGACGGGGCTGTCGAGCTTGCGAGCCGCGCAGGTGTCGCCGGGGTAGACCACACGAACGTCCTGGGTCGAGTTGCCGTTGGTGATCACGTAGCGCTGGAATTCGGCTTCCGGATAGGTGACCGAGGGGTTCAGGTAGCTGCCCAGGGCCGACGGGGCACCACCACCAACATCGGCTTGGACCGGAGCGGTCAGGACCGCGAGGAGCATCATGACGGCGGCCAGTGTTTTGGAGAGGTGAGATGGGGTTTTCATGATGCGGCTCCTCGGTATTCTGTGTCTGTACTCTCAGTAAACTCCCCTGAGGGGCGCCGCGCTGTGAATCGCTGCACGTTGGGATCTGGGTCACAAAACTCGGACTGTGGGAATCCGGCGATTCACCTGGTGAAGTCGTGAACATGGGCGGCGTGGTGCTGGGAATTACGCCGGAACCAAAAATAAGAGGACCCTCAGGTGTGCGTATCCCGAGGGTCCTCGGTCACCAACCCGAGAACGGGTCGGAGCCTTGTCCTATAAGAGAGGGTATCGACGGGCCAGCTGTAGCCTGGAGCGTTCCGCTTCCAGTGCCGACCTGGGGTCGAGGTCTCTTCCTGTTTTATCTTGAAGGCTTGGCCTTGAACCTATCTGCTCGCCGTGCTTGCCTCTGCTACGATTATGCCGCCCCGCCCCGCCCCGGACAGTCCTCATCCTGGTAGAGTCGCCGGAGCCTCAGGGAGGGCATCCCCGAGACCTTGCTTTCTATCCCTGGCGACGCAGGTGGCGCTCGAAGCGGTCCAGGGCCACCCGGTTGTCCAGGTTCAGCACACCCGCCCACGAGGTGCCATCGAGCAACGCTCGACCCAGCGAAGTACGGCGAGTCCTCAGGTCGACCCGAACGCGCTCCAGGTCCGAGAGCGCCCAGACGGCTTCAGGACGTCGGTCCTGCAACAGATTCTTCACCACCGTGCGGGTTCGAGGGGTCAGCTCGAGCTGGTTCAGGTCTTGCTCCAAGTTGTAGAACAGCTCCCAGAAATCTTCGTCCGAGTCGGGAACGAAGCCGCACTTGGCCCAGGTGTAGCCGCGGATCCCCTCGACCTGAAGGCGAAGCTGGGAGATCCCCATCAGTTCGGCCAGACGAACCGAATTCTCGAGGATCGTGCGCTCGAAGGCCCAGCCCATATCGCCCTCGACCGGGGTGTATTCCAGGGTGGCCTCTTCATCCATCAGGCAGAACTCTTGCTCGATCACTCCCAGGGTGTCGCCGCTTTCCCGGCTGGTCAGACGCAGGCTAACCTGCAAACTCTCCAGGGTGGCGCCGGCCAGTTGGGCGGTGAGTTCGCCGGATTCCAGGTCGGCCGGTAGGTTGCGGATCAGCCCATTCAGGTAGCCGGGAAGAGACAGCTCCATCTGGGTGCTCCAGGCTCGCCGCAGAGAAGCCGGGAGTTGCTCCTCCCACAGCTCGCCCGAGAAGGAGAAAAATTCGATCGTGGTCGGCCCGCCGTTCAGGTGGTAGGGCCGGGGCGGTAGGGTGGACGGTTTCGGCTGCTCGAACAAAGCTTCCGGTTGACCCAGCCCCAGGCGGCTGGCCCAGAACAGGTCGGGTGAAGAGAGGGCGGGGTCCCTGGCCAATCCCTGGGGCTCGACACTGAACAGGTGACGGGGCCGGGGGGCGTTGGAGGAAAAAGGCATAGGAAAGCTAGGACTCCTTTGAGGGTGGGTTCCGGAGCGGCGGGGCTCCGTAGGCCTATCCTAGCTGTTGTGGCGGAGAGGATCGGTGACGGTCGTCACCCGTGAGGGAAGCGCGCGGTCACGCTGGCCGCGCTTTGTAACGGGTCAGAGCCAGGAACGCTCTTCTTCCATCACGCCGAGGTTGCCGGAACCTTCGATCTCCGACGAGATGTGGGCGGCCTGACCGCGGTAGCGAACCGAGCCGGAGCCGTCGAGGTAGACGCGCAGAGAGCCTTCGGACCAGACGAAGCAGTCTCCCGAACCGCCCAGGTCGACGTGGCACGCGCCATCCACGCGCAGGGCCTGAGCCTGAAGCGCGCCGGCGCCTTCCAGGTCGATGTCCAGGTTCTCCGTGCGCCCGCTGGCGGTTAAATCGCCCGACCCGGAGAGCTCGGCGACGACGTTGCTGAACTGCCCGTTCACCGTCAGCTCTCCCGATCCGCTGACCCGCAGCAGGACCGACTCGCTCTGCAGGGCCGACTGCCCCAGCAGGCTTCCGGAACCCGAGACCTCGAGGGACCGAAGGTGGGGGAGAGTCACTTTGACGACCAGCGGCGTCTTCGCGGTGAAGCGGGCGCGGCGAGTGCCGACGCGCAGAACGCCCCGGTGAACCTCGGTGGTGACGTAGCCCAGGAGGTTCTCTCCTCCTTCGACTTTGACGCTCGTTTCTGCTCCCTGAAACAGCTGAACGTCGATAGAGCCGCAGGCTTCCACTCCATCGAACTCGGGGAGTTGGCGATGTTCGCAGCCGACCACACCGCTACCGACGGGCGGCTCCCAGCCGTCGTTGGTCATGGTCAGAGCGCCGAGCGCTGTGATGAGAAGGACGGCGCCGGTTAGCGGCTTGAGCCACCAGCGGGAAGGCTCGCGAAGGTTCTCGGGGTAGGACAGGCGTTCGGGCATCTCTTCTCACTCCTCGAAACGGCGAGTTCCTCGTCGTTTCAGCCGATGGAATACTTAACCGAGCCGCGTCCTCCTGCCCGCTTAGGACCAGCTAGCGCGCGCTGATCGGCGCCGGGGCGGGCCGGGGCGAATTCAACAGCCAGAAGAAGGCTAGTAGCGAAAGCACGCCACAGATCCCGATCGTCACCTGCAGAGGAGCGCTGGTGTAGCCGTGCAGGACGCCCACCGTGGCCGAGGCAAGCGCCGCCCCGCCGTACTGGATCACGCCCAACACGGCCGAAGCGGTTCCCGCCTGGTGACCCTGCTGCGACAGCGCGCCGGCCGTCGAGTTGGGGAAGACCAGGCCCAGGGAGGCGATGAAGACAAAGAGCGGCGCCACGATCAGCATACCGCCGCTATGGTTGAGGCCCATGACGGCCAGCACGAGAGCGGCCAGGGCGGCGACCTGCAGGGCGCGAGCCAGCACTCGCTGATAAGAGTAGCGGTTCAGCAGCCAGGCGTTGAGCTGCGAAGCCATGATCAGCCCCGAAGCGTTGAGTCCGAAAAGGACGCTGAACGCCTTGGGCGAGAGGCCTATCTCCTTGATGAACAGGTCGGGCGAGCCGGTGATATAGGCGTACAGGCCGCCCTGGATCAAGGTTCCGGACAGAGCGAAGCCGACAAAGTTGCGGTCAGAGAGCACCGAGGCGAAGCGCTGCCAGATCGGCCGATGGTCGGCTCGACGCGAGGCGGCGCTGTCGGCGGGAAGCAGGCGGTCGACAGCCCGATAGACGGCTGCCGAGAACAGCACCATAAAGGCAAAGATCCCTCTCCAGCCAGCCACGTCGGCGACCAGTTGGCCCAGGATAGGGGCCAGGATCGGCGCTACGCCCATGGTCAGCATGACCAGCGAGAACACTTTGGCGGCCTCGGTCGGCTCGAACAGGTCGCGAATCATAGCTCGGGCGATCACCATGCCGGAGCAGGCGCCCAGGGCCTGAAAGAAGCGCAGCACCAGCAGCGCCTCGATGCTGATCGAGAGCATGCAGCCGATAGAGGCTAGCAGGTAGATGCCCACGCCCAGGAGCAACGGCTTCTTGCGTCCCACCCTGTCGCTCATGGGACCGTAGATCATCTGCCCGGCGCACAGCCCGGCGAAGAACGTTGCCACCGTGGCGCCAACCAGGCCGGCGTTGGTAGCCAGGTCCTTTTCCACCGCGGGGAAGGACGGAAGGTACATGTCGATAGAGAGCGGTCCCAGCGCGGCCAGCGCGCCCATCATCAGGACCAGCTGTCGTTTCGATACCGAGGAAGGCGAAGAATCCATAAGGCGATCCTACGGCGCGTCTTCTATCGAGTCAATCGATATTTATGTGATACAATCTATCGAAATGATAGATATAGAGTTCACTCTGGCCCAGATGCAGACGTTCCTGGCGGTGGTCGAGCACGGTTCGTTTTCCGGGGCAGCGCGTTCTTTGGATCGTGCTCAATCGGCGGTCAGCCACGGCGTCGCTCAACTCGAAGCTCACCTCGGGGTCGCCCTGTTCGACCGTAGCGGGCGGACCCCCGTGCTCACCCACGCGGGGCAGGCCTTGCTGCCAGAAGCCCGAGCTCTGCTACGGCAGGCTCGGGGTTTAGAGGCTACCGCGCGCAGTTGGGGCGGAGGGCCGGAGCAGGCGCACTTCTCGCTGGTGGTCGATATGATCTTCCCCGTCGATCGGCTGGTCGCGGTCCTGGCCGCTCTACAGAAGCGGCATCCTCGGCTGGCCCTGACGGTCCACACCGAGGCGCGAGGCGCAGTGACGGCGCGCCTGCTCGAAGAGAACTGCCAGTTGGGCGTGGCCGCCTTGCTGCTGCCGGAATCGCCGGTTCCGCTAGAGACGATCCGGGTGGGCGCGGTCGACTTCGTGGCGGTGGCCGCTCCCAGTCATCCCCTGGCCCAGCTCGAGGGACCGCTCTCCTTGGAGTTGTTGCGCCGCTATATCCAGATCGTTCTCGAGGACCGCTCGCACCTGTCGACCGACCAGCAGGTCGGCGTGGTCGGCGCCAACGTCTGGCGTATCGGCGGCCAGGGCGCCAAGCACGGACTGCTCAAAGGCGGTTTCGGTTGGGGCAGTATGCCGCTCCACATGGTGGGCGAGGACCTGCAGGCGGGCCGCCTGGTCCAGCTTCATCCCGCGCACTGGGGTGAGCCGTGCCAGCAGCTTCCGCTCTATCTGATCTCGCCTTCCGACCACCCGCCAGGGCCGGTGACTCGGGACGCCATCGCTCTCCTGCGCGACCTCTCGCCCGGAGCCACCAGTTCCCCAGCTTAGCTCGGGACTTTAGCCACGCTGACGGATTTGATGTTGAGGAACTCGTGCATGCCGAACGACGACAGTTCTCGACCGTAGCCGCTGTCTTTGACGCCGCCGAAGGGCAAGCGAGGGTCGGACTTGGTGAAGCCGTTGACGACAATGGCGCCGGTATCAACCATCTCGCGGGCTACCCGGGTGCCCTGCTCGACGTTGGCAGTGAAGACACCGCCGCCCAGACCGAAGTCCGAGGCGTTGGCGACCTCTACCGCCTCGGCCAGGTCCTTGACCCGGATGACCGAGGCTACGGGACCGAATAGCTCTTCGTCGTAGGCGGGCATGCCCGGCTTGACGTCGACCAGTACGGTAGCCGGATAGTAGGCGCCCTTGCCCTCGGGGACCTCTCCACCCAACAAACAGCGAGCGCCCTTGGCGATCGAGTGCTGCACCTGCTGGTGCAGTTCATCGCGGAAGTCGGTGTTGGCCTGGGGACCGATGTCGCTCTCCATCGAGGTCGGGTCGCCCAGCTTTTTGGCCGCCATCGCCTGGGTGAACAGATCGACGAACTTGTCGTGAACCTCGTCGACCACGATAAAGCGCTTGGCCGCGATGCAGCTCTGGCCCGAGTTCAATAGGCGACTGGCCGCGCAGGTGGTGGCGGCGTGCTCCAGGTCGGCGTCGGCCAGCACGATATAGGGGTCGGCGCCGCCCAGTTCGAGCACGGTCTTTTTCAGGTGCTTGCCGGCGGCAGCGGCCACCTGGCGACCCGCCCCGGTGCTACCGGTCAGGGTCACGCCGCGAATATGCTTGCTGGCGATCACCGCTTCGACCTGGCGCGAGCCGATCATCAGGGTGCGGAACAGGTCCGGTGGGAAGCCGGCGTCGCGGAAGACCGCTTCGATGGCCAGCGCGCAGCCCGGCACGTTCGAAGCGTGCTTGAGCACGGCGGCGTTGCCGCCCATCAGCGAGGGAGCGGCGAAGCGGAAGACCTGCCAGTAGGGGAAGTTCCAGGGCATGATCGCCAGGATCACTCCGCTGGGCTGGTAGGTGATGAAGCTGCGCACCTGGTCGGTTTCGACCTCTTGATCGGCTAGCATCCGCTCGGCTTCTTCGGCGTAGTAGCGGCACACCCAGGCGCATTTTTCTACTTCGGCGATGCCTTCTTTGCGCACTTTGCCCATCTCGGCGGTGGCGAGATCGGCTAACTCTTCCTTGCGCTCTTCTAACAGCGCGGCGGCCTTGAGCATCAGCGCCTTCCGCTCGGCCAGGCCGGTCGAGCGCCAGGAGGTGAAGGTCTGATGCACGCTCTCGAGGACTTCGGCGGCCTCGACGTCGGTCATGGTGGGGTACTCGCGAATGGTTTCGCCGGTAGCGGGGTTGCTGCTCGTCATGGCTGGTGGGAACTCCTCGGTAAGTCTGGACCCTACATTCCCAGTCCGAGGCGGATTGACACGTCAGCCGAGAGCTATCGCTGGCCGTGTGAGCTAAGCATGCCAGCCATATATTTCTGCACCACTTCCGGCTTGCTCTCGGTAAAGCGCAGACCGTAGCGCCAGCGTTTCTCCTCCAGCGGCTGTACCGAGGCGATCTTGGCCAGCCCCTTGAGAGGCGGCAGGCCGCCCAGCGGCGAGGTCTCGAACTCGATGGTCAGCCCTTCGGGGAAGCTCATCCCACACTCGACCAGCGCCCCTCCCAGCGACAGGTCCAGCATCTCGGCCCCGGTGTAGGTCTCGCCGGTCAGCCCTTTCAGTTCGCAGTCGACGCGCCCGGCGATGCGCACGAGTTTGCGCTTCTCGCCGGGAAACTCGGCCTGGAAACCGGCTTGCTTCAGGGCGGGCTTCAGCCAGGAGCGACAGAGCATGTCGTGGTCGGCCTGGTAGCGCAGCCCCAGGCGGTGCCGCTTGCCGTCCTTGCCGGGTTCGCACCACATGACGGTGGCCTCGAGCGGGCACCCGAACTCGTCCCGGGTCAGCACCAGGGTCTGTTCCGGTTTGAGCGGGGTGTCCATCTCGAGCTGAAGTCCGGTCAGCGTCACGTCCTGGATGGTCACGAAATGCATGCCCTCGTCCACCTTGGCCAGCGCCCCCATCTCGCAGCGCAGACGCATGGTCTCGCGTCGCTCGTCGGTCGGAAGGGTGGGAAGGGACGGCCTGAGCAAGTTGAGGAGGTCGCGGAAGATCACAATGGGGGAACTTTGACCTCGCCGGAAACCGCCCTCCATGGTCGGGGTCTCTGCCGACGGCCTCTCACCGTCCCAAGAAGGCGCCTTCCAACCGGGTGAGAATTCGGTCTTAACTTTCCCCCGGGGGTGCGCGCAATGTCAGAAATCACCAGAGTCGTCCTGTATAAGCACGGCGTGGGCTACTTTGAACGTCAGGCCAACGTCAGCGGTCACGACGAGGTCAATCTGGGCTTCAAAGCCGAGGAGATGAACGACGTCTTGAAGTCGCTCACGGTCTTCGACTCGAGCGGCGGCACGGTCAGTTCGGTCTCTTACGACAATCAGAAGCCGATCGCTCGAATGCTGGAGGAAAGTTCCCTCAATATCCCCTCGCACGGGGGCGGAGCCGCCCTGCTGGGCGCCATTCGGGGCGCCTCGGTCATGGTCAGTGCGGGCAACCGGATGGTGGCCGGCCAGGTGGTGGGGGTAGAGGAGCGCCAGATCCAGACGGCTGGTGGAGTGGCGAGCGTAGCGCGGCTGACCATCTTCGATGAAGGCGGGGCGTTGCACGGTTTCGACCTGCACGAAATCTCGAACGTTCGCTACCTGGACGAACACCTGAAAAGCGAGCTGAAGTTTGTCTTCGAGACGCTGCTCCAGGCGACCAAGCGCGACACCAAACACCTGAAGCTGTTCGCCAGAGGCGAAGGGGAGCGCAAGCTTTCTATCTCTTATGTCGTGGAGTGCCCGATCTGGAAGACCTCCTATCGGATGGCGGTCTCCTCCGAGGAAGGCTCGCAGCCGTACTTGCAAGGGTGGGCGCTGGTGGACAACCCGCAGGACGAGGACTGGAACGAGGTCACGCTGTCGCTGGTCAGCGGTCTGCCGATCAGCTTCACCCACGACCTCTACTCACCGCGCTACCTGCGACGCACGGAGATCGAGGTCCAGCGAGAGTCGTCGGCGGGACCGGTGATGACCGAAGGGGCGATGATGGCCAAGTCGCGGGCCCTGGGAGGGTCGGGAATGTTCGGAGCAATGTTTGAAAGTGAGTCTGACGACCTCTTTAGCGAGTCCGCGCCCGAGCCGATGGCCGACTACGCCATGATGTCGATGCCAGCGCCGATGGCTCCACCCGCTCCCTCCCGAGCTCAGATGATGTCGACCTCGCAAAAGGTCGAGACGGTGGCTCAGACGGTGGGCCAGCTTTTCGAGTATCGCATCGACCAGCCGGTCACCGTGCTGCGCAACCAGTCGGCCCTGGTGCCGATCGTGGGCAGCCCGTTCGAAGGGCAGCGTAAGATCCTCTACAACCAGGCCAACCGCAAGGAGAACCCGTTTGCCATCATCGACTTCCGTAACACCACGGGGCTGACCCTGGAAGGCGGACCGCTGACCGTCTATGAGGA
Source organism: Vulcanimicrobiota bacterium (assembly GCA_023447635.1). GTDB lineage: Bacteria > Vulcanimicrobiota > Xenobia > Xenobiales > JADMJV01 > JAEXNA01. The sequence continues at coordinate 16,696 of JAEXNA010000016.1, read as the reverse complement.
CGAGGTGTACGCGGGCGAAGCGATGCTGGACACGCTGGGCCCGGACGAGGAGCGGATGATCCCCTACGCGGTGGATCTGGCGGTCGAGGCCAGGACCGAGGAGGAGTCTGACGAGACGGTCATCATGGAGACTTTCGCCTCGAACATCTGGACCCAGAGGACGGCTCGCTATAGCACGACGACCTATCAATTCAGCAATAAGTCGGACAAGATCAAGCAGCTGATTTTAGAGCACCCGATCGCGCCGGGGAAGCGGATCAACACCCCGGAGCCGGTCTCGGAGAGTCGCTCGTACTGGCGCTTCGCCGTCACCCTGCCGCCCCGCGCCACCACCGAGTTCCCCGTCAAGGTCAGGGTCGAGGATCATCAAAGCCACTCGCTGCTCAACGGCGACGCCAACTGGGTCCTGGCGATCCTGCACTCGTCGCGCAGCCACGCCGGGATGGCCGACTTCCTGGAGAAGGTCGGGGCGATCGCCAAAGAGTCATCTGCGGTGAGCGCCAAGGAAAACGCGAATCGCCAGAAGATCAGTCAGATCGAGTCGTCCCAGGCGCGTCTGCGCCAGAACCTGGGCGCCCTGGGCCAGAGTCACGACGAAGCTCGCCTGCGCTCGCGCTATGTCGAGCAGTTAGAGCAGCAAGAAGACGAGTTGGCTCGGCTGGTGATAGAGCAGGCTGATCTGCAGGCCCAGCGAGCCGACCAGATGGCGCGCCTGCGAAAGCTCGTGGCCGAACTGAACTTCGAAAAGACCTTCGAAGAGGCCCGAGGGCAGACCGAGCGTCAGCCCTGATGGCGCTACCCGGAAGGCCCGGAGAAATGTCGGGGTCGTTAAGAAATCTTGACACCCCTTGACATGGGATCAAATATTCATTTGGCCCGGGATGAGATTGCTGCTGGGGGGGAGAAGGCGAGCGGCCTATGGGTATTGCTGGTGATATATCTCTTATTCTCGTAGCCTGTCTGGTCTGCGCCCTGGTCGCTCAGCGACTGGGGTTCCCCCTGATTCTGGGCTACATCGTCGGTGGGGTCATCCTGGGTCCGGGAACTTCGGGCCCCTCGGTGCAGAATCTGCACGAGATTGAACTGCTGGCCGACATCGGCGTGGCGCTTCTCTTGTTCACGGTCGGTCTCGAGTTCCCGGCCGAGAAGTTACGTCCGGTCTGGGACGTCGCGCTGATAGGCGCCCCGTTACAGATGCTGGCCGTGGGCAGCTTTGGCTACTTCCTGGGCCGCATGGTGGGCTGGGAAGTTCAGCAGGCGATCTGGTTCGGCGCGCTTATCACGGTTTCGAGTACCATGGTGGTGCTCAAGGTCTTGATGAGTCGAGGGCTGATGGAAACGCTCTCCTCGAAGGTGATGCTGGGGATTCTGGTGGTCCAGGACATCGCGGTCATCCCCATGATGATTCTGCTGCCGGCCATCGGCGACCTGGAAAAGGGGATGTCGGTGATGGGCGTAGCGCTGGTTCGCGCCATCCTGTTCGTCGGCTTCATGCTGCTGGTGGGCACGCGTTTCTTGCCCTGGCTGATCGCTCGGGTGGTGCGCTGGGAATCCCGCGAACTGTTCATCATCGTGGTGGTCGGAATCGGACTGGGCGTCGGCTACGCCACCTACGTGGTGGGGCTATCGTTCGCTTTCGGAGCGTTCCTGGCCGGCATCGTCTTGAGCCGCTCGGAGTACAGTCACGACGCGCTCAGCGACATGATTCCGCTGCGCGAAGTGTTCTCTCTGATCTTCTTCGCCTCGGTCGGCTTGATTCTGAGCCCCTCGTTCCTGTGGTCGCACATCGGTCTGGTGCTGGGGTTGGTCGTTGCCGTTCTGGTCGGCAAGGGTTTCTTGATGGCGGTGATCACTCGCGCCTTTGGCTACAGCCGCATCATTCCGCTGGCTGTGGGCTTGTCGATGCCGCAGGTCGGTGAGTTCGCCTTCGTGCTGGCCCGGGTAGGCCGCGAGTCGGGCGGACTCGACGAAAACGTCTACTACATCGTGATCTCGGTAGCCGTGGTGACTATGGCGCTGACACCGTTCTCGTCGAGCCCCGCGTTTCGGCTCTACAACTGGTGGCGAGGACAGTCCAGCGAACCGGCGGTGGCCGAAGCTGACGCCTGCCCCAAGGCTACCGCGCGCCCGGTGCTGATCGGCTACGGCGAGCAGGGTCGCTTCATCGGCGGACTGCTGTCCCAGATCGGCCACGCCCCGCTGGTGCTCGATTCCGACTTCGAGCGGATCCAGCAGGCCAAAGAGGCCGGCTTCGAGGCGCTCTGCGCCGAGGCGACCTCGGAAGACGTCATGGACCGATTAGAGTTGGCCAGGGCCGCCCTGATCATCGTCTCGATTTCCGACCGCTTCACCAGTCGCACGGTGTCCGAGCGACTCAAGGCGATGGGTGGACCCGCCGTGGTGGTGGTTGCCGTCACCCCCGACCATCTGCTGGAACTTCAGGAGATCGGTGTGGACGAGGCGGTGCTGGCCCCGCTCGAGACGGGCCTGGAGATGGTCCACCAGGCGCTGCTTCGGCTGGACTATGAAGAGATGGAGGCGCACTCGATCATCGACGGCGTTCGCCAGAACCACTACCGGGTCGGGTCGACCTTGACCAAACTCGAGGACCTGGCCGGGCTTCGCATGCAGTGGGTCGACCTGACCGCCGACCGGACGGGTCGACTGGACGAACTGGGGATTCGAACCGCTACGGGGGCTTCCATCGTGGCCGTGATTCGCGACGGGAAGCTGAAAGAGGAGACCGGTCCGGCCTTCGTCCTGATCCCGGGCGATAAGATCGCGGTGGTGGGCAACCGGTCGCAGCGCTCAGCCTTCAAGAAGTGGGCGCGCGGCGAACAGATCGAAGCGCTCGACCCGGCGGCGGCTCCGGCCGGCGCCTAAACAAGGGAGGCCCTGGTTGTCAGGGAAGATTCGGGAGCAGCACGGGCAGTCGGCCGGCCAGACACTCGACCGTCATCGGTGTCTGGCCCAGCGGCTCGCCGTCGGCCTGGACCTGGCAGGGCCGACCGGTGGTCAGAGTCAGCGGACCGTCGATGGGGAACTGTCGCACGTTGCGAACGGCGTCGAAGTTGCCTCGGAAATTCTGCGGTAGGGCCCGGAAGACTTCTGGCAAGGTCAGGTTCATAGCCACCCCTTGCAGGTTGCCGCCGAACGGATGGGCGCGCGGGGCGCTGACCATCCCTCCCCCGTAGAACTTGACGTTAGCACAGTTGAGAGCAAAAAACGTAGTGTCCTCGAAGCTCTGCTCCGGCCCCTCCACCCGACACCAGGTGTTCTTCCAACTGCCCAGCGAGGCGAAAAGCGCCACCAGGTAGGACACCGCGCCGGGGATATGTTCGGCCAGCCGGGCGCGCAGGAAGGTGACCTTGGCGGAGAAGCCCGCCGTAGCACCGACGCAGAAGTAGCGAGAAGCGGGACCCGATTCGTCCTGATACCAGACCAGCCCCAGATCGGCCTGAGCGTATCGAGTCAACGGGTAGTCCAGGTACGACCGGATCTGGCGAAGCCTGGGATCCACGCTGAAGAGAAAGTCGTTGCCTGTACCCAACGGAAGGGGGGCGAAGCGTGGCCCCTCGGGGAAGCCGAGAGCGGCCCAGGCGTTGACCGCCTCGTGGAAGGTGCCGTCCCCGCCGGCGCTCAGGACGACGCCGCGGAAGTCCTGAAGACGTTCCTGGCAAAGCTCGACCGTGTGCCCCGGATAGAGACTTTCCCCGATCTCGAGATCGAAGGCGGCTTTCAGCCGTTCCAGCAAGGCGTCGAGCTCTTTATGGCGGCGCGCACGAGGGTGAAGTAGCAGAAGGCCTCGCTCCTTCCGGCTCGGCGTCTCAGAGATGAAACTGCTCCAGCTGGGCCAGGACAGCCAAGCTCTCCGCGCGCAGACGATCGACGTCTTGGGCCAACTGTTCTCCGGAGACGGGCTCGGGAAGGTCCGGAGCCGTGGCCGATTCGATGGCGTCGGCAGCCTGGGACAGGGCTACCGCCCCCACCAGTCCGCAAGAGCCTTTAAGAGAGTGCGACAGCTCGTGCATCCGAGCCAGGTCCGAGCGGCCCAGCGCTTCGGCGATGGCCTGAATCTTTTCGGGCGCCGACTGGCTGAAGCGAGCGACCGTTTTGGCCACGAAGGTTTCTCCACCGAGTTTTCCCAACTTCTCCAGCACGGTTCGGTCGAGAACCAGCTCGGTCTCGGTCGGGTCGGTGCTGTCCTGGGTCTCCACCGGTTGGGCAAACCAGCCCATGGCGTGGTCGACCAGCTCTAGAATACGGTAAGAGGTGACCAGGCGAACCGCTTCGGTAGGCAGGGCGTCGGTGCGCGCTTGCTCGGCGGGCGAGACCTGGCTGGCCGAAACGACCAGCACTTTGGCTTGAGGCACCAGGTCGCACCAGGCTTGGGCCAGTTCGGGGCCGTCCATCCCCGGCATATGAAAGTCCGTGATCAGGTTGGGCGGAAGAGCGCGGGTTCTTGCCGCTACCAGCGCTTCCAGGGGCGACTGGAACGCCACCACCTCGGCGATGCGCCCCAGCAGGCGGCGCTGCACCATGAGCTGAGCCGGGTCGTCATTGACCAGGCTCAGGCTCAGCAGGAAAGGAGCTTCCGTAGTCTCCTTGGCAGAGGGGGCGTCCACGTTTTCCAGTTCGAGGGATTTCCGTGTTCCCTTCTCTCGGATGGCTTAACGTCAGGGATTAGCCCTCGAGAGAATTGCTAGTTTCATAGCAATAGCCAGGCCGGTTCTCTCCCACTCGAGCTCGGAAGGTTTGCGACCGGTTTAGCTCCCTTGGGGTTCTGCGGGAAAATAAAAACGACCCCAATCGTAGGATTGAGGTCGTTCCGGGGAAGCGGGGTCTATCGGACTACTCGGTTTCGACCGAGCGGTTACGGCGGCTGCGCCCTTTGCGCAGTTTGGTGCCCGAGAGTTTGAGCTCGACGGACTCTTCCTCAACCTCGTCTCGCATGGTCTCTTCGGGCAGCGAGCCCTGGCGAAGGATGTGCAGCACCGGCACTTCCACCGACAGCGTCATCTTGCCGTTCTTGTCGACGATCTTAAAGACCGAGTGCTCCTTGTCGGCCCGAAGATAGCGCGACATGCAGTCTTCGATATCTTTCTGCAGGCACGACATCAGCTGAGGCGCCACCGTTTGGCGATCACCCACCAGGGCGCTCTTCAGGCGGTCGCGGGCCGCCCCGCGCGAGTCTTCTTTGGGAGCGAACCAGCCCCGCAGGACGGGCATTTTCATCAATAAAGCGTTCATGCGACCCTCCTTGTTCTATCCGACCTGGGCGCCCAGGTCGGCGGTGAACACCCGGCGGAGCTTGCTCCAGATCGAGGTGTCGGGGCTGTTCATCGGCACCGCGGGGTCGAGAATTCGAGCCACCACGTTGCGGTAGGCCATTCCGGCCTTGGACTTGGCGTCCAGGATGGCCGGTTCGCCGCGGTTGGAAGAGTGAACGATACGCTCGTCTTCGGGTACCTGACCGAGCAGGTCGATGCTCAGCAACTCCTGGATGTCGTCGACCGAGAGCATCTGACCCTTCTGGATCATGCCGGGGCGAACGCGGTTGAGAAGCAGCCGGATCTGTTTGATCTCGGCCGCTTCGAGCAGGCCAACGATACGGTCGGCGTCGCGCACGGCGCTGACTTCGGGGTTGGTCACCACGATCGCTTCGTGGGCGCCGGCGATGGCGTTTTTGAAGCCCATCTCGATGCCGGCGGGGCAGTCGAGGATGATGTAGTCGAAGGCGTCTTCGAGCTCTTTGCAGAGCTTTCTCATCTGCTCGGGCTTGACCGCGTCTTTTTCGCGACTCTGAGCCGAAGCCAGGATGAACAGGTTATCGAAGCGCTTATCCTTGATCAGCGCCTGGCGGAAGCTGCGGCACTTGCCTTCGACGACGTCGACGAGGTCGAACACGATGCGGTTTTCCAGGCCCAGAACCAGGTCCAGATTGCGCAAACCGATGTCGGTGTCGATGATGACGACGGAACGACCTTGCGAGGCCAGCCCCGCTCCGATGTTCGCCGAAGCGGTGGTCTTACCGACTCCGCCCTTTCCTGAGGTAACGACGATGACTTTACCCACGTGTTTTGCCCTTTCTGCGGTTCTAGCGCACGGGAAGCGCTTCGACGACGACGGTATCGCCGTCGAGTCGGGCGCGCAGTGTCCCGGTTGGAGGAGTTTTTTTGAAGAAGCGGTTGCCGCTGTCGGCTTTGTAGAAACGGTCGGCGATGCGCAACTGGGTGGCGCGCAGGCTAGAGGTGATGACGGTGGCTTCCTCGTCGCCTTCGCAGCCGGCGTGCACCGAACCGCGCAGTTGACCCAGCACGATGACGTCGCCGTCGGCTTCGATCTGAGCCCCAGGGTTCAGGTCGCCGATCACCACCACGTTGCCCGCGAAGACGACCCGTTGGCCGGAGCGCAGCGTCTTGCGGATGTACAGGGTAGGCTCTTCGTCCTGATAGTGAGGGACGTGGATGCCCGGCTCCTGAGACGAAGTGAAGACGCGCGAACCTTCCAGTTCGCTGCTATCGAAGATGGCGGGCAGGTTGGCGATCACTGGGTCAGAGCTGTCGAAGGTGCTCGACGGCACGGATTCGATCGAGGCTTCTTCGACCGGCGGCACCTCGAGGCTGTCTTCGATCGAGGCCTTCGCGAGTTCAACCGGCGCGGGGCGAGGCGAGATGACCAGGCCGCTAGCGATCGACGGGTCGTTGAGCTCGGCGGATAGTTCGGCCGAAGCGACCTGCGCCTGGGCCAGACTGACGTTAGGAACGTTGGCGATATTGGGTTCCGGGGTCGCGTTGACGGGGGCATCCGGGACCACGGCCACGGTGTCCACCGGAGCGGCGGCGACGGGGGGCGTTTCTGCCGCCGGTGCGACGTCCACGGGAGCGGGGGCTGCGTTCGCAACAGGCGCTTCGACGGCGGCCGAAGAGCTGACCACGGGAACCGGAGCCGTAGCGGCCGGGATGGCGGCGGCGTTGGCGGCAGCTTCCTGGTCGCGGCGCAGTCGGCGCCCTTGATGCTGAGCCAAACCCAGTCGGCCGATGATGGCGCGATAGCCGCGCGATTCGGCGATGGTTCGAGTGTTCAGCGAGGTGCTGAGAATACCGTTGCAGCCCAGGCCCTGAGCCTTGATGACCGCGATGATCGCATCGAACTGCTCTTCGCTAAGCTCGCGCCAGCCAAAGTCCATGACCAGCTGGGCGTCTTTCAAGAATTCGGCGTTGAGGGAGGCGACCCCGGAGAGCTCGCGCAGAACCTCTCTCCAGTCCGCGTCTTCGCGGACCGAGGCCAGCAGGCCGTGGCGGGTCCCTTTCAGGATGATGGCGCCTTCCATCGAAGTGTAGGCCATTTCACAGCCCTCCTTTCCAAAAGATTTAGAAGAAAATTCTGACGGGCTTGAAAAAGGTCCTGCAGAAAAACTTGAAATCTTGGAAGATTTTCAATTCGAGGAGGGCGCCCGCCAGCCCGGGCTTCCTGGCCGGAAAGAGGCGATGGGAGGGGTTCGAGTTTAGCTGTGGCTAAGCTCTCTTACAAACAGGACATCGAGGTCGACATATTTGACCGCAGCGTCCTTGACCGCGCTGTTCGAGAGCGAGGGGTGGAAGATCAGTCCGGCCGCGAAAAAAGCCGAACGGTCGATGACCACGCCTTTGTTCTTTTGGGACTCCGCGAACGCTGCGACCTGCTCGTACAGCTTTTTGATCTGCTCCCGCTCTTCGGGCGAGCAGTCGGCCGCTGCCTGGCCGATAGCCAGAGCCGCCGTGACGAGATCTTGTTCGCTGGGTTTGGTCATTTGGGTCACTCTCCCGAAGTTCGTATTGCCCGGCGGAAGCCGCAGGTGAAGGGATAGGACGTTCCCTCTCTTCCCCTCCAATCCTGGTACTCAGAACTTGAGGCGGTGGCGGGATTTCAGGACCGCTGTCGCATGGCGCGTGGTTCCGCGATGCTCCTCGAACGGATCAGGGTCGTAGGCGATATGCTCCAGGTACAGCCCCTCTGGAGGAGCCGGGTGGGGAGCCCGGGTGGGATCCAGGCAGCACAGGCGCTCATGTAAGTTTTCGAGGGAGCGCTGGCCGCAGGCAACCTCGACCACCCCGGCCGTGATCAGGCGGACCATGCGGCGCAGGAAACCGTTGGCGGTGATGGAGAGTCGCAGCGCGCGAGTCGAAGGGAAGGGGGACAGGAGGGGAGGGGAAGGGGCGGCCGTGAGAGCGATGTGGCTTACCCGGCGCACCCGGCTCTCCATCTCGGCCATCCGGAAAGAGAAGGTCGAGAAGTCGTGCTCTCCCTGGAACAGAGCGCAGGCCTGCTGGGCCAGGTCCAGGTCCAGGCGATGGGGTAGGCACCAGGCCCGGCCCTGCCAGAAGACGGGCTCGCCCGGCCCACAGCCGTCGATCAGCAGGTACGAGTAGGTGCGAGAAAGCGCGCTGTATCGCGCATGAAAGCTGCTCTCGTCGTCGAGCAGGGCGGCTTCGAGCACGGCGAGGGAAGAGTTGAGGATACTGTTGAGGCTATGGCAGAGACGGTTGGCCGAGGGAACGCTGTCGGCGCTGAAGCTGACCACCTGGCCCGTGCCGTGGACCCCCACGTCGGTACGTCCGGCCCCTTGCAGGGCGATCGGTTGACCGAGGACCTTCGACAGCGCGGCTTCCAGGTCGCCCTGCACGGTTCGATCCTTCGACTGGCGCTGGAACCCGGCGAAGGCGGCGCCCTGGTAGGCGATCTTCAAGACGACTTTCATAGCGCTGCGACGTTCGGGCGGCGCCGAGTTCGCTCCTTGGCGGCGACTTGCGGGGGGTCGCAACGGCGGGCTGGTCCCCGGCTCAGAGCAGGCCCGACTCGAAGCTCGAGAGGCCTCCGGCCAGCAGAACGACCAGTAAGAGCGGCCACAGGTTTCGCGCGGGCCCGCCGCTGAGGGGGGCGAGGCGCCAGTTCTCTAGCACGCCGCGTTGCTCCATGGACATCGCGGTGGCTTCGGCGCGATGCAGGGCACCAACGATAATGTTGACCATGAGGTCGGTGTTTTCTCTGGCTCGGCCCCACGGTCCGCGCGGGGCGGGAAGGTTGCGCGCCAGTCGCCCCCAGCGCATCTCTTCGACTTCTCGGGTCAGCATGGGAACGAAGCGATAGGCCAGGTGAACGAGCAGGGAAAGCTCCTTCTGTTCGATGCCCAACAGACGCAGCGGAGCCATGGCGCGAACCCCCAGAGAGATGGCGTCGTCGGGACGCGTGGTGAAGAAGAACAGAGTGGTCAAAAGGGTGATCGCCAACAGTCGGGCGGCGAACACAGCGCCCCTGTGCAGGCCGATCCAGGAGAACTGAGGGTCGTTCCAGGCGGCTACCGAGGGGTGGAAGAAGGCGCTGCTCGTCAGCGTCAGGGCGGCCAGCAGAAGCAAGGGGCGCAGGGTTCGCCAGAAGCTGGCCTGAGAGAGACCGGAAAGCCAGGCCAGCCAGGCCAGGGAAAGCCCCAGCCCAGTAAACGCCGTGGCGCTCTCGAACCGAAAGGCGAGCAGCCCGATCCCGGCCAGGAAGGCCGCCTTGCCCCAGGGCGGTGCCTTATGAAGTTGGCTGTCTCCAGGCACATAGCGCCCTAGAGCCAGTTCCGAGAAAAGGGAGCCCGAGCGCGACATGGGGACGGCGAGGGGGGGACGTTAGTCCTCGTCGTCCTCTTCCGAGGCCAGGGCGGAAAGGGACTGAGATTTTTTGAAGGCGGCGAAGACCGCCTTGGACATCACGGTGCGCAGACCGCCCTTCTCCATGTGGTACAGAGCGTCGGCCGTGGTGCCGCCCGGCGAGGTGACCTGATTGCGCAGTTCGGCCAGATGGGTGTCGGCCTGCAGGGCGAAATCGACCGAGCCTTTGACGGTCTGCAGCACCAACTGCTCGGCCACCCGGCGGGAGAACCCCATATGAACGCCGGCGTCGATCAGCGCTTCCATGAAAAGGAAGACGTAAGCCGGGCCGGTGCCGGAGAGGGCGGTGGCCATGTCCAGGTCGCCTTCGCGAGAGACGAAGATCTCCTGGCCCAGAGCGCTGAGCATGGCCTGGGCCATCTCGCGCTGGTCCCCGTTGACCTGAGGGGTGGCGGTCCACACCGTCATCCCCTGTCCGACTCGAGCCGGTGTGTTGGGCATGGTGCGGATGATAGCCTGATGCCCAAACGCCTTGCGCAGGGTGCGGCTGTCGACGCCGGCCAGGATCGAGACCAGCAGCTGATTTTCGTTGAGCTTGCCGACCAGGGTTGGGGCGACGTCGGGCAGCACCTGCGGCTTGATGGAAAGCACCACGATGTCGGCGCCGGCCACGGCTTCGGCGTTGTCCGTCGTGCTGCGTACGCCGTAGGCGGCTTCCAGTTCTTTGCCGCGCGCTACGTAGGGGTCCGAACAGCAGATCGCTTGCGGGCTGACCAGCCCCTGTTTGAGCAGCCCCTGGATGATAGCTTCCGCCATGATTCCCGAGCCGATAAATCCTAACCGTTTGTCCTGCAACATGGGCGCCGACTTCCGCGAGAGGCGGGATTGGCCTGCCTGAAAGGAGGGGCGGCCGCGGCGGAGATCGTCGTCTCAGGAGCTCCCTCTTCCAAGTTAAGGAGGGAGGCGAAAGGACTCTCCCAAAACATCAGCGCCATGAAGGTACTATTCCTGGCCGCCGAGGCCACACCATGGATCAAGGTTGGAGGCCTGGGCGACGTGGCGGGCGCCCTGCCACAGGCTCTGCGTCGTCGAGGGATGGACGTGAAGCTGATGCTGCCCCGCTACGGCTCGATCGACCCCGGAAAATGGGGCCTGGAAAAAGCGCTGGACAACTTTGCCGTCCCCATGGACTGGCACATGGAAGACAGCCAGCTTTGGCGAGCCCCGGACCAGGACGCTTATTTCATCGAGAACCAGCGTTTCTTCGGAAGCCGCGCCCAGGCTTACGGCGAAGGCGACGACGCCGAGCGCTTCATCTACTTTGCCCGGTCGGCCCTGGAGGCGTGCCGTCACCTGGACTGGCAGCCGGACATCATCCACGCGCACGACTGGCATTCGGCGGCAGCGATCCGGCTGCACTGGGCGTCCTTCAACCGGGCGGCGCTGGTCTTTACCATTCACAACATCGCTCACCAGGGGCTGGTCCGCAACACCAAGTGGCCGCTGATCGGCGTGTACGACGCGGTCGGCCCGCTGAACTTGATGGAGCAGGCTATCTACGCTGCCGACGTGGTCACCACCGTCAGCCCCACCTATGCCAACGAAATCCGGACGTCCGAGTACGGGTTCGGGCTGGAAAGCGTTCTGCGCGATAAGGGAGACCGGGTGGTCGGGATCCTCAACGGACTCGATGACGAATCCTGGGACCCCGCGACCGATTCCGCTATCGCTGCCAACTTCTCGGCCGGCCATCCGCTGGGCAAAGCCGAATGTAAGCGGGCTCTGCAGGAGCAGGTCGGCCTGCCGCAGCGCTCGGATGCCCCGCTGCTGGGAGTGGTTTCGCGCCTCGATTCCCAGAAGGGGATCCGGCTGATTCTCGACGCCCTGCCCGAACTGCTGAGCCTGACTTCGGCTCAGGTGATGTTCCTGGGCTCCGGCTACCATCAGTACGAGAACGAGATCCACCGCTGGACGGCCCATCACGGCGACCGGGTGGCTTCCTTCATCGGCTTCAACTCGGATCTTTCCCGTCGGGTCTATGCCGGTTCGGACATGTTCTTGATGCCCTCGAACTTCGAACCGTGCGGACTGTCCCAGCTGATCTCCATGCGATACGGTACCCTGCCCGTGGCGCGAGCCACCGGCGGACTGGTCGACACGATCAGGAACCGTCTGGAGGACGACTGGACGGGCTACCTGTTCGGCGCCTTCGACAAGGGAGCGCTGCTGGGCGCTACCGGTCGCGCCCTGCACGACTACCGGGACAGCCAACTGTGGACCGACGCGGTGGTGCGCGCCATGAGCCAGGACTTCTCCTGGCAGCGTTCGGCCGCTCGCTATGAGGAAGTGTTCCACTGGGCACTTCAGGTGCGCGGCTAGTACGCCCCTAGAGAATGTTAACCTGACGTTTACATCGACAGAGCTAATTCCAGTCTGGATTTAGCTCTGTCGGGTAAGCTAGGCATAACACTTCAAGGAAAGAGGAAGCTGATGCTCCTGCACATGGTTTTGGAAGAGACTTATCCCGTACACCCTCAGGTCGAGCGTCGGGGGACTAACCGCAGCCCCGAGAACGCGACCATCGCCATCCGTCATGGCAGGCAGCGGGGCGAGTCGTTCAACGCCGTACCGCTGATCGAGTCGACTCGGCACGGAGCGCGTCTGATTATGTCTTCTTCGGCCAAACAGGACGAAGGCGTCGACTTCCAGGTCAATATCGGACGCAAGACTTTCCACGGTGAAGCTCGTGTCGCCTGGACCATGCCGCTCTCGAACGGACGCGCCGTAGCCGGCCTAGAGTTCCTGAGCTTCCGACTGCAGATGCCCGAATAGTTCTCGCATTGCTCCTGTCGATAAAGCCGAACAGAGCCCTGGCTCGGTCGGCTTTTTCGATCCCTGGCCTACTCCGGAACCGGCGAAATCCAGAGAAGGGTCAACTCGGCGCCTCGCAAACCATGCTCACCAGCAAAGTCTCGAAAAGGGGCTTCTAGTCTTATGAGGTGGGTGTGCTATGAGTTCTCTTGTCCGACTGTCCCAATCTGATCTGTGGGAGCGGCAGCGCCAGTACTATCACAAGTCTGGCGTCGAGGCCTGGAACAGCGGCACTGTTCCCCATTATGTCACCAATAATCCCGTCATAGCCAACGCCTACGCGGACTTTATAGCGGCGCATATCGACGACCTGGCCCAGGCTGGTGAACTGGACCTGGAGAAGCCTGTCCACGTAGTGGAAATGGGTGGCGGGTCAGGCCGTCTGGCCTTCTTGATCCTGCGTCGCCTCGAAGCCCTGGATAAGGTGCTGCCGGTCAAGGTGCGCTACGTGCTGACTGATTTCACCACCACCAACCTGGGGCACTGGCGCGAGCACCCTTCTTTCGCCTCGCTCTTCGCTGAAGGGCGGCTTGACCTGGCGCAGTTCGACGTCGAGAACGACACGTCGCTTCATCTCGAAGTCTCGGGCGAGACGATCGATCCCAGTGGAAACCCGGTATTCTTCGTCGCCAATTATCTCTTCGACTCCCTTACCCAGGACTGCTTCAACGTCGAGAATGGGGTCCTGAACGAGGCGATCCCCAAAATCACCTACCAGGACGGAACGAGTCACATGGTCGCCGAGGTCGAGTACAGCTTTCACGCTGCGGGCGGCACGCCTTACGGACGCCCTGACTACGACGAGATACTCGAGCAGTATCGGGCTCGGTTGGGCCACACCTCGTTCTTGTTCCCGGTCGGTCCCCTCAAGTGTCTCCAGGCGCTCAGCCAGATCTCTGGGGGGAGAATGTGCTTGGTCACGGCGGACAAGGCCTGGTCGCGCTGGGAAGACCTGGTCGGCGTGGGCGACCCGTTGCCAGTGCCTCACGGAGATTGCTTCTCCCTGACCGTCAACTTCCATGCCATGGGACTGTGGTGGGAGGGTCAGGGAGGTCGAGCGCTGCATACCGCTCCTCGCGATTCGGTTCTGCAGATCTCCTGTTTCCTGATGGGCCTGCCTGAAGAACGCTGGCCCCGGACGATGCGGGTTTTCGAGGAAAAGATCGATGGCTCGGGACCTCTGGATTTCTTCCTGTTCCGAGAGGCTCTCAGCACGAGCACCGGCCACAAAAGTTTCCGCTACTGTCTGGAAATGATGAGGCTGTCCAACTGGGACCCGGAAGTTCTCTTCGAACTGTCCGAGCCGCTCTCGGAAGTGAAGACGGAAGATCTGTCGACCCTGAACAAGCGTGAGCTGTTCATGGCTCTGGCACGGACCTGGGCAAACTACTTCTTCATCGGGGAGACACGCGACATCCCGTTCGAGGTCGCCCGGATTCTCTTCCGGCTCGAGTACTACGACCAATCTCTGACCTTCTACGAAGAGTCGCTGAGGTCGTTCGGAACTCATAAGATGACCCATTTTAACATGGGGCTGTGCCACTACTATTTGCGGCGACTCGACCGGGCCAAGGAGAGCTTCGAGAAGTCGCTGGAGCTCGACGCGGGCTACGGGGTCGCCCGTGACTGGCTGCTGCGGCTGCGACCCGAGATCGAGGAGTCGGGGACCTTCCCAGCCGTCTCTCTCAGCTGATCTTTTCGCGCGACGGCGCACCCGAAGTGGTTTCGTGCTGTAACTTCGAGCCGGTTTTCACGGCAGATTTGTTACATGTTTTCCAATTTCTAGACATTCCCCGGGCAGGGCGGTACGCTTCTCTCAATACTCTGCGTAAAGGCGGTTTTTCATGGCATTACCTATCGGTGGCATTGGCCAACCCAACTTCGGAATAGGAAAAACGAGCGATGCGTCCCAGGGCGGCGACGACGTCGGAGCGGCCGAAAACGTCCAGGCTCTAGCCCAGGGACAAGGTCTTGGTGGGCAACGTGACGACGGCTTCGTTAGCGGCGGCGAGAGCGGTGGCGACGAAGGCGGACCGGCCGTCAACTTCGGCGCCTGGGACGAGGGCGGTGGAGGCGGCGGTAGCGTGACCTCCGGCGGCGGCATGGATATGCGGGGCGGTGCTGCCGCAGCTACCGACGCCGGCGGCAAGGCGGACGCGAACGAACAGGCGCGCGGCGGCAAACAGTCGTTGCAGGAAGGCAGCAAGACCTACTCCTCCGAGGTGAAGAACCTTGGCCAGATGGGACAGCTGCAGCAGCAGACGGCCCAGACCTCCGTTCGCCAGGAAGGTACTGCCGGTCGCGAGATCATCGCCGCCGGCCAGCGCGACAAGCAGCTAGAGCAGCAGAGCCAGATGGCCGAATCCGCGCGCGAAGGCGGCACCGCTCACCTGATGAACATCGGTGGGAAGCAGGACGGCAAAGGCCAGCCCGGCAAGACGGGACAGGCGACCGCCAACGACGATGGCGGCGGCGGTAACGGCGGCGGCATGATCACCCAGCCCGGCGATGGCGGTGGTCAGGGCGGCGGCAAGGCCGGCGGTCTGGGCGGGCCCAACGGGGGGCTGGGTGCCAACAATGCTCTGGCCAAAAATCCGGCCAGCAAGATGAACCAGGGTGCCAACGCTTTGCTGGGCAAGGACGGTAAAGACAGCGCCGATTCCAAGGCGGGCGGACGCGATGTCGGCGGCGAAGCTGCGGCGGCGTCGGCTAACCCCGGCGGTGGATCGATTTCGCGACCGGGTGAAGCTTCTGCCAACGGCGGCGACGGTTCCATGAGCGTGGCCAAGGATAAAGGCGGTCAGCAGCGTCTGGGTGAGGCTAGCGGCAAGGCAGGCAACGCGCTGCAAGACTTCGCCAAGAACGCCATGGAGAACCGCGACGCGGCTCAGGGGCTTGGTCAAAAGGCCGGAGAGCACGGCCAGGCCGAGCAGCAGCAGAACCAGGCCGCCAACAAGAACAACCTGCAGAGCGCCAAGCACAAGGCCCAGGAAGGGCTGGAGAATCAGCAGTCGCAGAAGAAAACGGCGGAATCGAAGCAAGAGCAAGCTCAGGCCGAAGCTCAGAAGAAGCGTCAGCAGACCGAGAAGGCCAACGAGCAGAAGGGCAAGCAGACCGAAGAGACCGGTAAGAAGACCGAGCAGACCGGCAAAAAGACCGAACAGACCGGTAAGCAGACCGAGCAGACTGGAAAGGCCACGGAGCAATCCGGAAAGGCCACCGAGCAGAAGGGAATCGGCATGTCCCAGAAGGGTGACGGGCTGATCCAAAAGGGCACCGCCCTTCTGTCCAATCCCTTCACGGCAGCGGCGGGGAAGGCGATGATCGCCTCGGGCAAAGGGCTCAAAGCCATGGGCGAGACCCTCAAGAAGAAGGGCAAAGCGACGCAGCAGCAGGGTAAGATGCTGCAGCAGCAAGGAAAGCAGCAGCAGACCCAGGGCCAGAAGCTGCAGCAGCAGGGTAAGCAAGAGCAGACCAAAGGTAAGTCGGAGCAAGAGAAGGCCAAGAAAGCTCAGGAAGAAGCCAAAAAGCTCGAGCAGGAGCACACCCAGAAGGCCAAGCAGGCCGAGCAGGAAGCCAAGAAGCACGCCGAGCAGGCCAAACAAGAGAAAACTGACGCTGAGGAGAAAGCCAAGGAAGCTGCTCAGAACAAGGATCAGGCCAAAGAACAGGGCGAGCAGAAGAAGGACGCTAACCAGGAAGCTGGCGAGGCGGCTAAGGACGCTGCCAAGGCTCAAGACCAGGCGAAGAAAGCCGGCGAAAATAAGAACGTTCTCGACGAGGCCCTCAAGAAAGGCTTCGGCGGCGGTGACGGCGGCGGTAAAGGCGCCGGTCAGGCCGGTGGCGGACAGGGCGCTGGCGGCGGTCAGGGCGGCGGTGACCAGGGCGGCGGCCAGGGCGCGGGCGGCGGCCAGGGTGCCGGCGGCGTGAATCCGATGGGCGCTGCGGACAAGAAGGGCCAGCAAGGCCAGAATCCGCTCGACGCCAACGCCCAGAAGAAGGACCAGAAGGACCAGGTCCAGCCCGCTCAGGATGCCAAAAAGCAGACCGAGGAGGCCAAAAATCAGCAAGAGGCTACGGCTCAGGAAGGCAAAGAGGCCGAAAGCAAAGCGGCCGAGCAGACCGGACAGAACCAGCAGGCCGCTTCCGGCGGTGATGCCGGCGGAGCTGATGGTGGCGGGGCTGGTGATGGC